>DATFPH010000213.1:0-6183 GCA_035264905.1 Thermoanaerobaculia bacterium
CTTCCGCGAGCTGGCCGCGCTCTACCGCGAGCCCGGATCGCTCCCCGAGCTGGCCGTGCAGTACGCCGACTATGCGCGGTGGCAGCGCGCCTGGCTGACCGGCGACGTCCTGGAGGCGCGTCTCGCCTGGTGGGAGCAGGAGCTGGCCGGCGCGCCCACCGCCCTCGACCTGCCGACGGACCGGCCGCGCTCCGCGGCGTCGACCTCGCGCGGCGGCCTGCGCGCCGCCGCCCTCGCCCCGGGGATGGCGGAGCAGCTCGACGCGCTGCGGCGGCCGCTCCTGGGGACCCGCTTCATGACCTTCGCAGCGGTGTTCCAGACCCTCCTCGGCCGTCTCTCGGGGCAGCGCGACGTGCTGATCGGCACGCCCGTCTCGGAGCGCAGCCGGCGGGAGCTCGAGCCGCTCATCGGCTGCCTGATCAACACCCTGGTCCTGCGCGGCCGGATGGCGGACGACCCGACGTTCGAGGAGCAGCTCCGGCGCATTCGCACCACGTCGCTCGCCATCTGGGCGCACCAGGACCTGCCGTTCGAGCGGCTCGTGGAGCGCCTGCCCGGCGCCCGCGACGCCGGCCGCACGCCGCTCTTCCAGGCGCTCCTCACCTCGCAGGCCGAGCCGGAGGCCGCGATGGGGCTGGGGGATGCCGCCGTCGCCTTGCGCGAGCTCGACTCGGGCGCCGCCAAGCTCGATTTGAGCCTCACCCTGGAGGCTTCGGCCAACGGCCTGCGCTCCATCCTGCGCTATCGCAGCGACCTGTTCGACGCGGCCACGGCGCAGCGCTTTCTGGAATCGTTCGAGACCCTGCTGGCCGGCGGGCTCGCCGACCCCTCCCTGCGCCTTTCGGAGCTCCCTTTGCTGGGCGCGGCGCAGCGCCACCAGATCCTGGCGGAGTGGGGAGAAGGCGAGCCTGCGCGGCCCGCGACCCTCCCGGTCCACGAGCTGATCCGGCGGCAGGCCGCCGTCGCGCCGGACGAGCCGGCCGTCTTCTTCGAAGGGCGGGTGGCGCTCTCCTGGCGGGAGCTGCGGCGCCGGTCGCTCCGCCTCGCCCGCTCGCTGCGCGGGCTGGGCGCCGTCCCCGGCACGGTGGTGGGCATCTCGCTCGACCGCTCGATCGAGCTGGTGGTGGCGGTGCTCGGCACGCTGGAGACGGGCGCGGCCTATCTGCCGCTCGACCCCTCGTATCCGGAGGAGTACCTGGCCTACGTCGTGGAGGATTCGGGGGTCTCGATCGTCCTGTCGCAGGACTCCCCCCTGCCGCTGCCGGAGCCGGGGGAGGAGCCCGCGCCGCTGCCGGGGCCGCCTCTGCCGCTGGAGGCCTGGGCGTACGTCCTCTACACCTCGGGCTCGACCGGCAAGCCCAAGGGGACGCCGGTCACCCACCGCGCGCTGCTCAACTACCTGGGCTGGGCTCTGGACGAGCCGCTCGCCGGGACCGACGGGGCTCTCTTCCTCACCTCGCTCAACTTCGACGCCTCGCTCAAGCAGCTCTTCGCGCCGCTGCTCCAGGGGAGGCCGGTGCGGCTTCTGGCCGACGAGTCGGCGCGCCGGCCGGAGCGGCTGCTCGGTCATCTGCGCAACGATCCGCAGGGGAGCCGCCGGCTGGCGCTCAACTGCGTCCCCTCGCTCTGGCGCGCGCTCCTCGATCTGCTCGAGGCCGGACCCGAGCCGGCCGCCGCGCGGATCCCCGCCCTGGCCCGGCTCCTCCTCGGCGGCGAAGGGTTCGACCGCGACCTGCTGGAGCGCACGCACCGCCTCCTGCCGGAGCTGGAGATCTGGAACCTCTATGGCCCGACCGAGGCAACGGCCAACGCCAGCGCCGCGCGGCTGGCGGACGACGACCACTTCTCCCTGGGGATCGGCCGGCCGCTCCGCGGCGTCTGCTTGCACGTGCTCGATCCGTTCGGCGGGCCGGTGCCCCTGGGGACGGCCGGCGAGCTGGGGATCGGCGGAGCCGGCGTGGCGTCAGGCTACTGGAAACGCCCGGAGCTGACGGCCGAGCGGTTCGTCCCCGATCCCTTCGCGGGTCGGTCTGGATCGGGTGGGCCTGGCGCGCGCCTGTTCCGGACCGGAGACCTGGCGCGCTGGCGGCCCGACGGCAGCCTGGAGCTGCAGGGGCGGATCGACCGGCAGCTCAAGATCCGCGGTCTGCGCATCGAGCCGGGGGAGGTCGAGGCCGTGCTCGCCTCCCATCCGGCCGTGGCCGAGTGCGTGGTGGGGGCCGATCCGGCGGGCGCCCGGCTGGTCGCCTGGGTGGTGCCGCGCGCGGGCTCGGCTCTGCTCGCCGCCGAGCTGCGGCGCTACCTCGAAGAGCGCCTCCCGGTCTCGCTGGTGCCCGCGGCCTTCGTCATCCTCGGCGCCATGCCGCGGCTGCCGAACGGCAAGGTGAGCCACGCGGCGCTCCCCCCGCCGGAAGCCCCGGTGCCCCGGGCCTCCGCGGCGGCTCCGCGCTCGCAGGCCGAGGAGGTGCTGGCCTGGCTCTGGTGCGAGGTCCTGGAGCAGCCGGAGATCGGCGTCCACGACGACTTCTTCGAGCGCGGCGGCCACTCCCTGCTCGCCGCGCGCCTGCTCGCCCGCGTCCGCGCCGTCTTCGCGGTCGACCTGCCGCTGCGCACCCTGTTCGCCGCGCCCACCGTGGCGCGCCTGGTCGAGGCGATCGCCGCGGCGCGCCGCCATCAGCTCGACCGGCAGCTCGACCGGCGCTACGAGGCCGTGCCGGTCGAGCCCGTGCCGCGCACCGGGCCGCTCCCCCTCTCCTTCGCCCAGGAGCGCCTCTGGTTCATCGACCAGTGGATCCCGGAGAGCCCGGCCTACAACATCCCGGCCGCGGTGCGGCTGCGCGGCTCGCTCGACGTCGGCGCGCTGGCGGCCGCGCTGGCGGAGATCGTGCGCCGGCACGAGACCCTGCGCACCACCTTCACCGCCGCGGGCGGCCGGCCCGTCCAGATCATCCATCCCGGGTTGGCGATCCCCCTGCCAATCATCGATCTGGAGGGCGGCGCCGCGGAGAGCTGGCGGGACCTGGCGGGGGAAGAGGCGCGCCGCGGCTTCGACCTCGAGTGGGGGCCTCTGCTGCGCACCACGCTCCTGCGCCTGGGCGCGGCCGACCACGTCCTCGTCGTCAACCTCCACCACATCGTCTCGGACGGGTGGTCGATGGGCGTGCTGATCGACGAGCTGCGCACGCTCTATGCGGCGTTCCACGCAGGGCGCCCCTCGCCGCTCCCCGCCCTGCCCGTGCAGTACGTGGACTTCGCCGTCTGGCAGCGCCGGCTGGTCGAGCGCGAGGCGCTGGCGCGGGACGTCGAGTGGTGGCGGAGCTTCCTGGCGGGCGCTCCGGCGGCGCTGGAGCTCCCCGCCGACCGGCCGCGCCCCCTATGGTCCATCCACCGCGGCGCGGTCGAGCCCATGTCCCTGCCGCCGGCGCTGGCCACCGGTCTCCACCGGCTGGCCCGCCAGGGGGACATGACCCTGTTCATGATCCTCCTCGCCGCCTTCGAGCTCCTCCTCGCCCGTCTGGCCGGGGTGGAGGACCTGGTGGTCGGCACGGCGGTGGCGCAGCGGACTCCCGAGGTCGAGCGGCTCATCGGCCTGTTCGTCAACCTGCTCCCCTTGCGCGGCGACCTATCGGGCGATCCGCTGTTCACCGGCCTCCTCGCCCGCACGCGCCGCGCCACGCTGGAGGCCAACGACCACCAGGACGTCCCCTTCGAGCGGCTGGTAGCCGCCCTGGAGCCGGTGCGCGATCCGGGCCGGCATCCGCTCTTCCAGGCGGCGCTGACTCTCCAGAACGCGCCGATGCCCGCGGCGATCCTCCCCGGCCTCGACCTGGCGATCGAGCAGCTCGACACCGGCACAGCCCGCTTCGACCTCACCCTGCTCCTCCACGAGGGCGAAGCCGGCCTGACCGGCGCCCTGGAGCACAGCGCCGACCTCTTCGACCGGGCCACGGTGCGGCGCCTCCTGGCCTCGTTCGAGAGCCTCCTCGCTGGGATCGTGGACGACCCGGACCGGCCGGTTTCGCTTCTGCCGCTGCTCTCCGCGGCCGAGCGCTGGCAGATCCTGGAGGTCTGGAGCCAGCCGGTTGAGCGGCGGCATCGGACCGATCGGTCGGATCCGTCGGATCGGTCGGATGATCCGTCCGATCCGTCCGATTTAGCTCAGCTCTTCGCCCGCCAGGCGGCGCGCACACCGGAGGCGGTGGCCCTGGTCGACCTGGCCGCGGGCACCGAGATCACCTACCGCGAGCTCGCCCGGCGCTCCGCGCTCCTCGCCCGGCGCCTGCGCGCGGCCGGCGCGGCGCCGGACGTTCCCGTGGCCGTCCTCCTGGAGCGCTCGGCCGACATGATGGTGGCCCTGCTCGGCGTCCTGCGGGCCGGGGCGGGCTACGTTCCGCTGGATCTCGGCTATCCGCGGGAGCGCCTCGCCTGGATGCTGGAGGACAGCGGCGCCCGGCTGGTGGTGACCCGCGGCGATCTCGCGGCGACCCTGGCCGCACAAGGGCTGGAGATCGTGCGGATCGACGATCTTCCTGAGGACGACACGTCAGAAGCGCCGGTCGTCCCAGTCAGCCCGGACAGTCTGGCGTACATCGTCTACACCTCGGGCTCGACGGGGAAGCCCAAGGGAGTGGCCTCCACCCACCGGGGCGTCACGCGGGTGGTGATCGATCCCGGGTATGTGGAGCTGGGGCCGGAGGAGACGATCCTGCAGCTCGCGCCCGTCCCGTTCGACGCTTCGACGTTCGAGATCTGGGGAGCGCTCCTGAACGGGGGCCGCCTGGCGATCTTCCCGGCGGGGCCGGTCTCGCTGCGCGAGCTGTCCCGGGCGCTCACCCGGCACCGGGTCACCACGCTGTTCCTCACCACCGGCCTCTTCCATCAGATGATCGACGAGGAGCCGCAGGGGCTCGCCGGGGTGCGCCAGCTCATCACCGGCGGCGACGTGGTCTCGGTGGCGCGTATGCGGCGCGCCCTGGAGGCGCTCCCCGGCTGCCGGCTGATCCACGCCTATGGTCCGACCGAGAGCACGACCTTCGCCACCTGCCATCCGGTCACCCGGGCGGACACAGCCCGCCCGACGCTGACCTTGGGGCGGCCGATCCCGTTGACCTCCGTCTGGCTGCTCGACGAGCGCCTGGAGCCGGTGCCGCCGGGCGTGCCGGGCGAGATGTACCTGGGCGGCGACGGCCTGGCGCGCGGCTACTGGCGGCTGCCGGAGCGGACGGCGAGCCGGTTCGTGCCGCACCCGTTCGCCACCTGGCCGGGGGAGCGCCTCTACCGCACAGGTGACCTGGCGCGCTGGCTGCCGGACGGCACGGTCGACTTCCTCGGGCGGATCGACCGGCAGGTCAAGATCCGCGGCTTCCGCGTCGAGCCCGCCGAGATCGAGACCACGCTGGAGCGGCATCCGGGCATCGTGTCGGCGGTGGTGCAGCCGCGGGACGACGGCCGGGGCAACAAGCGGCTGGTGGCCTGGATCGTCCCCGCCGGCCCAGGCGTGGAAAAAATCGCGGAGAGCGATCTGCTCGCCTGGTGCCGCGAGCACCTGCCGGCCTTCATGGTGCCGGGCGCCTTCGTGCTGATGCAGGCCCTGCCGCTCGATCCGAACGGCAAGGTGGACCGCAAGGCGCTGCCCGAGCCCGACCCCGGGCCGCGCGGCCGCTACGTGGCGCCGCGCACCCCGCTGGAGGGGCAGGTGGCCGCGGTGTGGTCCGAGGTGCTCAAGGTGAACCGGGTGGGCGCCGAGGACGACTTCTTCGAGCTGGGCGGCCATTCTCTCCTGGCCACCCAGATCGTGGCGCGCCTGGAGCGCGAGCTCGGGATCGACCTCGGGCTGCGCGCGTTCTTCGACGAGCCGACCGTGGCGGGCGTCGCGCTGGCGATCACCCGCGAGCAGATGCGCCGGGAGGACCCGGAGCGGATGGCGCGCCTCCTGGCGCAGGTCCAGGATCTCTCGCCCGAGGAGCTGGAGCGGCTCCTGCGCGAGGGGGGCGCGTAGACGGGTGGAGGGATGGCAGCGATCGAGGACGCGTTAAGCGCGCTGACCCCCGAGCAACGCGCCGCCTTCGAGCGGTTGCTCCGGCGCCAGCGTAGGGCGGCGCCGGCCCCGGTGGCGATCCCCCGGCGCGCCGACCCCTCCTCGCACCCGCTCTCCTTCGCCCAGCAGCGCCTCTGGTTCCTCGA
>DATFPH010000214.1:0-10405 GCA_035264905.1 Thermoanaerobaculia bacterium
CGGCCACCATGGTCTCGGCAGTCTCGCCGGTTTCAGGGTCATCGCCCGCCGGCTCGCCCGGCTCCAGCACCCAGACCCCGCGCGCCGCCTCGCTCCAGCGCCGGACCGCCGCCCGCGAGAGGACGCCCCCCATCTCCTCGTCCGGCACCACGGCCAGCACGAGGTCCGCCGGAGGCTCGACGCCCCAATGGCGCAGCAGGTCGAGAGCGCCGAGGAAGGCGGCGAGCCCTCCCTTCATGTCGATCGCCCCGGTGGCCACGAGACGGTCCCCCTCGATCCGCGGCGGAGCGGCGGGGAGGACGGTGTCCAGGTGGCCGATCAGCAGGAGGTGGCCATCCGCCGTTCCAGGGCCGCGGCCGAGGAGGACCGGCAGCGGCGTTCCATCCTCTCCCTCTTCGTGGGTGATCTCCGGCGTGAGGCCCCGCGCTGAGAGCTCGCCGGCGAGGCGGTGCGCCATCCGGCGGAGCCCGTCGGGATCGTTGCTCGGCGAGGAGATCGCGGTCAGCTCGACGAGGAGGTCCACGGTCCGCCGGAAGATCGGCTCGGGGAGGTTGTGCGCGGTGTCGGCCATGGCGGCACAAGCCTACCCCACGGATGTGATGTAGAGTTGGACCGGAAACCGTCCGAGGAGGGTGAGACCGATGGTCAATGCCGTCATTCTGCTGATGGTCGAGAAGTCCAAGGTCAACGAGGTGGCGTCGAAGCTGGTGGAGCTCGCCGGGATCAGCGAGGTCTATTCGGTGGCCGGGCACTACGACCTGGTCGCCATCGTGCGCGTCCGCGAGAACGATCAGATCGCCGAGGCGGTCACCAACCAGATGCTCCAGATCGAGGGCATCCAGCGGTCCGAGACCCTGATCGCCTTCCGCGCCTTCTCGCGCTACGACCTGGAGGCGATGTTCTCGGTGGGGATGGAAGAGCCGTTGACGGAACGGTGAGGGCCTACGGCGTCCGGGGCGCTTCGGTCTGGCGCTGGCGGATCTGGTTGACGATCCGCCGGAACTGCTCCGACTTGCGGAAGGGGTCGAAGGCCCGCTCGCTTTCCAGGGTGTCGAGATCGGTCCAGCCCTTCCGCACCGACGTCTCCAGATAATCGAGGGCCCGCCGGCGGTTCCCCTTCCGGGCGTAGGCCGTGGCCAGCCGGTAGGGGATGTTGGGGACGTCCGGATCGATCTCTTCGGCGACCTGCAGGAAGAGAATCGCCCGGTCGAACTGTCCGAGGCTGGAGTATTCGCGGGGCAGATAGAGGCCGGTCTGGATGTAGACGGCATAGAGCACGCGCTCGGCCGAGAGGCGCTCTTCGGGGTCCGGATCGGACTTCGCCCTCTTCTTGAGCTCGGGGATCTTGAGATCGGCGATGAGCTGGCTCACGTGGTCCGGGGTCGGCTGTCCCGGGGCTTCCTTGAACAGCCGCGGGACCCTCTCCAGGTATTCGCGGTCCCGCTGGTCGCGGGCCAGCCGGACTTCCCTTTCGCGCTGGAACGCCTCCGACGCTTTGAGCCGCGCCGCCGCCTTCACGGCGTCCGCCGTGTCGCGCAGCCCGCCGAAATCCCGGGCCAGGGCGGCATAGAGGGTCTGCGCCGCAACCAGCTGCCCGCCGGCTTCCAGGGTGCGCGCCCGGGCGAGGTCCGCGCTCCACAGCTCCTCGACGAACGCCGCATCCTTGCCGCGCTGCCCACGCTTCATGGCCTGCAGCTCCATCCAATTGACCGCGCGGGTGAACAGCTCCTCCGGCGGCCACTGATGCGACCCGGCGAAGATCTCCAGCCGGTGCGGCAGGCCGGCGGCGAGCAGCTTCCCCTGCAGATCGAGCAGCTCGTAGTAGGCGAAATCGGCGTCGCCCACGGTGAAGAAGAAGGGGATGTCGTGCTGCTTCGTGGGCGACTGGCCGAGTGGCCAGCCGCCGTTGGCGCCGATCACCCCGGCGAGGCTCCCGGGCGCCGTCAGGACGAGATTGACGACGAAGCGGACCAGCCCCGAAAAGCCGAGCGCATAGACCCGCCGGTCGTCGATCGAGAAGCGCGCGTGGGTGTCGGCCCAGAGCGCGCTCATGATCCCGAAGTTTTCCTGCATCGGCGTCAGGTTCGACGAGTTGTGGGAGCTGGCGATGATCCAGCCGTGGCGCTCGGCGCCCGCGCGCAGCAGCCGCGCGATGTCCGCTCCGTGCCCATGCGAGTCGAAGGCATAGACGATCGGCCATTTGCGCTCCGGCGTGTAGCCGGCCGGGAGATAGAGCGAGTACGCCTGCGCCTCATCCGCCGCGCACGACACCCGCTCAATGATCTGCCCCCGCGGCAGCTCGGCCGACACCGGCAGGGCGGCTGCCGGAGCGGCGGCGAGCAGGAGGAGCAGGGCGAGAAGAGCCCTCACCCCCAGCCCCTCTCCCGCAAGCGGGAGAGGGGTGCAGGTTAGGCACGGCTTCCGGAATGCCATAGAGACCTTCAAACCTTCTCCCCTCTCCCACTCGTGGGAGAGGGGCCGGGGGTGAGGGTTCGGGCGGCGGGCATCTTCCCGAGAATCTCCCGATACCGCTCCTCCTGGCGCAGCCCGTCGAACGCGGTCTCCTTCTCGATCAGGGCACGGTCGGTGAAGCCGAGCGCGACGGCCTTGTCCAGGGCCTCCAGGGCGCGCTTGCGGCCGGCTTTCCCTTTGCGCGCATGGGCGGCGGCGAGCTCCACCTGGACCTCCGGGCTGTCCGGCAGGATCTCGGCGGAGACGGAGAGCATCAGGATCGCGTTGTCCCACTCCTTGCGCTCGGTGTACAGGCGCGGCAGGTAGAAGCTGGTCTGGCCCAGGAGGGTGTTGAGCACCCGCTTCGCCGCGAGGCTCTCCTCGCGGTCCGGCGACTCGGACCGCTTCTTCCAGTCGGCGAGCTTCAGCTCGGCGGCGATGCGCGCCGCGGTGGGCGGCGTCTCTCCGCTCATCGCGCGGCCGAGAACGCGCGGCGCCTCCGTGAGATAGGCAGTATCGCGCTTCAGACGCTCCTCGCGCGCCGCGATCTCGCGCTGCAATGCCGGGGTGGCGCCGATCTCCGCGGCCTTGCGCTCCGCCTCGGCCACGTCGCGCAGCCCGGAGTAATCGGCCTTCATGGCGGACCAGGTGTGGAACGCGTCGGCCATCCGTCCGTCGGTCTCTGCCTGCCGGGCGTCCGCCAGGTCTCTGGCCCACAGCTCCTCGACGAGGGCCGCGTCCTTCGCGCGGAGCCCCCGCTTCATCGCCCGCAGCTCCAGCCAACCGATCCCCCGTGCCGCGAGCTCGGCCGGCGGCCAGTCGTGCGGACCCTCGAACCTCTCGATCCGGTAGGGGAGGCCGAGGGCGGCGAGCTTCTTCTCGAGATCCACCATCTCGTAGTAGTTGAAGTCACGGTCCCCAAACGTGCCGAAGAAGTCGAACGGGACATCCTTGCTCGGCGGGCGCTCGAACGGAAAGCCGGCGCTCGCACCGAAGATGCCGACCACCGTGCCCGGCGCGGCGAGCGCGAGGCTCACCGCGGAGCGGACGGTCCCGGAGAAGCCGGCCAGGTAGGCCCGGCGGTCGTCGAGCGCGAGCCGGGCGTGGGAGTCGGTCCACATGGCGCGCAGCGCCGCGGTGTTCGGATCGATGCTCTGGTCGCTCATCGTGTTGTAGGAGCTCGCCACGATCCATCCATACCGCTCCGCCCCCGCCTTCAGGATCTCGGCCACGTCCTTTCCGTGGCCGCGCGCATCCATGGCATAGACGATCGGCCACGCCCGGTTTGTCCGGTAGCCCGAAGGGAGATACAGGGCATAGCGCTGATCCGACGCTCCCTGGCAGGAGATCGTCTCGATCACCGTCCCCGCGGGAAGGGCGGCCTGACCCTGGACCGGGCCGGCCAGCACGACAAGACCGGCAAGGACACATCCGCTCGCGAATCCGCTCCGTCGTTTCATCGGTACTCCGTCAGCCGGCCGCGGGGTCTCTCCAGGCAGGGTGTTTGCATAATTCCTGGAGGTTCGACCAGAGGGGGATTCTTTCATGAGCATGCCCGACCGGCTGTCATCCCCGTTCACCCGGCAAGAATACGGCATCCCGAAGACGACGTTGCGCGAGGTGCGTCCCGAGGTCCGTCCGGTGGACCTGGATGCGACCCTGCCGCTGGCCCCGCGGCGCCCCGCGGCCGTGCAATTTTTGACCATGCGTTGTCTCTGTTGCCAGGGGACCGTGCACCACTCGACCGCCCCGGTGAAGATCGAGCGCGGCCGCTGCCGCCTGGAGTGGGACGCCGTGCCCGCCTGGATCTGCACCCGCTGCGGCCAGAGGTACTTCGAGCGGCACGAGGTCGAGCGGATCAACCAGGCCGCGCGGTCTATCGAAGCGCTGGAGCGGTAGAGTCCCTCACCCCTGGCCAGGGGTTAAAACCCCTGGCTACCAAGAGAAAATCGTCCCCGAGGGGACGACTCCTCCCCTCCGCCCCTTCAGTGGGCGGTTTTTCCATGGTAGCCAGGGGTTTTAACCCCTGGCGGGGGTGAGGGCCCTCTGTGTTATCCTTATCTCCTTCATTCGCGGCCCTGCCGCGCCGCAGCAATTCCCTGGAACGGAGAGAACGCCTTGGCTGAGCACAAGAGAGAAGACGTCCGTAATCTGGCCATCATCGCCCACGTCGACCACGGCAAGACGACCTTGGTCGACGCCATGCTCTGGCAGAGCGGCATCTTCCGTGAAAACGAATACGTGGCCGACCGGGTGATGGACTCGATCGATCTCGAGCGCGAGAAGGGCATCACCATCATGGCCAAGAACACGGCCATCCACTACCGCGGCGTGCGGATCAACATCGTCGACACCCCCGGCCACGCCGATTTCGGGGGCGAGGTCGAGCGCACGCTCAAGATGGTCGACGGCGTCCTCCTCCTGGTGGATGCCAGCGAGGGCCCCCTGCCGCAGACCCGCTTCGTGCTCCGCAAGGCCTTCGAGGCGGGGCTCGATCCCATCGTCGTCATCAACAAGATCGACCGGCCGGACGCCCGCATCAACGAGGTCGTCAACGAGGTCTACGACCTCTTCATCGATCTGGACGCGACCGAGGAGCAGCTCGAGTTCCCGATCATCTATGCCAACGCCCGCGCGGGCCGCAGCCGCCGCGAGCCGGACGGGCCGGACGAGACCCTGGAGCCTCTCTTCGAGGAGATCCTCCGCTCGGTGCCGGCGCCGGTCTACGACCCCGAGACGCCGCTCCAGATGCAGTTCAACACCCTGGACTACGATGACTACGTGGGGCGCCTCGCCATCGGCCGGATCTTCAACGGCCGCCTGCGCAAGGCCCAGGAGGTCGCCCACTGCCGCCGCGACGGGCAGATCGAGCCGGTGAAGGTCTCGCTCCTCTACGGCTACGACGGGCTGCGCCGGGTCGAGATCGCCGAGGCCGGGCCGGGTGACATCGTGGCGGTCGCGGGCATCGCCGAGGTCAACATCGGCGAGACGCTGACCGACCGGGAGGACCCGCGCCCCCTGCCGCCCATCCTGATCGACGAGCCGACCATCTCGATGATGATGTCGATCAACGACTCGCCTTTCTCGGGCCGCGACGGCAAGCACGTGACCTCGCGCAAGCTCAAGGAGCGCCTGGAGAAGGAGACGCTGACCAACGTGTCGATCCGGGTCGAGCCCACGGACTCGCCCGAGATCTTCAAGGTCTCGGGGCGCGGCGAGCTGCAGCTCGCCATCCTGATCGAGATGATGCGCCGCGAGGGGTACGAGATCTCGGTCGGTAAGCCCGAGGTCATCACCCGCCGCGTCGACGGCCAGCTCCACGAGCCCATGGAGATGCTGGTCATCGACTGCCCCGAGGACTTCATCGGCGTGGTGACCCAGAAGATGGGCGCGCGCCGCGGCCGCATGATGAAGATGATCAACCACGGCTCGGGCCGCGTGCGCATGGAGTTCCGCCTCCCCTCCCGCGGGCTGATCGGCTTCCGCCCCGAGTTCCTGACCGACACCAAAGGGACCGGCATCATGAACCACCTCTTCGATGGCTGGGACCCCTGGCAGGGGGACATCTCGCACCGTCTGACCGGCGTCCTGGTCGCCGACCGGACGGGCCGGGCGACCGGCTATGCCATCGAGGGCCTGCAGCCGCGCGGCGAGCTGTTCATCGCGCCGGGCGCGGAGGTCTACGAGGGGATGGTGGTGGGGGAGAACGCGCGGTCGAACGACCTCGACGTCAACATCACCCGCGAGAAGAAGCTCACCAACATGCGCGCCTCCGGCTCGGACGACACGATCCACCTGGTGCCGCCCCGGATCTTGAACCTGGAACAGGCCCTGGAGTTCATCGGCGAGGACGAGCTCGTCGAGGTCACCCCCGGCGCGATCCGGCTCCGCAAGCGGATCCTTCAGGCGAACCGGCGGAAGTAATCGATCCCATGCCCCTCTCCCCGGCCCTCTCCCCACGGGGAGAGGGGAGGAGAGCCGCCGCCGTTTCATCGTGAACTGGCGGCCGGTCACGGTGAAACGGCCTCGGGTCTCCATGAACTGGCGGCCGGTCATGATGAAACGGCGTCGGGACTCCGTGACCGCGGCCCCGGTCATGGTGAAACGGCGTCGGGTTTCCGTGACCGCGCGGCCGGTCATGGTGAAACGGCCTCGGGTTTCCGTGTCCGCGGCCCCGGTCATGGTGCCCCGGCCCGCGTTGGCCATGAATCGGGCGCGTTCACGGTGATCTCGTCTCGTTCACGGCGAACCGCGATCCGTTCGCCGCCTCCCATGAATGACCACCGCGAACGCCTACCCCTTCCCGAGCACCCCCTCCAACCACCCCACCTCCCGCGCTCGCCGTCCATACCCGGTCTCGTTCACCAGCACCCGAGCCCGCGCTACATGCCGCCGCGCCGCGTCGAGATCCTCCTGGTCCCGGCAGAGGCGCACCCATTCGAGGTGCGCGTCGCATTCGTGCAGCCGCATCTGGCCGAGCTCGGCGATTTCCAGGGCCTCGGTGAGGTCCGCGGCGGCGCCGGTGAAGTCGGATTGAAAGCGCCGAAGGGCGGCACGGGCCAGGAGACCGCTGGGAAGGAGGACCTCCTGGCTGGCCCGCCGCAGGCCGTCCACCGCCCGGTCTAATGGCTCGGCGACTTTGGCGAGCCCCGCCGTGTGGTCTTCCATCAGGGCTAGGCCGAGATGGGCGCGGCCTAGAATGAGGTGGTCGAGGGCGATGTCGAGGAGCCAGCTCTGGGTTGTCACCCACTCCAGCGTCTGCCTCGCCCGCTCCAGCACCTCCCGGCAGGCCAGCCGGAACCGCTCCGCCTCCTCCGGGCGGGAGCCCGGCCCGGCGAGCCCGTCCAGCCCGGACCCGGCCTCCGGTTCCGCCCGGCCCAGCAACAGCTCGCAGTATTGAAAACCCTGGAGCGAGTAGAGCAGTGGATACTCCGGCTGCCGCTCCGCCTGCATCGCCTCGGCCTCGCGGAAAGCCGCCGTGCTCTCCTCCCACCGGCCCGCCTGGTGCAGGGCGTCGGCCCACACCGTTCGGTCGCTCAACCGCTCGAAGGCATCGCCGCTGCGGTCGGCCAGCTCAACGCTCTGCTCACCAAGCGCCACAGCGCGCGGCACGTCCCCCAAGGTCAGGGTCAGCTCGCAGAGGTTGCAGGCGCTGATCGCGGCTCCTTGCCATTCCTCGCGCTCGATGTTCATCTCCATGCTTGACTGCATCGGCTCGACCGCCTCCGCCAAGCGGCCCATGGCACGGAGGACTACGGCGGCTTCATTAAGGACGTACGCGTGCCGCTTTACAGTGAGGCCAGCGGAGGGCTGGGACCAGGGGTGATCGAAGAAGCCCGCCAGCGCCGTCAGCTCCGAGCCCAAAGCCCCAAGCTTGTTCCGACTGTAAAACTCGCCCCTTCGCTGGATCCGCCGCCGGTAGACCTCATCCATCACCTCCTGCTGCCGCCCCGCCCGGCAGCCGTGGACGACTGCGGCATAGAGTGGCTGCATCGCTTCCAGGGTGTCGGGGAGGTCCGGCGCTGCCTGGCACAGGTGCTCGTAGAGGCGCCGGTTGCCTTCCTGCCAGGCGTCGGGGCGGTGGCTCTCGAGCTCTTCTGCGAAGCAGGCGCGCACCAGGGGATGGGCGTCGAGCGTCTCGGGCTCGCGCGGGTCGACCGCCGCCAGGAGGCTGTGATCCCGCAGGGTGGCGATGGCGAGATGCCAGTCTTCCTCCGAGAGGTCCACCAGAGATTCCGTGAGCCCCGGGATCGCCGGCGCAGTGCGCAGGGCTTCCAGGGCGCCGGCTTCCGCGGGGCGATCGAAGAGGCCGAGGAGGCGGAGGATCGCCAGCTCCGGCCCCTCTCCCAGCCAGCGGGTGTAGGCGGCGATCACGCGGGAGGCGTGGCCGCCCTGCTTCTCATCGGCCCGGTGGAGATCGATCTCGCGCCGCTTGCGGATGTCGCCGCCGTGGGCTCGCCGCAGGAAGTTGCCGAGGAGGGTCAGGGTGAGGGCGTGGTACCGAAACTCCTTCGCCGCGGCGGCCAGCTCGCTGTCCCGGCCGTTCACGCCAAGCTGGCGGAGCAGGGCGACGGCCGCGCCGGGCTTCAATGTCTCCAGGGGGATCTGCGGTGCCGTGCTCGGAGAGCCGGCGAGGTCGGCGATGCGTTCCCGGGTGGTGACCACGCAGAGGCCCGGGTTGCCCGCGGCCAGGCCTTTGAGGAGGGCGGCGAGGCCGGGGTCCTTGAGGCGGCCCTCGATCTCCGGCCGGCCCGGCAGGTATTGCAGGGGCTCGATACCGTCGAGGACGAGCAGGGTCCGCTCCTTCCTTATTAGATGGGCGAGGCGGGCGCCGCGGTCGTGGAGGGAGCCGACCTTGGGGTCGGGATCGCCGAAGAAGCGGAGGGCGTGGTCGATGAAAGGCTCGGCGGAGGTGACGCGGTTCTCCATTCCCTGGCTGTAGAACGACCAGTCGAGCACCCGGGTGGCCCCGCGCCAGTTGTCGGCGGCCATGCGGTCCAGCCAGCGGGCGACCAGGGCGGATTTGCCGACGCCTCCGAAGGCGACGAGGGTGAGGACGTGGGTGCGCGGGTTCTCCCAGGCGGCGTCGAGGCGGGCGAGCTCGGGCTCGCGGCCGACGAAGTGTGGGCCGGGGATGGGGAGGCGGCCGAGGTCGAGGTGGAGCTCTGGAACCTTGGCCTTCTCGTCGAGATACCAGGTCAGCACGCTTTGATGCCGCCGGAGCAGGTCCTCGATGTTTTCCCAGCCCAGGACCTCGACGTCGAAGAGCCCGGCCTTCTTGTGCAGCTCCGACAGATCCCGCGCCTCCTGCTGGAGCGTCGCGCTCCGCCTGACCGTGGTGGCGAAGATGAAGCGCTGGAGAGGAGGACGGAAGTCCTTGGCCTTCTCGACCTCGGCCCGAAGCTCCGCCACGAGATCCTTGTCCTTGAGAGCAAGGAGTGGCTGAACCGTGCTGCTTGCACTGGATGCCGATGAGCCCCGAGCCACCGAAGCGATCCTCGCCATAGAGGTCAATCCCGTCCTGCCCCTGGCCGGAGCGGCCGTGGAGCTGGGCGCCGGGGTTCTTCCAGACCTCGCGAAACAGGGCCAGGACGAGATCTTCGAAGTCGTCGTCCCCCTTGGGAGGCGGGATTTCCTTGCGGGGCGCGCTCATGCCGGGCCGCTCATGGGGTGTGTTCCGGGAAACACGAAGATTATAGCGGAAGGGGGGCTGGGCCTTGCGCCGCTGGGAGCGCCGGCATCCTTGCCGGCCCATGCTCTCCGCGACCACGGCGGCCGGCATGGGCTCCGCAGCACCGGACTCCGCTCTTCCCCTTCCAAGAAGGTCGGCCCTTCGGCCCACTTTCTTGATGATGCCGGCAAGGATGCCGGCGCTCCCAGCGGGCGCAAGACCAAAATCGCCGCAAATCACGAGAGCGCGGAGCGGCGGGAGGGTGAGGGGTACCAATTGACTTGACGGTCTTGACGCACTAGGCTTCTTTCATGTCCGAGGCCACCGCCGTTGCTGCCCGCGCTTTCGAGCGGACACTCGAGGAGCTGGAGCAGCAGGAAAACGCTCCTGTCCTGGGCGACCCCGCTGCGCTCGGTCGGCGTGCAGCGCTCCTGGCGACGGCCGAAGCGGTTTGGGGTCGCCATCTCGGCCCGCTGTTCGATGTCGAGCAGGTCAAAGCCGTGCTCGCAGTCGGCAGCCGCCAAGCTGTCTCCGACCTCGCCAAGCGCGGCCGCCTGCTGGCTCTGGACGCCGCGGGAGGCCGCAAGCTCTACCCGGCGTTCCAGTTCGGACCGGATGGGCGACCGTATCCCGAGCTCGCGCACATCCTCGCCGGCTTCGAGGGGGCGGCCGAGACTCTCTACACCGTGGCCTCGTGGCTTGTCAGCCCCCAGGATCTGCTGGAGGGGGAGACGCCGGCGGCTTGGATGCGCTCTCGCCGCGACCCGGAGCGCCTCCTGGAAG
>DATFPH010000215.1:0-11881 GCA_035264905.1 Thermoanaerobaculia bacterium
CGCCCACCCGCTCGACGCCCAGGACGCCCGCCCACACCTCGGCCAGCACCCGCTCCTCCCACGTGCGCGGCGCCACGTAGGCCTCCCCCGCCTCCAGCCGCGCCCCGTCCTCCTCGGGCGCCGGCAGCGCCTTGCGGTCCACCTTGCCGTTGCCGGTCAGCGGCAGCGCCGGGAGCGCCACAAACGCCGACGGCGCCATGTGCTCCGGCAGGCTCCGGCCGGCGAAGTCGCGCAGCTCGCCCGCCGTGGCGGACCGGCCCGGCGCGAAGACCACGTAGGCCACCAGGCGCGCCTCGCCGGAGTCGCCGCGCGCCAGCACCACCGTCTCGCGCACCGCCTCGTGCCTGCCGAGCACCGACTCGATCTCCCCCAGCTCGATGCGGAAGCCGCGCACCTTCACCTGGTGGTCGATCCGCCCCAGGTACTCCAGATCGCCGGCCATCCAGCGGCCCAGGTCGCCCGAGCGGTAGAGGCGCTCGCCGGGGCCCGCCGCGAACGGGTGCGGCACGAAGCGCTCCGCGGTCAGCTCCGGCCGGCCCAGATAGCCCCAGGCGAGGCCCGCCCCGCCGACGCAGAGCTCCCCGGCCACCCCTTCGGGCACCAGCTCCCGGTGGCGGTCCAGCACGTAGACCTGGAGGTCCGGGATCGCCACGCCGATCCGGCTCCCCGTCCCACTCACGGCGTCCGCCGCCGACAGCTCGCGGTAGGTCACGTGCACGGTCGTCTCCGTGATGCCGTACATGTTGACCAGCCGCGGACGGTCCTCGGCGTGCCGCTCATACCAGATCCGCAGGCTCCCCAGCTCCAGCGCCTCGCCGCCGAACACCACCCAGCGCAGCGACAGCTCGCCGGAGGTTGAGGAGATCTCGTCGGCCCGCATCAGCTGGCGGAACGCCGAGGGGGTCTGGCTCAGCACCGTCACCTTCTCGCGCACCAGAAGCTCGTGGAACGACTCCGGCGAGCGGCTGACCCAGTAGGGCACGACGACCAGCCGACCGCCGTAGAGCAGGGCTCCCCACAGCTCCCAGACCGAGAAGTCGAAGGCGTAGGAGTGGAAGAGGGTCCACACCTCGTCCGGCCCGAAGCCGAACCAGGCGTCCGTCGTGGTGAACAGGCGCACGGCATTGGCGTGGCTGACCACCACCCCCTTGGGACGGCCGGTCGAGCCCGAGGTGTAGATCACGTACGCCGCCTGCTCCGGCAGCACGTCGAAGCCCAGATCCTCGTCGCTGCAGGCGGCGAGGGCTTCCCGCTCCAGGCAGAGCACCGGCACGGCGGTCGCGGGCAGCGCGGCGAGCTGCGACTCCTGGGTCACGACGGCCTCGACGCCAGAGTCGGCGAGCAGGAAGGCGAGGCGCTCGGCGGGCAGGGAGCCGTCGAGCGGCACGTAGGCGCAGCCGGCCTTGAGCACCGCAAGAAGGCTGACCACCAGCTCCAGGTCGCGCTCCAGGCAGAGGCCCACCCGCGAGCCCGGGGCCACTCCCAGCTCCACCAGGCGCCGGGCCACGCGGTTGGCCTGGGCATTCAGCTCGCCGTAGGTGAGGCTCCGGTCCTCGCAGACCACGGCCGGCGCCTGCGGACGCAGGGCCGCCTGCCGCTCGAACAGCCGGTGCAGCGGCGCCTCGACCGGGAAGCTCCGCCCCGCCGGGCTGCGCTCCTCCAGGAGCTGGCACCGCTCGGCCGCGGAGAGGATCGGCAGCTCCGCGATCGGGCGCCGCGGCTCGTCCACCGCCCCCGCCAGCAGACGGCCGAAGCGGTCGAGCAGGCGGTCGGCGGTCGACGCGTCGAACAGGTCCGTCCGGTATTCCAGGGAGGCGGCCAGGCCGTGCGCCGTCTCCTCCAGGGAGAGCGTCAGGTCGAACTTGGCCGTGTCCACCTCGACCGCGAACGGGCTCAAGGTCAGCCCTTCGAGGACCAGCGGCGCCATGGGCGCGTTCTGCAGCACGAGCATGACCTGGAACAGCGGCGCGCGGCTCAGGTCGCGCTCCGGCTGCAGCTCGTCCACCAGCCGCTCGAACGGCACGTCCTGGTGGGCGTAGGCGCCCAGCGCCGTCTCCCGCGCGCGGCCCAGCAGCTCCCGGAACGACGGATCGCCGGAGAGGTCGCCGCGCAGCACCAGCGTGTTGAGGAAGAAGCCGATCAGCCCCTCCAACTCCTCGCGGTCGCGGCTGGCGACCGGCGAGCCCACGGTCAGGTCCTCCTGGCCGGTGAGGCGCGAGAGCAGCGCCTGGAAGGCGGCCAGGAGCGTCATGAACAGGGTGGCGCCCTCCGCGCGGCCGAGGGCGGAGAGACTCTCGCGCAGCTCCGGGGCGAAGACGAGATCGCGCCGCGAGCCGCGGAAGCTCTGCACCGCGGGCCGCGGCCGGTCCGTCGGGAGCTGGAGCGCCGGGAGGCCGCCCGCGAGCCGGCCGCGCCAGTAGTCGAGCTGCCGCTCCAGGACCTCGCCCTGGAGCCACTGCCGCTGCCAGGCCGCGAAGTCCGCGTACTGCACGGGCAGCTCCGGCAGCGGCGACGGCCGGCCGGCGAGCGACGCCTGGTAGAGGGCGCCGATCTCGCGCACCAGCACGCCGATCGACCAGGCGTCGGAGACGATGTGGTGCATGGTGAAGAGGGCCAGGTGGTCCTCCGCGGCCATGCGCAGGAGCGCGGCGCGCAGCAGCGGGGCCGCCGCGAGGCGGAAGGGCCGGTGCGCCTCCGCGGTCGCCAAGCGCTCCGCCTCGCTCTCCCGCGCCGCCGCCGGCAGGTCCGCCAGGTCGACGACCGGCAGGGGGACCCGGAGCGCGGCGGCGATCCGCGGCACGGGCCGCCCGTCCGCCGCGCCGAAGCCGGTGCGCAGCGCCTCGTGCCGGCGGACGATCTCCGCCAGCGACGCCCGCAGCGCCGGCACCTGGAGCGGGCCGTGCAGGCGCAGAGCCGCCGGCATGTTGTAGAACGGGCTGTCGGGCTCGAGCTGATCGAGGAACCAGAGCCTCTCCTGGGCGAAGGAGAGCGGCAGGTCTCCCGGCCGCGGCGCGGGCGCGAGCGGCGGCGCCACGGTCCCGTGCCCGGCCCGCAGGCTCTCCTCCACCGCGCGGGAGAGATCGGCCAGCGCCGGCCGCTCGAACAGGCTGCGCAGCGGCAGCTCGACGCCGAACGCGCGACGGATGCGGGAGATCAGGCGGGTGGCGAGCAGCGAGTGCCCGCCGAGGTCGAAGAAGCTGTCGTGGATGCCGACCCGGCCGAGCCCGAGCACGTCGGCCCAGATCCCGGCCATCATCTCCTCGACCGGGGTGCGGGGTGCCGCGGGACGGCGCTCCTCCGCCGTCCGATCCGATGCCAGGGCAGCCGGCGCCAGGGCGGCCAGCGCCTGGCGGTCCACCTTGCCGTGGCGGGTCAGCGGCAGCTTCTCCAGGAGGGCGACCGACGACGGCACCATGTAGTCCGGCAGGGAGGCCGCGACGTGGGCCTTGAGCTCCCGCGCCGAGATCTCCGCCGCGCCCGGAGCGGCCGTCACGAACGCCGCCAGCGCCCGGTCTCCCGGCGTCTCGCCGCGGGCCATCACCACCACGTCGCCGACGCCGGGGTGGCGCCGCAGCACGGCCTCCACCTCGCCCGGCTCGATCCGGAAGCCCCGCACCTTCACCTGGTCGTCGATCCGGCCGAGGAAATCCACGTTGCCGTCGGCCCGGTAGCGGGCCAGGTCGCCGGCCCGGTAGAGGCGCTCGCCCGCGGCGCCCCAGGGATCGGGCGTGAACCGCTCCGCGGTCAGCGCCGGCCGGCCGAGATACCCGCGCCCCAGCCCCGCGCCGCCGATCAGCAGCTCGCCCGGCACGCCGATGGGCACCGGCCGGAGCCCCGCGTCCACGACGTAGATCCGCGCGTTGGCCACCGGCCGGCCGATCGGCAGGTCGAGATCCGCGCCGTCCGGCTCCACCCGGTAGAGCGTCGTGGTGATCGTGGTCTCGGTGAGGCCGAAGACGTGGATCAGCGTGCGGCCGAACCGCCGCCACTCGGCGACCCTCTCCGGCGTGGGCCGGTCGCAGCCGACGAGCACGAAGCGCAGCGACGCGGGCGGCTCCGCCCCAGTCAGCGACAGCTCGTGCACCCACTCCTGCCAGAAGGTCGCCGGCAGCTCGACCCCGGTGACCCGGTGGCGCGCCAGGACGCTCTGGAGCCCCGCGCAGGTCGCGATCTCCGCGGGCTCGGCGAGCACCACGGCGGCGCCCGCCAGCCAGGTGGGGATCAGCTCCTCGACCAGCACGTCGAAGCTCAGGGGGGCGAATTGCAGGATGCGGTCGTCGCCGCGGAGGCCGAAGCGCTCGACCATGTCGCAGGCGTAGTTGGTCAGCGCTCCGTGCGGCGTCAGCACCCCCTTGGGCCGGCCCGTGGAGCCCGACGTGTAGAGGGCGTAGGCCAGGGCCGCCGGGTCGACCTCGACGCCCGGATCGCGGTCGCTCTCGCCGGCGAGATCCTCCGCGTCGAGGCGCACGACGGGGGCGCCGCCCTCCGGCAGGGAGCGGGCCTCGGGCGCGCGGCTGACGATCCACGCGAGGCCGGCGTCCGCGATCAGGAAGGCCAGGCGCTCCGCGGGATAGGCGGGATCGAGCGGCAGGTAGGCGCCTCCCGCCTTGAGCACGGCGAGGATCGCCACCGCCAGCTCGGGGGAGCGCTCCAGGCAGATGCCGACCAGGACCTCGGGGCCGACACCCAGGCGGCGCAGCCGCCAGGCCAGCCGGTTGGCCGCCCGGTCGAGCTCGCCGTAGCTCAGCGCGCCTTCGGCGGAGACGACGGCGGGCGCCTCGGGCTGCCGCGCCGCGACCGCGGCGAACAGGCGGTGCACCGGCGCGGCGGGGAGCGCGCGGGCGGTGGCGTTCCAGTCGGCCAGGAGCTGGCGCTCCTCGGCCGGGGTCAGCAGGGGGAGATCGGCGAGCGCCCGCTCGGGCGCGGCCACCATCGCGCCGAGGAGGGTGCGCAGATGGCCGAGGAGCCGGCGCACGGTCGCGGCGTCGAAGCGGCGGCGGTCGTACTCGGCGTGGAGGAGGATCTCGCGCCCGGGTCCGACGGCCAGCGTGAGCGCGGTCTCCGTGCTCTCGAAGAAGCGCACGTCGGCCACGCGCAGGCCGACCTCGGCCGACGGCAGCGCGGGCGCCCGCTGGTAGTTCTCGAAGACCAGCAGGCTCTCGAACAGGGGCAATCCCGCCGGCGCGCCGCTCCAGGCCTGCACCCGGGCCAGCGGGCTGTGCTCGAACTGGCGCAAGCCCGCCAGGTCGGATTGCAGGGCCTCCAGCCAGGGCCCCGCCGGCTGCTCCGGCCGGACCTCGACCGGGACCGGCAGGGTGTTGATGAACAGCCCGACCATCTCCGCGGCCTGCGCCAGCTCCGGCGGGCGGCCCGCCACCACGCTGCCGAAGACGACGCGCGAGCGGGCGGCGTAGCGGGCGAGAAGCAGCGCCCAGGCGCCGTGGAAGAGAGTGCTGGGGGTCAGCCCCCGCGAGCGGGCGAACGCGTCGAGCGCCGCGGACTCCTCGACCGGCAGGAGCAGATCCTCCTCGCCGGGCGCGGCCTCGCGGGGACCCGCGGCGGGACGGTCGACGGTGAGCGGGGTGGGTCCGGAGATCCCCGCGAGCCGCTCGCGCCAGAACCGCTCGGCCGCGGCGAGATCCTGGCGCTCCAGCCAGGCGATGTAGTCGCGGTAGGGGCGCCGCGGCTCCAGGCGGACCTGCCGCCCCTCGACCCCGCTCCGGTAGAGCTGGAAGACCTCCTGGACGAGGAGGCCCAGGCACCAGCCGTCGAGGAGCAGATGGTGGTGGCTCCAGACGAAGAAGTGCTCCTCCTCGGCCAGACGGAGCAGGGCGAAGCGCGTCAACGGCGGCCGCGCGAGGTCGAAGCCGGTCCGGCGGTCGCGCCGCAGGAAGGCCTCCAGCGCCTCTTGGCGCGACGCCTCGGGCTGGTGCCGCCAATCCTCCTCGACCCAGGCCAGCTCCACGCCGCGGCGCACCATCTGGAGGGGCCGCTCCAGCCCTTCCCACAGGAAGCTGGTGCGGAGGACCGGATGGCGGGCCAGCACGGTGCGCCACGCCTCGCGGAAGGCCGCGGCATCGAGCGGTCCCTGCAAGCGGTAGCCGAGTTGCTCGAAGTAGATCTCTGGGTCACCGGCGACGAGCGACTCGACGAGGATGCCGCCCTGCAGCGGTGAGAGCGGGTAGAGGTCCTCCACCGCGGCCTCGTCGCCGAGCAGCCGGTCGAGCGACTCCTGGTCGATCCGCGCCAGCGGGAAGTCCGAGGGGCTGAACCCTCCCGCCTCCGGCGCCAGGCAGTGGGCGATCAGCGAGCGCAGGGAGGCCAGGAAGTCGTCGGCCAGGCGGGCGATGGTCTCCCGGCGGTGCAGCGACTCGCTGTAGACCCAGGAGAGCTGGAGCCGGCCGCCGGAGACGCTGGCGATGATCTCCAGCGGATACGCGCGCTCCACCTGCGGGCTCTGCGCGGCGCCGCTCGATTCCGGCGCGGCGCCGAGGCCGGACTCGCCGGGCACGGCCGCGTCGAGCTGGCCGAGGTAGTTGAAGCTCACCTGCGCGGAGGGGAGCCCCTCCAGCTCCGCGGCGGCCTCCCGGCCGGCGAGGAAGCGCAGCAGGCCGAAGCCGAGCCCGCCCGCGGGGATCGCCCGCAGCTGCTCCTTGGTCCGCCGCAGGGCGCGCCCGGGGTCGCCCTCGCCCGGCGCGAGCCGCACCGGGTAGACGGCGGTGAACCAGCCGACCGTGCGCGACAGGTCGACGCCGTCGAACAGCGCCTCGCGCCCGTGGCTCTCCAGGTCCACGAGGACCGACCGGCTCCCCAGCCAGCGGCAGAGGGCCTCGCCCACGGCGGTCAGCAGCACGTCGTTGATCTGGGTGCGGTAGGCGCGCGGGACCTCGTGCAGCAGGGCCGCGGTCTCCTCCGGCTCCAGCGCCACGCCGAGGGTGCGCGCCGACGCCGCGGTGTTCGCGCCGCCCGGCCCGTCCGCGGGGAGCTGCGCGGGCGCGCCCGCGGCGACGCCGCGCCAGAAGGCGGTCTCTCGAAGCACCTCGGGAGAGCGCGCGTGCCCGGCCAGGCGGGCGGCCCACGCCGTGAAGCCCGTGGAGGGGCGGGGCAGCCGGACCGGCTCCCCCTGCGCCGCCTGGCGGCAGGCGGCGTGGAAGTCCTCCAGCAGGATCCGCCACGAGACCCCGTCGACCGCCAGATGGTGGACCACGAAGAGGAGGCGGTCCGGCTCGCCGGAGCCGAGCCGGAAGCGCGCGACCCGGACGAGCGGGCCGCGCTCCAGGTCGAGGCTCGTCTGCACCCGGGCCGCCGCGGCTTCGAGCGCGCCGCGCCGGGCATCCCGCGGCAGCGCGGACAGGTCGAGGTCCGTGAAGGGCGTCTCGGCGGTGAGATCCGCGGCCTCCTGGCGCCACGCGCCGTCCTCGCGGAGGAAGCGCAGGCGCAGTGCGGAGTGGGTGGCGAGCAGGCCCGCCACCGCGGCGTCCGCCACGGCCGGCGCCATCCCCGCGGGCACGGTCAGCAGCAGCGCCTGGTTCCAGTGGTGCGGGTCCGGCAGGCGCCGTGCGAAGAACCAGCGCTGGATCGGCGTGAGCGGCACGACACCTGCTTCCGCCTCCTCCGCTTCGGGAGCGGCCCGGTCCAGGAGCGCGGCGGCCTCGGCCAGCTCGGCCAGGTCGCGGGAGTCGAAGATCTGCTTGGGGGTGAGGACGAGGCCCGCCTCGCGGCACTGCGAGATCACCTGCAGGCTGAGGATCGAGTCGCCGCCGAGCGAGAAGAAGTTGTCGCGGAGCCCCGCGCGCTCGACGCGCAGCACCCGCTCCCAGACCCCGGCGAGGACCTTCTCCCGCCATGACCGCGGCGCGGCATAGGCCTCGCCGGCCGCCAGCCGCGCCTCCTCCTCCGGCGCCGGCAGCGCCCGGCGGTCCAGCTTGCCGTTGGCGGTCAGCGGCAGCGCAGGGAGCGCCACGAACGCCGCCGGCACCATGTGCTCCGGCAGGCTCCGGCCGGCGAAGCTCCGCAGCTCGCCGGCGGTCGTCTCCTCGCCCGGAGCGAAGACCACGTAGGCCACCAGGCGCGCCTCCGCCGCGCCGTCCTGGCGGGCGAGCACGGCGGTCTCGCGCACCGCGGGATGCCGCCCCAGCGCCGCCTCGATCTCACCCAGCTCGATGCGGAAGCCGCGCACCTTCACCTGGTGGTCGATGCGGCCCAGGTACTCGACGTCGCCGGCGGCCCGGCGCCCCAGGTCGCCCGAGCGGTAGAGCCGCTCGCCCGGCTGCGTTGCGAACGGGTTCGGCACGAACCGCTCCGCGGTCAGCTCCGGCCGGCCCAGGTACCCCCAGGCCAGTCCCTCTCCGCCCACGCACAGCTCGCCGGGCACCCCTTCCGGCACCAGGTTTTGCCGCCGGTCCAGCACGTGGAGCTGGAGGCCGGGGATCGGCACGCCGATGCGGCTCCCCGCCGCGCCCGCCGCATCCGCGGCCGTCAGCGCCCGCCAGGTCACGTGCACGGTGGTCTCGGTGATGCCGTACATGTTGACCAGCCGGGGGCGGTCCTCCGGATGCCGCTCGTACCAGGGGCGCAGGCTCCCCAGCTCCAGGGCCTCGCCGCCGAAGACCACCCAGCGCAGCGCCAGCTCGCGGGTGCTGCCGGCGGTCTCCTCGGAGCGCATCAGCTGCCGGAAGGCGGAGGGGGTCTGGCTCAGCACCGTCACCTTCTCGCGCGCCAGCAGATCCAGGAACGACTCCGGCGAGCGGCTCTCCCAGTACGGCACGACGACCAGACGGCCGCCGTAGAGCAGGGCCCCCCAGATCTCCCAGACCGAGAAGTCGAAGGCGTAGGAGTGGAACAGGGTCCACACGTCGCCGGGCCCGAAGCCGAACCAGGGCTCGGTGGCCGCGAACAGGCGCGCGACGTTGGCGTGGCTGACCACCACCCCCTTGGGACGGCCGGTCGAGCCGGAGGTGTAGATGACGTAGGCGGCCTGCCCGGCCGGCACCTCCAGGCGCAGGGGATCGCCGCTCCGCGCGTCGATCGCGGCGGCCTCGCGCTCCAGGCAGACGCGCGGCACGGCGGTCTCCGGCAGGGCGTCCAGGAGCGATTCCTGGGTCACCACCGCCTGGACGCCGGAGTCCTCCAGCAGGAATGCCAGGCGCTCGGCGGGGAGCGCGCCATCCAGGGGGACGTAGGCGCAGCCGGCCTTGAGCACGGCGAGGATCGCCACCACCAGCTCCAGATCGCGCTCCAGGCAGAGGCCGACCCGCGAGCCCGGCGCGACCCCCAGGCTCAGGAGGTGGCGGGCCAGACGGTTGGCGCGGGCGTCGAGCTCGGCGTAGACCAGCCCGCGTCCGCCGCAGACCGCCGCCACCGCCTCGGGAGCGCGCGCCGCCTGCCGCTCGAAAATTTCGTGGAGGCTCCGCGCCGGCGGACGGACGGCGCCGGGCGCGCCCTCCACGGCGAGGAGCTGCCGGCGCTCGGCGTCCGCCAGGAGGCAGCTCTCCGCCGCGATCTCTCCGGGACGGCGCACCAGGGCCTCCAGGGCGGCCGCGTAGTAGCGGCCCACGGCCTCGATCCGTCCGGCGGGGAACCGCGCGGCGTCGTGCTCCAGGCGCAGCTGCACGCCGCCACCCGCCACGTCCTGGCTGAAGCTCGCCACCAGCGCGAAGCTCGTCTCCTCGACGGCGTGGGAGCCGAGGAGCTCCACCTCGCGGAACCCGTCGAGCGCGCGGTAGACGTGGAAGTGAACGTAATTGAACGAGGTCTCGAGCAGCGACCGGCCTCCGAGGAGGCGGCTCAGCTCGGCCATGGGATAGCGGCGGTGCGGCAGGTGCTCCTGCTCCCGCCGGAACGCCTCACGGACGAGGTCCAGCCAGCTCCCGCCGCCCAGCCGCAGCCGGAACGGCACGGTGTTCAGGAACAGGCCGAGGACGCGCTCGCCGTCCTCCGTCTCCAGCCGGCCGTTCGCCACCAGGCCGGTGAGCACGTCGTCGCTCCCCGCGAGCCAGCCGATCACCCGGACGTGCGCCGCGAGGAGGACGCTCTTGAGCGGCACGCCGGCGGCGCGCGCCAGCGCGGCCAGACCCGCGGACAGCTCGGCGGGGAAGCCGACGTGGCGGGACCCCGGGAGCCGCGCGCCGGACTCCGGCGCGCTCCCGCCGAAGAGAGAGGCGGGCTCCGCGTCCTCCACCCGGTCGAGCCAGAACTGCCGCGACTCCGCCGAGGCCAGGGCCTCGCGCTCGGCGGCGACCATCTCGCGGAAGGCGAGGGCCGGCGCCGGCCGCGGCGGTACCCCCTTGCCGAGCAGAGCCATGTAGCGCTGGAACAGCTCGGTCAGCGCCGAGGCCAGGCTCCAGCCGTCGAGGATGGCGTGGTGGAAGGAGAGCGTGATCTGGAACGTGCTCTCGCTCCGCCGGTGGACCTGGACGCGCAGGAGGGGTGCCTGGTCCCACGGGATCTGCCGCTGGCGCTCGGCCTCCAGGAACGCGGCGATCCCGGCCTCCTGCCCGGCGGCCGGCCGGTCGCTCAGGTCCTCGACGCGGAACGGCAGCGGGACCTCGGCGTGGACCAGCTGCAGGGGCTCGCTGGCGCGGGCGAGAAGGAACGAGGTGCGCAGCACCGGGTGCGCCGCGACGAGCTGGGCGAACGCCTGCTCCAGGGCCGCGGCGTCGAACGGGCTCCGCAGGTGGTAGCTCAGCAGGTCGTGGTACGCCGTCGAGCCCGCGCTGTACTCGCTGTGGAAGAGCATGCCGGCCTGGAGCCGGGTGAGCGGATAGGCGTCCTCCAGCCCCGGCGAAAGGAGCGCGAGGTCCTGCTCCGGGACCAGACCGAACGGGACCGAGACCGGGGACGCCTCCGCCGCGGCAGAGCCCGGCGTCAGCGCCGCCGCGAGGCGGGCGATCGTCTGGTGCTCGAAGAGATCCTGGAGCGCGAAGTCGACCCCCTGCTCCAGGGCCTGGGAGCGCACCTGGAGGCTCAGGATGGAGTCGCCGCCGAGGGCGAAGAAGTTGTCGTGCGCGCCCACCCGCTCGACGCCCAGCACGCGCTCCCACACCTCGGCCAGCACCCGCTCCTCCCGCGTGCCCGGCGCCACGAAGGCCTCCCCCGCCTCCAGCCGCGCTCCGTCCTCCTCGGGCGCCGGCAGAGCCTTGCGGTCCACCTTGCCGTTGCCGGTCAGCGGCAGCGCCGGGAGCGCCACGAACGCCGACGGCACCATGTGCTCCGGCAGGCTCTGGCCGGCGAAGGCGCGCAGCTCGCCCGCCGTGGCGGACCGGCCCGGCACGAAGACCACATAGGCCACCAGGCGCGCCTCGCCGGAGTCGCCGCGCGCCAGCACCACCGTCTCGCGCACCGCCTCGTGCCGGCCGAGCACCGACTCGATCTCCCCCAGCTCGATGCGGAAGCCACGCACCTTCACCTGGTGGTCGATCCGCCCCAGGTACTCCAGGTCGCCGGAGACCCAGCGGCCCAGGTCGCCCGAGCGGTAGAGACGCTCGCCCGGGCCCGCCGCGAACGGGTGCGGCACGAAGCGCTCCGCGGTCAGCTCCGGCCGGCCCAGGTAGCCCCAGGCGAGACCCGCCCCTCCCACGCAGAGCTCCCCGGCCACCCCTTCCGGCACCAGCTGCTGGTGGCGGTCGAGCACGTAGACCTGGAGGTCCGGGATCGCCACGCCGATCCGGCTCCCCGTTCCGCTCACCGCGTCGGCCGCGGTCAGCTCGCGGTAGGTCACGTGCACCGTCGTCTCGGTGATGCCGTACATGTTGACCAGGCGCGGACGGTCCTCGGCGTGCCGCTGGTACCAGCTGCGCAGGCTCTCCAGCTCCAGCGCCTCGCCGCCGAACACCACCCAGCGCAGCGACAGATCGCCCGAGCTGGCCGAAGCTTCGTCGGC
>DATFPH010000216.1:0-58486 GCA_035264905.1 Thermoanaerobaculia bacterium
AAGACCTCGTCCTTTTCCTGCTGCGCGAGGTCGCCCGGCGGGCCGACGAGTACGAGGCAACCGACATGGAGCACCGGTTGGAGGCGGAGGACCTCTTGGCGGAGATGGTGAACGGTCTCGGAGCCGGGTTCCTGCGCCCCAGCCGGCTGCTGGAGAACGAGTTGGAGGCCTGGTGGCGCATCCATGAGGAGGTGCGGCGCGACCTCTGGGTGGTGGCGGCCCTGCTGGTGGCAGGCGTCCATGCCGATCCGGAGCCCCGCCGGGCCCTGTCCGCGCTGATCGAGCAGGCGACGTTTCTCGGTCCGCGCGCCTTCGAGGTCCTGCCTCTGATCGTCTCTCCTGGCGACGTGAAGACAGCTGAAGCACTTCACGAAGCGGTGGATCACATCCGCCAGGACATCGAATGCAGCACGGACTGCCCTACCAGGCTCCGGGAGCTGCTAGATGGAGGCCGTCTGCGCGCGGAAGCCGGCGCCTTGGTCCGGCTCTTGGTTCTGCTCACTCGACGCGAGGCCTCCTGGGCCGAGCTCCT
This sequence comes from Thermoanaerobaculia bacterium, assembly GCA_035264905.1. GTDB lineage: Bacteria > Acidobacteriota > Thermoanaerobaculia > Multivoradales > UBA5704 > UBA5704. The sequence continues at coordinate 533 of DATFPH010000216.1, forward strand.
GGAAACCACGGCACCGGTCCAGGGCGGGGACGCCCGTCTTCATCCCGCCCTGCACCACTTCATCCAGTGGAGCCACCCTTACCGCAGCCTCGCGTCTCCCTCCTTGGAGCAGGCGACCGTCGAAGAGCAGTTGCAGGACCTGGAGCAGGTGGCGTCGGACCATAAGCTCGAGGTCCCCTCCCGGCCAGGGGAGTGGGGCGCATGGCTCGAAGCGGCACGCAAGCGCTTCGCCCGGGTGGCGACCAGCCTCCTGGATCACCAGCGCAAGGAGCTGCGGCGCCGCCAGTGGGTGCGCCTTGAAGACTTGAAGGTCGAGCGGCACGGCCCCCGGCTCGCCTCGGTGCGGGCCCGGCTGGTGCGCGACGGCGTCCAGCGTCATGCCGCCCGGGTGAGCGTCCGCGCGGAAAACCAGGAAAGCGGCTTGCGCGCCCTCGCCGCCGACCTCAATGCCTCCTGGACCTGGGATCAGGTGCCTGATCAGTTGGAATGGCTCGGCTTTCTCGAGGAGGACGCCCGGCAGATCACGCTCCTCTCCGAAACAATCCTCGACGCCGAGGGCTATCAGCATCCATTTTCCTGGACCGCTCCCATCCCGCCGGCCGAGAGGAACGTCACCGACACTCTGTTCGACCGGGTTCCCGCCCTGCGGACCCGGGTGGTCGAATCCGTCCAAGCGATCAAGAAGGACGTCCATCTGCTGGCGCTCGACGAAGAGCTGGGCGCCCTTGCCCTTGCCTCGGCTCTCCTGGAAGCCGGTGGATCGCACCTGGTCAAGCTCGACGACGAGCTCCGGGCGGCCGGCCCGGGCCGAGCCGACCCGGCGGGCCTCACAGCGGAACATCTGCTCCAGGCGCTCGAGGCCCACAAGGGCTCCAAGGGGGAGTGGAAGGTCGGGCAGGCCGCCGGGCGCAAGCGGATCGTCGTCTTCCCGGCCGAGGAGACCGTGGCGCGCCTCCTCACCCCCACGCTCCGGCCCCTTCTAGAGGAGGTCGGCAAGATCCTGCGCCGACTGGAGGGCCTGCCGGTCTTCTGGATCCTACCGGCAGAGCAGGCGAGCGCGCTCAAGACCGTCCTGGGAACAGCCGCCCGCCTACATGCTCTCCATGTCCTGCCGGACCGGAGCACTCTGGGCAGAGCAGGCGACAGAGCGCTCGAGGCCTGGGCCTCCGGCGTCGCGGGGGTCGGTGCCGCCGAAGCCGGCGAAGCGCTGGAGGCCTTCGGCGGCAACGTCCGGCTCTTCCTGGCCTGGGCCCAGCTGGGGAGCGCCGGCCGGCCGGTACCGGACGAGTTCCTCCTCTCTGTTCATGAAGCCGACGCGTGCCTGCGCCAGGAGCTGGCCGGGGTCGGGCTGCGCGAGCTGGGCGACGTGGTGGTCGCCAGGTGCAGCCGCACGCGCTTGAGCCTGCGCGAGCTGCGCGAGGGAATGAAGCCCCTGGAGACGATCCGGTCCACGGTCAAGAAAGGAAGCGCCACCGACATCATCCGGACGGGAGAGGAGCTCACAGCTCAGGCCCTCAACAATCTCCGCTCGGACCCCGGGGCCGGCAAGTGGCCGGAGATCTGGGTAGAGGGCTATCACTCGGGAGGCCGCAACAGCGATGTCGGCCGGGCGGTCCGAGCGCTTCATCAGACGCTGCGGCGCCCCGCCGCCACGATCCAGCAGACCCACCGGCAGCTCGCCGAGCGCCACGTGCTGAGCGTCAATGGCCTGGTGGCGCACGTCCAGAACCCCTTCCGGACCTGGATTGACCGGCAGCTCGAACTCGACCCGAGCGGCCGCACCTGGGTCGAGAACCTGCACGGCAAGAAGCTCTTCGAGAGCCTCACCTTCGAGGAGATGTTTGCCGCGGGCGACGGCCTGCAGGACCTCTGCCCCGAGCTGAGCCGGCCCGCCGCCGAGCTGGCGCGCGAGATGGGGAGCCTCCGGGTGTCTGGAGTCGAGCCGAAGCGTCTGGAAAACCTCTGCGCGGCCCTCACCAAAAACCGCGTTCAGCCCCTGGACCTCAGAACCGAAGCCTGGGTCCAATCTCTGTCCCCGCAGGACCGGAGCTGCCTGCTCGATGCAGGGACTTTCTTCAAGGTTGACAGGCCTCAGGAGCAGGGACGGCACGTCCTGGGGTACTGGTCCGGCGCGTTTCCCGAGGTTCTGCAAAGCCTGGCCGAGCTCCTGTACGCACCACAGAACGACGTCGTCGTCACCCTCTTTGGCCCCGGCCTTCCGGAGGCCGGAGTCGCCGAGTCCAAGGGGCTCTGCATTCTGACTGACGACCTCCTCAAGGAAGTGCTGCGCGAACGCGATCTCTCCTCGGCGTTCTGGCGGGCCGTCCGCAACCGGACGGGCCTTCGCTTCTTCTCACCGTTCCAGACGCAAAACGCCCTCGCCAAGGACAGCCTGGTCTTCGTCGGCCGGGAGCCGGAGACGCGGCGCATTCTCGAGGGGATCGCCAACACGAGCTTTCTGATCCTCGGTGGCCGGATGATCGGCAAAACCAGCCTCTTGCAGCACCTCTACGGGAAGATCGCCGACGAGGGTAATCACACGGTCCTCCTCATCGACTGTGCCGGCTGCGAATCGGCGGAAAAGCTCTGGGGAAAGCTCCGGGTCGCCTGCGAGGCCAACCGGTTGCCGCTCGGCGTGGACGCCGATCCCGAGCTGGCGATCGAAAAGACTCTTCGCGGCTGGCAGAGGCCGGTCCTGTTCCTGAATGAGATCGACGGCCTGTCGCTGAGCGCCAGGGGCCTTCTGCAGCGCCTGCGCGGGCTGTCGGAAAACGGGACCTGCCAGTTCGTGATGGTGGGGTACCACGGTGCGTTCGGCGGTCTGCACGACCCGCAACATCCGTTCTATCACTGGGTGCAAGGAGAGCGGGGCGAGAAGGCGTTCTTCCTGGGGCCGCTGTCCGATCTCGCCGCCCGGAGCCTCATCGCCAAGCTGGAGCAGCCCCCGCTCGAGATCCAATGGGAGAGCGAGCAGACCCGCAGCCAGGGTTATGCCCACCTGAACGAAAGCACCTATCGCATCCCGATCCTGCTCCAGCAAGCCTGCCAGGGGCTGCTCGAGCGGTTGGACAGCGAGCGCCGCATGACGCTCCGGCGGGAGGACTTTCAAGCCAGGGACACGTCGGTGAGGCCGGTCTGGAAATACCTTCAGGATACGCGGCCGGCCTTGGGAGAAATTTCAGCAGAACGTGCGAAGACGCCTCCGGAAGAGACCTACTGGGGGGACCTGATCCTCGCAGCCACGGTCGAAGCTCTGTTCTATCGACCCCAGCCGGCTCCGATCCACGATCCGAAACTGCGCGAACTGCCTCCGGAGAGGCGCTTCAGCTTCAACGAAGCCGCGATCCGGATCTATGTCCGCCAGGCGTTGGAACGGCTGAAGCTCCTGCCTCCCGACCTCCAACGGATCGAAGAACGCTTCGGACCCGAGGCCTACGGCAAGTTTTTGGACGTGATGACGCTCACCGTTCTCGTGGCTCCGTTTCCGGAAGAGGACCGAGCGTATCATTTCTCGCGCCACATCTATCCTTTGGAGCTCGATCGATATCTGCAGATGCGGCGCATGAGCATCGAAGACCACATTCTGAATCAAGCGGGGAACCTTCTGGAGGTGCTCCGCAAGGCCACCGTGACGTCGAACCAGTAACTTGTCTAGTCAGGGGGGGGGCTCTGTTGCAACGACCGAACGACGGACTCTTTTATACCCGGAAAGGGAAGCCTTTCACTTTCTCCTGGCGAGAAGGGAATCAACAGGCTTACCGGTTGGAGCCAGTCACTGATTTACCAGGTACGCTGAAGGTCCCTGCGCCTGCCGACCGCAAGTACACTCCGGCCAGCCTTCCTGCCGTCCTCATCGTCGTCAGCGAGCGGGGAGGTGGCACGTCGCACTTCTTCAAGTGGCTGTTCGGCGCGCAATCCGGTTCGAACCGCTCCACCGCGAGCGCTGAGAAGACACGTCCTGCCGGCTGGCAACGCCTCTCCCTCCATGACGCCTATCGCACTCTCTCTGACTGGATCAAGAATCCTGAGCGCGTTCAGATCGTGATCGACCGGACGGCCGGCGAGGAGCCAAACGACGAGATCAGGCGAGCGTTCGCCGAGATCGTCTCCATCGTCGAGCGGTCGGAGTGGACGGAGACCTCCAGCAAGCTGATCTGTGCCACACGGGAGGTCCATAAGCTGAAGATCGATCCCCTCTACTCCAACCTTCTGTCGCGAGGTCAAGCGTGCCGTCTGCCTCATTTCTCTCCCCCTGAGTTGGTGGATTGGTGCGCTGAGCTGGACCAGAAATGGAAGCTCGGTACGACGGAGCTGGATGGTCTCGCCAAGGAGGTCAAGCGCTGGGTGGGCGGCCAGGTTACGTTGACTCAGTTCTTCTTCCGGTTCGTCGACGACCAACTGGAGAAGGCGCCAGGGAGCGATGTTTTTGAGCTATTTCAGCAAGCCGGGAAATATCTTCGCGCCCATCGGCCGCATATCGTCGACCGCTGGGCGCTCGACCTTCGCGACCTATTAGAGCTGCCCCCTGTCCGCCGCCGGATGGAAACCTATGCTTCCGGCAGCACCAAAGATCCCTTGGATCCCGACTTCGACGACGAAGATGCGCGCCTGTTCCTCGCCGGCTGGGTCGGGCTCAATCCGGAAAAGCAATGGGGTATCCGCTCGCGCTGCCACATGCAATGGGCACGCGAGATCCTGCGAGGCTGAGGCTATGAGTGAACGTTGCCGTCTCCACCCTGAACAGGAACGAATCGTCAGTCGGCTGTTGGACTTTGTGAAGAACCCTCCGGGACCCGAGCCTGGCTTTGCGCCGCCGAACACCCCGCCACGGATAGCCGCAGTCGTGGGACCCCGCGGCATCGGCAAGTCGACGGTTCTCGCCGCCCTGAGGTCGGATCTCGAGCACTCGACAGAGGGCCAGACCCGGCGACTGATCCTACTGCCGATCCTCGATGCAGCGGTCGTTCACGACGACCTCGGCCTGGCAGCCGCCACGATCCGGGAGCTGTACCGTACGATCGAGAAGAAAGAGCCCCCTGCTGGGGCCCGGGACCGCAGCCACGAGCTTCGGGAGGAGCTGGACCGCAGCTTCAAACACTGCTTCGAATCCGCGCTCCTCCAGGAGGAGTCTCATCGCCGGCTGGCTCAGGAGCTGGCGATGACGCCGGGGCATTACGGCAAGATCGTCTCCGAGGCCAATGACCGGAAGCATCACATCGGCACCGAGTTCGGGAAGTTCCTCAATTCTCTCCTCGAGTTGCACCGCGCCCATTCCCTCCTTGTACCTGTGGACATCAAGCAGGCGCCGGCATTCGTGGTTCTGGTGGACGACCTGGACCTCGGTCCTTCGCGGGCCGTGCTTCGTTGGGTCCGCTCGCTGCTCACCGACTACTGCGATCCACGGGTCTGCTGGATCCTCGCTTTTCATCGCGAGCCTCTGATCCGGCTCCTGTCTCTGCCTCCCGAAGGCGACGATCGCATCGAGGCTTCTCCCACCAACGGCCAGGCTCTGCTCGGCAAGGCTGTTCCGAGCTCCCGGCAGTGGGAGCTGCGCCGATGGACGGCACAAGAGCGGCAGGAATTCCGGCCTCTCCCGAGCAACTCCGGGAACGGGAAGACGGTCCCCGAGCTCTCCACGCTCCGTGATCTGCTAACCAAGGCGGGCCGGGGGGAGCTGCTCACGCTGCTCCCTGCTCACCCGCGCGCTCTCGAAGGCGAATACGTCCGGTTACTCCAGAGCGAAGATCCGCTCTCCGCCGAAGAGATGCTGCGCCGGATCGCGCTGGTCAGCGGCGAAGCCGAGCTGGTCCGGCGCCTGGACCAGCGCGGAGCCGCCCTGCTGGGGAGCTCTTTGTTCTGGCAAGGCGAGGAGAGAGGAGGAGAGGCCGGCTGGCAAGCCCTTGTCGAGGCCGCACGCACGGACAATCCGCTGTGGGGCTTTCAGTTACCCGAAGACTTCTCCAAGCTGGTGTCCGGTCCGGACCCCGAAGCCTACCTGGAGACGCTGCTCGACATCGCCTTGGCGGAGGGTAGGTTAACCCCTTATCAGCTCCTTCAGAAGCTGCCCTTTACGAGGACCCGCTTGAAAGGAGCTCAGTCCGAGCTCCGGATCCCCGAACCGGGCGTGCTCCACTACTTCTCTCCCGAAAGCACTGCGGCAACCGAGCTCGTCTCCACGGCCCTGAGCTGGCAACGCTGGTCCGATGATGCAGACAAGGATCGTTTCTGGACCGTTTTCCTGAATCCCACCGACTTCTGGGAGCTCTGCCTCGATCAGCGCACCGCCTCGCCGGAGTCGCTCTTCAAGACCCTTTCCCTGGAGCGCATCCCGGTGGCACCGCGGCCGGCCGGTACTCCGGCCTTCCTGCCCAACCGACTCCGCCCGCTGATCCTGCTGGTGGACGGCTTGAGCCGGTCGGCCTGGCAGGCTCTGAGCACAGCCCGTACGTTCTGGAGCCCACTGACCTTCACCCGCTGCGCCGCCGCATTCACTCTGGCCGGTTATGTCCGCCACCGTCCCCTGGGCCGGGAAGAGGAGATCCCCAAGCTCTTGCGCTTAACCAATCCGATGGCAAGCCGGGACCTCCTTGCCTTGAACGATGCCGATGTGGAGATAGAGCTCGCGCGCTTGATGGGCTGGCTGGAGAGACAAACCCAGGAGGCAGCGCCGGTGCCCCCCAGCACTCCGGCCGAGCTGGCGGCCAAGGAGCTGAACACCGCTCTGGCAGCTTTTCTGAGCCTGCCTGGCGTGGCGCGGCTGGCCCCGCGGAGCCCGGCGTGAAACCGGTGCAGTCCCCTGCGCTGAGCGCAGCGCGGGCCTTCCGGTTGCTCGATCCCCGGCTCTCCGGCCTCGCATCGCATCGAGGCTCCGAATCTGAAGGTCTCGCCGCGGCCCTGATCGATCGCGGATTCATCGATGAGTGGCGAACCGCCCGCGACCTCGCAGGGCAGCTTCTGGGCTCGGGAGAGCTGCCGCTCGATGGCCTGTTCGAGCTCGCCCGAGGCCTGGTCGGCTTGCGGGCCGGCATTCCGTCCTGTGCCGACCCCGTGCTGTGGCACCGGCTCTGCCCGGAGGTCGACGCCGACCTTCTGATCGCCGCTCGTCTGGCGTTGATCGAGCAACCCCCACCGCGGGAGAACGCCACCCCCGCCCTCTCTTGGCCCAGCGTCCTCAGCTCCGACACATTTCTCGTCGAACGGCTGCTTTCCCAAGAGCTGGTGGACACCCACGTCCATCTCGGTGGCGCCTTACCGGGAAATTTCTATTGGATTGCCGGGATGAGCGGTTTCGCCCATCTCTACCGCACCGCGGAGTGGGCGGAGGAGCCCGAGCTCTGGCCCGACGCGATCGCAGAAGCTCTGAAAGACCGTCGCCATCTGGCCCACCAGGCGCTCATTCTCGAGATCCCGGAGAGGCCGCTGCCCGACGACGATGACATTTGGGCGGAGGACCAGCCGGACGAGGCCTTCGTCGATCCGATCCTGGCTTGGCTGATGCCGGACCGGGTCCGGCGTTCGGGGCTCAATCCAGTCCTGGGAGAGCGCCATCTCCTCTGGGCCTCTCTGAGCAAGATCCTCCGCTCCTCGGACGGTGCGCAGGGTGAGTTGACTCTTCTGCGTTACCTGCGCCGCCGCAACAGCTTCCTCCGGCACATCGCCTACGCTCCGGGCGCGCGGGGCCTCGCCCGCTTCCAGGCGTGCTTCCGGCGCCAGCACCTGCTTTTTGCCGATACACTCGGCGGCGACCGGCGGGACGGGATCCGGCGCCGGCGGGCGCAGCGGGCCGGCCTGCGGCTCGAGCGGTTCCGTACGCGGCACGCCTTACGCTATCAGTTCTCCGACCCGACCGATGCTCCCTGGGCCAGGGATCAGGGGAGCGGCCTTGGCTCGGACCCGGTCCCCCCCTCTCCCTGGCGGCCGGCCAGGCAGATCGAGCTGCGGGTGTCGGCGGCGCGCCCCGCAACCCTCCAGGCGCGCGTCCTCCGGGCCCAGCTCCAGGGCTTCGCCGACTTCGTCCGCCACGACCGGGACGCTCCTCCGCTCCGGCTGGGTTTCGTCTATCACCTCCTGCGCGGGCCGGTGGATGAGGTGCGGGAGACCTCGGGATTTATGATCGAAGGACTGCTGTGCCTGCTGGACGAGGTCCCCGCTCTGCGCACCTGGGTGGTCGGGATCGACGCGGCCGGAGAGGAGATGCTTTTGCCGCCCCGCGATCTGGCTCCGAGCTTCCGGATGGTCCGCAGACGGGTCCAGGACCAGATGAACCGGCCTGGGTTGCCGCCGGTCCATCTCGGCCGGACCTGCCATGCAGGGGAGGACTTCCGGGACCTCCTGACCGGACTGCGGTACGTGGACGAAACTGTCGAGCTGTTCCAACTCCAACCCGGAGAACGGATCGGTCACGGCTTGGCTCTGGCGCTCGATCCCGCGGACTGGTACCACGGGCGGTGCGAGGTCTATCCTTTTGCCTCCGATCACGGCCTCGACCTTCTCTGGGGGCTTCGCCTAGCACGCCTCACCGATCCCGAGATTAGCCTGCGGCCCGATACGGATCTCGCTCACGTGCTCCACCTCCGGCTGGAGGAGGCCGTCGGCCTTGAGCGGGCGCGGCAGGCTTTGGGCTGGATTGATTCTCTGGATCGCATCCCTGAAGAGCGTGAGGTGCTCGCCATGCTTGGCCTCGACCGGAGCCGCGCTCCGCGCTGTTTGCTGGTGGACTCCGAGTATACGGAGCTCGTCGGCAAACTGCGGCAGCGGGTGTTCCGGCGGGTCGAACTCGCCGAGGTCATCCTGGAAGTCTGTCCCACCTCGAATCTGCTGATCGGGAAATTTCCCTCCTACGACCGGCTGCCGTACACCAACCTCAATCGGCTCCATCTGGATCCTGCGGCAGACAACGAGCCGCAGATCCTCTTCTCGATCAACAGCGATGACCCGGGGATGTTCCAGACCACAGTCGCCAACGAGTACCGCGCCCTTGGACAGGCACTGATCGCGACCCGCAAGTACCAACGCCGCCAGGTGGTGCAATGGCTCGACGAGGCACGCCGGGTCGGCCTCGCGAGTACCTTCATCCCGCCGTGGAGCCCTCCCACTCGCCGGGAGATTCTGTTCGCTATCTCCAACCTCGGCGAGCTCTGAGCCGGTGGAGGCGAGGAGATGCAGGAGTCGGCGTCTGAGTTGGGCAGGTGCGCTCCGTCTCACTGCCACGCCTTGGCTACACTGCCCCGGCGGACGATTCCGCATTTCTGCCCGTAGTATAGCGTTCCGCAGCCAGTAGAGCCCTTTTCCCTCCAGAGACTCCAGAGACACTTTCCTCACAGGTGTTGCGCGATCGGCAGGGCCGCCCACCAGATGTCACCTTGCGAAATCACCACTCGGTGCGTTCGAGGACCTGCCGCGCGGCGGCTGTGACAAAGGGGTCAGGCCGCGTATCGACCTCGGCACAGACGGCGTTGATCTGCTCCGTGATGGCATCGGGATCGTGGCGCGCCACGTACTCAGCCACAGCTTCGCTGAAGACCTGATCTCGCGACTTTTGCAAACGCTCCGCAATGCGCTCCGCGTCTCGGAACACTCTATCGGGAATGGAAACCGCCGTCTTCATGCTCAAAGTATAGCTCTCCGCTCCAAGGCTCCGTGTGACTACTTCTGGAGCAACTGCCGCGCGATCACCATCCGCTGCATCTCGCTCGTGCCTTCGTAGATGGTGGTGACGCGCACGTCGCGGTAAAGGCGGGAAATCTCGTAGTCGTCGTGGAAACCGTTGCCGCCGTGGATCTGGAGACTTTCGGCGCAGGCGCGGTTCGCGGCTTCCGAGGCGTAGAGCTTCGCTTGGGCGGCCAGGCGGCCGGCTTGGGAGGTGTGCTCCTGGGTCGCGGCACCGAGCATCAGAATGCGGGCCGCGGCGAGCTCCGTGGCGATCTGGGCGATGCGGAACTGGATCGCCTGATGCTGCGCGATCGGCACGCCGAACTGCACGCGCTCCTTGGCGTATGCGACCGCCAGCTCCAAAGCCCGCTGGTGGATGCCCACGGCCTGCGCCGCGATGCCCAGGCGCGAGTGGTCGAGGGTGGCGAAGGCGATCTTGAGCCCCTGCCCCTCCTGGCCGAGCAGGTTCTCGGCCGGGATGCGGCAGTCGGAGAAGTAAATCTGGGCCGTGAGAGATGCCTTGAGACCCAGCTTCTCCTCCGGCTGGCCGACCGAGAAGCCGGGCGCGTCCGCGGGCACCACGAACGCCGAGAGCCCCCGCTTGCCGGCTTCGGGGTTGGTCCGGGCCACCACCACGTAGTACCTGGCGTACCCCGCGTTGGTGATCCAGGCCTTCTCACCGTTCAGCACCCAGAAGTCGCCGTCGCGCCGCGCCGTGGTGCGCAGGCTGCCTGCGTCGCTGCCGGCGCCGGGCTCGGTGAGGCCGAAGCCGCCGATCGCCTCGCCCGTGGCAAGGGGCGGCAGCACCCGGCGCTTCAGCTCCTCGCTGCCGAAGCGGTTGATCGGCCAGCAGCAGACCGAGTTGGTGACGCTCATCGTCACCGCCGTGGCCGGACAGACGCGGGCGATCTCCTCCATCGCCAGGCAGTAGGTGAGGGCATCGAGACCGGCGCCGCCATACTCCTCGGGGACCATCATCCCGAGGAGCCCCATCTCTCCCATCTCGCGGAAGATGTCCACAGGAAACTCGTGCTTGCGGTCGCGCTCGGCCACGCCCGGACGGATGCGCTCCTCGGCGAAGCGCCGGATCTCGGAAACCAGCAGCTCCTGGTCTTCGGTCAACGAGAAGTCGATACCGGAGACGGTGTCCTCGGTGCTCGCGAGGGTGGGCTCGGTGAGGATCGCCATGGTGTTTTCCTCGACCTCAGGGCCTCAGGCCTTGTTGAGCACCCAGTCGGCGATCACCATCTTCTGGATCTCGCTGGTGCCCTCGTAGATCTCGGTGATGCGCGCATCGCGGAAGAAGCGCTCGACGTTGTATTCCTTGGTGTAGCCGTAGCCGCCGTGGATCTGCAGCGCCTTGTTGGTGACCCGCTGCGCCATCTCGGAGGCGAACAGCTTCGCCTGCGCCGCCTCCAGCGAATAGCGCTTCTGGTTCTCCTTGGCCCAGGCCGCCTTCCAGGTGAGCAGGCGCCCGGCGTCGATCTCGGTCGCCATGTCGGCCAGGTAGAACTGGATGGCCTGGAAGTCGGAGAGCTTCTGATTGAACTGCTCGCGCTGCTGCGAGTAGGCGAGAGCCTCCTCGAACGCTCCCTGGGCAATGCCCACGGCCTGCGCGGCGATGCCGATGCGGCCGCCGTCCAGGGTGGCCATGGCGATCTTGAAGCCGTCCCCCTCCTCGCCCAGGCGGTAGCGCGCAGGGATGCGCATGTTGTCGAACGCCAGCTCGGTGGTGCCCGAGGCGTTCACGCCGAGCTTGAACTCGTGGGTGCCGTGGTGGTAGCCGGGCGTGTCCGCCGGGACGATGAAGCAGGTGATCCCCTTGTGCTTCTTCGCCAGGTCGACCGAGGCGAAGACGAGGGCCACGTCCGCGTCGGTGCCGTTCGTGATGAACACCTTGTTCCCGTTGAGGACGTAGTCGTCGCCGTCGCGCCGGGCCGTGCTGCGCAGCCCCGAGGGGTCGCTGCCGGCGCCCGGCTCGGTCAAGGCGAAGCAACCGAGCTTCTGGCCGGCGGCCAAGGGAGTCAGGAACTCCTTCTTCTGGTCCTCGCTGCCGAACTTGAGCAGCGGATCGCAGACCAGGGAGTTGTTGACCGAGAGGATGACGCCGGACGTGGCGCAGACGCGGCTGATCTCTTCGATGACGATCGTGTAGGAGACGGGATCCATCCCGGCGCCGCCGTATTCCTCGGGGATGACGACGCCGGCCAGGCCGATCTCGCCGGCCTGGTCGAAGAACGAGCGGGGGAACTCTCCCGACTCGTCGATTTCCTTCGCCCGCGGCTTGGCGACTTCCTCGGCAAACCGGCGGACGTTTTCTCGCAGCAGTTTCTGCTCTTCGCTGAGCTCGATTTTCATGATGCCCGGATCGTACCAACCGGGTTCAGGAAGGGTCAAGGAAAGTCCAGAAGGGGGGCTCGCGCCCCCCGGCGACTAGCTCGGCGTCTCGGGGGGATCTTCCCCGTAGGTCGACTCGTACTCCATGTTGCCGTTCTTCAGGTGGACCTTGATCTGGCCGAGCTGCGCTTCCTGCGCCAGACGCCGGGCCTCTTTGACGGCCTCTTCCTTGGTGTCGTGCTCCGACCGGTAGTCGGCGTTCTCCTGGGAGACCACCCACTTCTCGGCGGAAGAGTTCGGAACTACATGGTAGACAACGCGTCCGTTGGCTTTGCTTGCTGTCGGCATACGTTCACCTCCGCGGCTTGTAAAAAAGCAAAGAGCGTGCCTGCTTCCCAGGGAAGAGGATTTGAGGCACAATCGCGGCGACCATGAAAACGACCAAGTCCCCCCTGTCCTATACCGAAACGGAGATCCGCAGCTACCTGCCGACCGGCTGGAGCCTCGCCGAGGACGGCCCCGGTACCTGGGATCCCAAGAAGAAACTCTGGCGCACGACGGTGATCGACAACGTCGACTTCGACTGGCCGGTGGAGATCAAGCCGGACGAGGCGTCGTCGCTCGGCCGCCTCGAGGCGCTGCGCACGGCGATCGATCGCGTCTTCCGCGAGCGGCTGGGCAAGCGTTTCGGCCCCCTCCATTTGTAAGCTGCTCGATCTCCTATAATACCGGCGCTCGCCCCCTCCTCTGGGGGGCTGCCATCCTTTTCGGAGGAGCGTCGATGCCGCAGCCGACCCGCCCGATCGCGGTCTACCACGAGCACCAGGACTGGTTCCGTCCGCTCTTCGCGGAGCTCGACCGCAGGGGCACGCCCTACGTCCGCGTCGACGCGCGGCGCCACCACTACGACATCGCGGCGCGCGAGCCCGAGTACGCGCTTCTGTTCAACCGCATGAGCCCCTCCGCCTACCTGCGGGGCGCGCACCACGGCATCTACCATACGCTCGCCTACCTCGCCCATCTCGAACGGCTCGGGACGCGGGTCATCAACGGCGCGGACGGCTTCCGCGTCGAGACCTCGAAGGCGCTGCAGCTGTCGCTCCTGGAATCACTCGGACTGAAATACCCACCCGCCCGGGTGATCAACCATCCGGCCGAGGCGCCGGAGGCCGCGCGCGGCCTGCGCTTCCCCGTGGTCGTCAAGGCGAACGTCGGCGGCAGCGGCGCGGGCATCGTGCGCTACGACAGCCCCGCCGACCTCGAAGCGGCCGTGGAGCGCGGCACGATCGACCTCGGCATCGACAGCACGGCGCTCGTGCAGGAGTTCGTCCCCGCGCGCGGCGGGCACATCGTCCGCGCCGAGGTGCTGGGGCGGAAGTACCTCTACGCGATCAAGGTCTTCAGCCCGGAGGACGTGTTCAACATCTGCCCGGCCGACGCCTGCCAGACCACCGGCGGCGCCGCTCTCACGAGCACGGCCTGCGCCGTCGACGCCAAGGAACGGGGCATCCGGGTCGAGGGCTATACGCCGCCGCCGCAGGTGATCGCCGACGTCGAGCGGATCTTCGAGGCCGCGGCCATCGACGTCGGCGGAGTCGAGTACATGATCGACGACCGCGACGGCTCCCTCCTGTACTACGACATCAACGCGCTCTCGAACTTCGTCGCCGACGCGCCCCACGTCGTCGGCTTCGACCCCTTCACCCGGCTGGTCGACTACCTGGAAGCGGAGGCAGCGCGATGAGATACGGATACTGGATGCCGGTCTTCGGCGGCTGGCTGCGCAACGTCGAGGACGAGGGGATGGAGGCGAGCTGGGACTACGTGAGCCGGCTCGCACGGCGCAGCGAGGAGATCGGCTTCGACCTGACGCTGGTCGCCGAGCTGAACTTGAACGACATCAAGGGGATCGACGCGCCCTCGCTCGACGCCTGGTCGACCGCGGCGGCCCTGGCAGCCGTGACGCGCCGCCTGGAGCTGATGGTCGCTGTGCGGCCGACCTTCCACCTGCCCGCGCTCCTGGCCAAGCAGGCCGCGAACATCGACCACATCAGCGGCGGACGCCTGTCGCTCAACGTGGTCTCCTCCTGGTGGGCCGAGGAAGCGTCGAAGTATGGGGTCGGCTTCGACACCCACGACGACCGCTACGCGCGCACCTCCGAGTGGCTCGACGTGCTCGACGGCGTCTGGAAGAACCGTCGCTTCTCGTACGCCGGGCGCTACTACCGGGTCGACGAGACCGTCCTGGAGCCGAAGCCGGTCTCGCAGCCCCGCCCCACGATCTACGCGGGCGGCGAGTCCGAAGCGGCCAAGGAGCTGATCACGAAGCAGTGCGACGCCTACGTGATGCACGGCGATCCGGCGGACCGGATTCGGGAAAAGGTCGTCGACATGACCGCAAGGCGCGAGCGGCACGGCCTTCCGCCGATGCAGTACGGCGTGGCGGGCTATGCAATCGTGCGTGACTCGGAGGACGAAGCGCGGCGCGAGCGCGAGCGCATCACCGACGTCCAGCAGAACGCCGCCGGCTTCGCCAACTACCAGCAGTGGCTCGCCGGCACGCAGCTCGAGCGGCGCATGTCTCTGGAGGAGTACTCGGTGTCGAACCGGGGCCTCCGCACCGAGCTCGTTGGCACGCCCGAGCAGGTACGCGAGCGGATCGAGGAGCTGGAGGCCGCGGGGGTCGACCTCCTGCTGCTGCAATTCAGCCCACAGGCCGAGGAGATGGAGCGCTTCGCCGAGCAGGTGATCGGCTTTACAGCGACGACCGGATCGTCCAGAGGTCCGGAAACAGCGACCTGAAAAGCGTCTTCGCCAGGTACTCGGAGCCAGCGGAGCCTCCGGTGCCCATCTTCACGCCGATAGTCCGCTGTACCATCTTGACGTGGCGGTAGCGCCATTCCTGAAGCCCTTCATCGAGGTCGACCATCCGCTCGCAGACCTCGCGGTTGGAGGGGTCCTTCCGATAGATCTGGATGAGGATCTCCTGGACCCGCTCGTCCTCCGGAGCGGGCAGGGCCGGATCGCGCTCCAGGACATCCGCGGGGATGGGATAGTCGTTCATGGAAAGAAAATGGAGGAAGGAGGTATAGAGGCTGCGGCGGTGCATCTCCTCCTCCAGGCGCCGCAGCTCCTCGCTGCCCTCGGGCATCCATTTCAGGACTTCGGGCCGGCGGTGGCCAAAGGCGTACTCGACGAGCCGGAACTGGGCGGACTGGAAGCCGCTGGCACTGTCGAGTCGGTAGCGGAAGCTGTTGAAGGAGACCGGCGTCATGGTCTCCAGGATGTCTACCTGGGAGACGAGGGTCTTGAAGATGGTCAAGATCCGCTTGAAGGTGGACAGGGCACGGGGAGCGTCATTGCTCTCCAAGGAGCGCCGCAGCAGGTCAGTCTCGTGGAGGACCTGCTTGAACCAGAGCTCGTAGACCTGGTGGATGACGATGAACAGCATCTCGTCATGCTCCGGCCCCTCCGATGCGGGCGTCTGGAGGTTCAGGAGCTCGTCGATGCGTAGATAGGAGCTGTAGGTCCGGACCAAAATTTTCCCCCTTCGTCAGGGGCAGGCTATGGGAAGGGGGCGGGCGGGGTCAACGGGGCGGGCTCACTCCACCCTGACCACCAGCTTCCCCCGCACCCGCCCGGACTCGCTGTAGGAATGGGCATCGGCGATCCGGTCCAGCCGGAAGACCTCCTCGACGTGCGGACGGAGCTTCCCGGCATCGACCAGCCGGCCGAGGAGGCCGAGGTCCTGGCCGCTCGGCTTGACGATGATGGCGCGGGCACGGCGGGCGGGGCCGAACAGCGAAGAGATCCCGGAAATGGCTGACCGAATGAAGATCGCCGGGTCGATGGCGGTCGTCACGTAGACGCCTCCCTCCTCCAGAATCAAGTCGCACTCCTTGAAAGAGGCTTTTCCCACGGTGTCGAAGACGACGTGGTAGTCCTCCTCGTCCGAGGTGAAATCCTCCTCCTCGTAGTCGATCCCGCGGTCCGCGCCAAGCTCTCGGAGGAATTCCTGGTTCCGGCCGCTTGCCACGCCGATCACCCGGGCGCCGATGGCCTTCCCGATCTGGACGGCGAAGTGGCCGACTCCACCCGCGGCGCCGTTGACCAGCAGCCGCTCGCTTTGCGCCAACTCTGCCTTGTCGCGCAGCGCTTGGAGCGCGGTCAAGGCTGCGACCGGCACGGCCGCAGCCTCTTCGAAGGAGAGGCGCTCGGGCTTTGGAGCTACAGCTTCCTCGCCCGCCAGCACGAATTCGGCATAGCCGCCGCCGTGGGCGCTGTCCACGAGGGCATAGACGGGATCGCCGGGCTCGAAGCGGGTCACCTCGGCGCCGACCGCCTCGACCTCTCCGGCTACGTCGTAGCCCAGGATCAATGGAAAGCGGGCAGGTTTCACGAGACGCAACTGGCCCTTCCGCAGCTTCCAGTCGACCGGGTTCACCGACGCCGCGCGCACCCGGACCAGGAGCTGCCCCGGTCCCGGCGACGGCTTCTCCACCTCCCGGATCTCGAATCCATCCACCCCTCCGTACCCGTCGATCACCGCCGCTTTCATGGGGGTAATCTAAACCAACCCGTAGCCGATGCTGCGGGCGACGCGGCTGAGCACCGGGAGCAGGGCCGGATCGAGCAGTGGCCGGTGGAAGATCGGCATCGGCGGCATCGCCCCACCTCCCCGGTCCCAGAGTGCGATCGCTGCCCGGTTGCCGTGCATGGAGGATGGATAGAGCAAGCCCTGAACCTCTGGGTACGCTTCGTACATTATCTGCGCCCATCGACGGGCCCGGGGGCGAGGCCCGGTGCTCAGGGCCATGGACGCTCCGGCACGCGTCGGCCAGGCGCCGGTGAGGTCGAGAAGGATCAGCGGCCGGATCAGCTCGAACCCGACGAGCCACGGATCGCGCGCGGCACGGTCGATGACGCGGATATCCTGGAAGACTTCGGCAAGGCAGGTCGGCCCTTCCAGAGCCGCATAGAGAACGCGGCGCACCTGAAGGCTCGGCGGAGGCACCTGGTGATCGAAGCGGGCCGCGGTCGGGCCGAACGACCGAAAGGTGTTCCAGAAGGTTGCATGCGGCCCGCCTCGAAAGTAGAGACGCCAAAGGACCTCTCCGACCGGAACCTCCCGGATTTCGGGAGGGATGCCCGCTAGAGCTGCGATCGAAGGAGGCTCGGGAAATTTCGACAAGCAGGCATCAGAGGTTCGCCGCCAGCTCGGCAACAGGCTGCACCGGAAGGCCGAAGCGCAGCCAGTCGCGCGGGCTGAGAGTCCGAGGCTCGTCCCCTTCTCTCTCGATGATCAGATCGGCATTCGGGTGGAGGAACCAGCGGAGGACGGAGACAGGATGAAGCTCCGGGTCGAGGCGTGCGACCACCTCGGCGATCCCCGGCAAGGTCTTGTTTCCTTCGAGCTGAAACGTGGGAACCACCCAGCCCGATTCGAGCCGGATGCCGTACAGGCTCGGAGGATTGGAGGTCAGCCGCTGCCGGATGCGGCTGGGATCGACGCCCAGGAGCTCGGCGACCGCGGCGGTGGGCAGGCTCTCCTTGAGCAGGGCCGCATAGTCAGCGGAGGTCTGGGCCAGGGGATCTTCAGCCCCAAGATCTGCCGGTTTGAGGTCGAAACCGCCTCGCTCGAGAGCGGCGACTTCGGCAGCGGTGAGATCCGGCCTCGGATCGGACCGATACATGGATCTCCGCAGACTCACCACCGCCTCCTGTACCATTTCCTCGAAAACGTTCGGCGCCACGCGAATGCCGTGGGCCTGAAGGAATGCCGCCCTGGGGTCCACCTGCGCCTTTCTCTGCATCACGAGTACCTCTCGGCTCACACATGCTCACGCCGTGAGCCTGCGTGAAGAATAGCACGTGATAGGAGCCGGTCCTCCAAACCCGTCGATCACCGCCGCTTCACCGCCTAGCCGACGGTGAACGGCGTTTGCGCGCTGGTGCTCCCCCATTCGATCCGCAACTTGGCCCCCGCCGGCGTGTCGTCGATCGAGATCGTCAACTGTTCGACCGGCGTATTCGCCTTCGAGATCGACATCGGCGCGCGGCCGATCTCCAGAGACGCGTTGTAGGGAATGCCCCACTGGCCCGGCTGGCTGAGCTTGCCGAAGATGATCTGCCACTCCTTCTCGCCAGGCTGCGTGTTGATCGTATAGGAGCCCGCGGGCAGGCTCACAGCACCGAACTTCAGAGGCTTGTCGGTGGTCAGCACGGTCGCCTCGTCGGCGCCGGTCCTCCACGGCTTGCCCGGCGGCATCATCATCGCCTCCGGACGACCCTTCAGGTACGGCCTGCCGTACTCGATCGAAATCTGCGCGCCGTCGATGGTCCATGCGGACCGGACGTGCGGGCTTCCGCCCTTTCCAGGATGGACCTCGGTCGTCTTCTGCGCATACGCGGTGGCCACGAGCAGGGTGAGGGCTCCCGCTGCGAGAACAGTGCAAGCATTCTGTGGCATGTTCTTTCCTCCTGAAGGAAAATCGGAAAGACTCCGTCCGCGTGCCCCAACCTGCGAACCCGAAGAGAAATTCCCGCCATGGAGTCGTGGTAGCCTTCGCCGCCATGGCCAGGCGTCTCCTCCTCGTCAGCACGTCGACCACCCACGGCACCAGCTACCTCGACCACTGCGCTGAGCAGATCCAGGACCTTCTCGGCAGCCTGCGGCGGGTCTTTTTCGTCCCCTACGCACTCTACGACCAGGACGCCTACTCGGCAAAGGCGCGCGAGCGGTTTGCCCGCATGGGGTATGAGCTGACCTCGGTTCACGAGGTCGAGGACCCGGTGGCGGCGGTACGGGCGACGGAGGCTCTGTTCATCGGCGGCGGCAACACGTTCCGCCTCCTCGCCCGGCTCTACGAGAAGGGGTTGCTGGACCCCATTCGGGAACGGGTCGCGGCGGGCATGCCGTACGTGGGGACGAGCGCCGGGTCCAACGTGGCCTGCGTGACCATCCGGACGACGAACGACATGCCGATCGTCGAGCCGCCGAGCTTTGACGCTCTGAACCTGGTTCCCTTCAACCTCAATCCACACTATCTCGACCCCACCCCGGGCTCGACCCACATGGGCGAGACACGGGAGGAGCGGCTCCTTCAGTTCCTGGAGGAGAACGACAAGACCGTGGTCGGGTTGCGCGAGGGAGCGATGCTGCGGATCGAGGGGCCGAGCGTGCGCCTCCTGGGCTCGGCAGGCGCCCGGATCTTTCGCCGCGAGCACGCGCCGCAGGAGGTCCGGCCCGGCGATTCGTTGGATTTCGTGCTCAGCGGCTCCGCCTGAGGCCTCCGCCGGCCGGAAGGGATCTTTTTGCAACCCGGACGCGATCGTCAGCTCGTCACTACCGCCGTTCTCCTCGGCATGTTCCTGGCGGCTCTCGAAGCGACGGCCGTGGCCGCCGCCGTCCCGACCGCCGTGGGCGAGATGGGCGGCGTCTCGCGCTACAGTTGGGTCTTCTCAGTCTACCTGCTCACCTCGACGACCACGGTCCCGCTGTTCGGCAAGCTCGCGGACCTCTACGGCCGGCGGATCATCTACCACATCGCCGTCGGGCTGTTCCTGCTCGGCTCAGCCCTGTGCGGCGTCGCGGGCTCGTTCGAGCAGCTCATTCTGTTTCGCGCCATCCAGGGCCTGGGAGCGGGCGGCGTCCAGCCGATCGCCATCACGATCATCGGCGACATCTTTACTCTCGAGGAGAGGGGCCGGATCCAGGCTCTCTTCTCCGGGGTCTGGGCCGTGGCGAGCCTCATCGGTCCCCTGCTCGGCGGCTGGATCACGGACACGCTCTCGTGGCGCTGGATCTTCTACCTGAACATCCCCTTCGGCCTCGTCTCGTCCTGGATGCTCCACCGCTACCTGAAAGAGAGGGGACAGCGCCGGGAGCACCGCCTGGACATCCTGGGCACCGTCAGCCTGACGGCCGCGGTGACGCTCCTCCTGGTCGCCCTGGTCGAAGGGCCGGAGACCTGGGGCTGGACGGACGTCCGCACGCTGAGCCTCTTCGCCCTGTCGGTCCTGTCTCTCCTCCTCTTCCTCTGGCAAGAGAAGCGCGCCGCCGAGCCCATGCTGCCGCTCGATCTGTTCCAAAACCGGATCATCGCGGTCTCCAGCATCGGCAACACGCTCCTGGGTACGCTCCTCTTCGCCATCACCGCCTTCGTGCCGGTTTTTGCCCAAGGAGTGCTCGGCGGAACGGCCGTAGATGCCGGGACGGTGCTGATGCCGATCCTCATCGGCTGGCCCATCTCGAGCACGATCGTGGGCAGATACCTGACACGGATCGGCTACCGTTCCTTCGCGATCGGGGGCAGCCTGCTGCTGATCCTGGGAGGCGCGCTGCTCGCGACGGTGGACGCCTCCTCGGGCAGGCCGCTGGTCCTGGTCGCGATGCTGCTGAGCGGCCTGGGAATGGGCTTCACGTCGATGCCCTACCTGCTGGGTCCCCAGAACGCCGTCCCCTGGAGCCAGCGGGGCGTGACCACCAGCTCGGTGCAGTTCTTCCGGACGATCGGCGGGTCGATTTCCGTCGCGGCGCTCGGAGCTCTCTTGAACGCCCGCCTCCATGCCGTGGATCCACGCTTGAACCCCAACTCCGCCCTCGACCCGGCGCTGCGGGCGAAGGCGAGCCCGGAAACCATCGCCCACCTCTCCTCCGCCCTGCTCTATGGTCTGCAAGGGATCTTCCTGGCCACCGCCCTGATCGCCGTCGTCACCTTCGCCGTGGCCTGGTTCTTCCCCAAGGGGATGGCGGACGAGCACATCCATCCGGAACGGGGCACGACGGTCGGGTAGGAACCCTCCCCTGGTACCACCGTCCAGGAGCACCGTGGCGGGAACCCCTCGATCCAGGAAAGTGATCGTCTGGGCCTGCGACGCGATGGACAAAAACGGCTTGCCCCCAAGTGTCGAAATGGGCACACAAGCGGGACGGCCGCGAACCTTCCAGGTGCTTCTCCCCAGGTATGCGTTTTTCCGCCGCCAGGTCCGTCACGCTCCGCTGATAGGATTCCGGCCTGATGACCGACATCTCTCCCGACGGCCGCCCTCGCTGCTTCTGGGTCGGCTCCGAGCCCCTCTACGTCGCCTACCACGACGAGGAGTGGGGCGTACCCGTCCGCGACGACCGCAAGCTCTTCGAGATGCTGATCCTGGAAGGCGCGCAAGCCGGACTGTCGTGGATCACGATCCTGCGGCGCCGCGCGTCCTACCGCGAGGCGTTCGACGGGTTCGACGCGGAGAAGATCGCCGCGTACAGCCCGGACAAGATCGGCACCCTCCTGACCAACGAAGGGATCATTCGCAACCGCGCCAAGATCGAGGCGACGATCGCCAACGCCCGCGCTTTTCTCCAGCTGCGCGACGAGCCGGGCGGGTTCTCCGGCTTCCTCTGGACATTCGTCGGCGGCGCTCCCCTGCAGAACCTCCGGAAGGAACGGTCCGACGTTCCCGCCGAGACCGCGGAGTCCAAGGCGATGAGCAAGGAGCTGCGCAAGCGCGGCTTCACGTTCGTGGGCCCGACCATCTGCTACGCCTTCATGCAGGCGGTCGGCATGGTCAACGACCACCAGGTGGGCTGCTTCCGGTATCCGGATCTAGCCAGGGAAGCAGATACTTCATTACGACTGTAATCTCGATTGTTATATAACAAGCGGTACCCTTCTCGTCTCCCCGGAGGGTATTGCGATGACTGGACAGACGTCCGCCGCGGACGCGCGGCGCCTCGCGAAGATCTATCAGGACGTTCCCGCCGCCGAGCTGGAGGCGTTCCGGCGCTTCCGGCGGGACCACCCGCCGCGGGCCGTGGAGATCGCCGGACGGACCTGGAGCTTTCTCGCCGGTGGCACGGGCGACCGGACGCTCCTCTTCCTCCCCGGAGCCCAGGGCACCGCCGAGGCGGTCTGGTCGAGCTTCGATCATTTCGAGAAGCGCTTTCACTGCCTCGCCCCCTCCTATCCGCCGGTCGCGACCATGACGGAGCTGGCCGACGGCCTCGCGGCCCTCCTCGACCGGGAAGGGGTCGAGCGCGCCGCGGTGATCGGCGGCTCCTACGGCGGCTTCGTGGCCCAGGTCTTCGTGCGCCAGCATCCGGACCGGGTGGAGCGGCTCATCCTTTCGCACACGGGGCCTCCCGCCCCGTCGCGCGGGCAGGTCATCGAAAAGTCCCTGCGCTGGCTGCCGCGGCTCCCGATGTTCCTGCTGCGTCTCCAGTACCGCAAGGTGATGACGCGCGTGCTTCCGCACCGGCCCGAGCTCGCTCTGGTCCGGGCCTATCTGGAAGAGATCGCCACTTTCCATCTGACCAAGGAGGGGATGATCAACGGCTACCGCCGCGTGGTCGACTACGACCTGAGCCACCGCTTCGAGCCGGGAGACCTCGCCGGCTGGCCCGGCCGCGTCCTCCTCCTCCTGGGAGACAACGACCCGGCCATCCCCGAGCCCATCCGCGAGCGGATGAAGGCCCTCTACCCCGGCGCCGAGGTGCGGATCTTCGAGGGCTCGGGGCACGCCGCGGGGGTTCTCAAGCGGGATGAGTACGTGGCGTCGATGGAGACGTTTCTGACCTCACCCCCCTGACCCCCCAACTCCTACCGGTATACAATCGTCTCGCCGCTCACCCCCCGGCGGAGGGGGTGTCTTGAAATTCCGGTACCTTGGAGGCCTCATGCCAGACCATCCGAATCCGCCGCATGTCCGCTCGGCCCTCTTCGTGGACTTCGACAACATCTATCTGGGCCTGCAACGAGAGGACCCCAATGCAGCGGAGCAGTTCGCGACCAACCCGTCCCACTGGCTGCAGTGGCTGCAAGAGAGCCTGTCCCTGGACCTCGAGGAGCTCGGCGGGCGCCAGAAGCGTAAGATCCTGTCGCGCCGCTGCTATCTGAATCCTTCCCAGTTCGGCCGCTTCCGGCCGTATTTCACCCGTTCCGCGTTCGAGGTGGTGGACTGTCCCCCCTTGACCAGCGGTGGCAAGACCAGCGCCGACATCCAGATGGTCATGGACATCCTGGACGCGCTGGGCCATGCCACACGTTTCGAGGAATTCATCATTCTTTCCGGAGATGCCGACTTCACTCCGGTTTTGCTGCGCCTCTCCAAGCACGACCGCCGCAGCGCCGTGCTGGCCGTGGGACCCGCCTCGGTCGCCTACAAAGCGGCCTGCGACCTGCTCATCGATCAGGACGTCTTCCTGGAGGAGGCGATCGGGGTGATCCCGACGCAGTCCACCCGGACCGAGGGGCCGCCCACCACGGCCATGCAGGAGCTGCTGCGCCGGATCGCCGACAAGGTCTACGAGAAGGCGAGCACGCTGGGCGAGCTGGTGGCGACCGATCTGCCGGGGATCTTCCGCGAGTTCCCGGAGTTCACGGCGAGCACGAACTGGCTCGGCTTCAACAGCTTGCGCAACATGAGCTCGGCGGTGACCCAGGCCCGTCCCGATCTGGAGATGGTGGACGGCGATCCCTGGAAAGTGCGAATCGGGGACGGCCAATCGCAAGCCGAGGGCGAAGGGGGCGCACCGGCCGGGGACCGCGAAAGGCTCCCTTACGCCGTCTCCTACCAGCGGCCGGCGCCCGTGGACTACGGCCGCCTCACCGAGCAGATCCTGGAGTACGTGCGGGGCGTGGTCTCCGCCTCGGACTCGGCGGTCCCCATGGCGCGCGCGGCCCAGATGGTCATCAGCCGCTTCGGCGACGCGGTCCTCTCCACCCGCTGGGCCGGCGCCGGCACCTTCCGCGACCTCCTGGAGGGACGGGACAACCCCGGCTTCGCCATCTCCTCGCTCAAGCCCGGCTATCTGTTCGATCCCGAGCAGCACCAGATCCCGACGGACGGCCGCCCCGACGAGCTCGCCTCGCTCGACCCCGCCATGGGCTCTCTCGCCTACCGGGTCCACCAGCTCACCGATACACCCTACCTGACCCCGCCCGAGTACGCACAGGTCTTCCGGCACATCGCCGACGAGGTCACGGCGCACGGCTACTTCCTCACCCGCACCTCCAAGGCGGTGCGCGACCGGTGCATCGAGGAAGGAGCCACGATCGCGAGGGCCAGCGTCAACTTCATCCTGCGCGGCATCACCTTCGGAGGGCACCGCTTCGCCCAGAACGGCGGGGACGACCCCGCGACCCTGGGGCGGTGCTTCTACCGCAACGTCCTGAGCCTCTGCGAGAGCGCCGGCCTGCTGTTGGATCAAACCGAGCGAGACCGCCTCGCCGAGTGGATCCTCGGCGCCCTGCGCACCGACGAGTCGAGCCCGGCCCCTGCCGCCCGCATCGAGGAGGCCCCCGCCCCGCCAATCCTCGCGACTGTGGCCCCGCAAAAGCCGGCTCTGGAGCCGGTGGAGGACTTCGAAGAGGCGGAGGAAGAGGGAGAGCCGGTGGGCGCCCTCGACGAGACGCATGTATAGGAGGCCCTCACCCCCGGCCCCTCTCCCGCAAGCGGGAGAGGGGTGTGGGTTAGCTCCACATGGCGAGCCGTCTTCGGACCCTCTAACCTTCTCCCCTCTCCCGCTTGCGGGAGAGGGGCCGGGGGTGAGGGCCCTCACGGCGCTGCTGGCTTTCCTCACGCTGACCGCCTGCACCCCCTCCCCCCGCCCGGGAGATCAGCAGACCGCGCCAACCGCCACCCCCGAAGCCACCGCGCCCCGGGCCTCCGCCCCCCACTCCCCGCCCGAGACTCCGGGCGAGCCGGCGCACGCGCCGGCCCTGCCGGTGTCGGTCGAGCTGCCGGCGGCGCCGGGCGAGGCAGGCGTGCGGGCCTTCGTCACCGAGTTCATGGAGGCGCGCCTGCGCGGCGACGAGCCGCGGGCGCGCGACTTCCTCTCTCCCAATGCGCTGGAGCAGTTCGGCCCGGGCGGATTGAGCCTGACCGGCGGCGCGGACGGGCGGAGCTTCACGCGCTGGGAGCTGATCGGCCTGAACGCGGCCGACGCCAGCTCCTGGGAAGCCAAAGTCCGCACGTTCTACCCGGGCGGGACGGAAGGCGACATCCAGCTCGACGAGACGCTGTTCATCGGACCGGGGCCGGATGCGAGCGAAACGCAGCGGGTCTGGATCGTGAGAGGGGCGACGGAATCATGAGCGGAAGCGTGCATCCGAAAGAGATGGAAACGGTCCTGGCCCTCTCCGGCTCCGAGCGCTACGGCTACTTCGTCGAGAGAGTGGCCGACCGCGAGGAGGTCTGGGGTCTCCAGAACGAAGAGGGCTGGGTGCTGATCGGCTTCGAGGACGGCGACGCCTTCTGCCTCTGGCCCCACGCCGACTACGCCCGCGCCTGCACCGTCGGCGACTGGTCCGACTGCGCCCCCGAGCCGATCTCCCTGGAAGAGCTGGTCGGCGAGCTGCTGCCCGCGCTGCAGCGCGACAAACTGCGTCTCGCCATCTTCCCCACCCCCGCCGGCGAAGCCGTGGTGGTCGATCCGCGGGACTTCCAGGAGCACCTGAAGTCCACCTTCGAGCACTTCCGGAGCCACGACACGTGAGCTGGGAGCTGGACGACGAAGAGCGCCGCCTGGCCCTGGCCCTGCCCGCGAAAGAGCGCTACAGCTACTTCGTCCAGGTGCTCGTGGACGAGGGAGAGGCCTGGGGCCTGCGCAACGACGAGGGCTGGGTCCTCGGGAGCGATCCCGAGCGGGGAGACATCCTCCCCCTCTGGCCCCACTCCGCCTTCGCCGAAGCCTGCGCCCGCGGCACCTGGGACGACGCCAAGCCGGCCGAGATCCCGCTGGACGATCTCCTGGAGAACCTGCTCCCGCTCCTCGAAGAAGACCGCATCACCGTCGCCGCCTTCCCCACCCCCGAAGGCGACAGTGTGCTGATCAAGCCGGAGGAGCTGGGCCGGGACCTGCACGCCGAGATCGAGCTCGGAGAGGACGAGGAGGGGGACGAGCACCTGCCTGGGGAGGATCTGGAATGACCGACCGGGAAGCCGTCGCCGCCATCGAAGACCACATCCGCGCCGCCTACGCGGTCGGAGACGCGGACGGCGTCGCCGCCCAGTACACGGACGACGCGATCCTCATGGGACCCGGCAAGCCCGCCGTCGTCGGCCGCAAAGCCATTGCCGACAACTTCCGTCCCTTCTTCGCAGCCTTCCGAGGGGAGCTCGCCCAGGAGATCGAAGAAATTGAAGTCTTCGGCGACCAGGCCTACATGCGAGGCCGCATCCGCATCCAGATCACCGCCAAGCACGGCAGCGCCAAGGGCCAATTCCAAGGCAAGTACATCGCCATCGCCCGGCGTGACACCGACGGCGTCTGGCGCTTCGCGAGAGACATCTACAACTACGACCACCCCACGCCGACGCGGATGTCGATTCTGGGTTGGCTCGTCGGGTTGTTCCGGCGCTAGATACGAGAGCTTCCGGGATTGCGGGAATCGGTTTCCATGGCATCCTTCAAGAGGAACAAGCCCATGGCTGTCGCGGCGAACGATGTTCATCACTGGAAGCGAGAGGAATACGAGCGCATGGCCGCTCAGGGATTCTTCCCGCCCGAGGCCCGGGTGGAGCTGGTGGACGGAATCGTCTACGACATGGCGCCCCAGAACAGTCCTCATACCACTGGCCTTCATCTGGGCCTCCAGTTTCTGAGCCGCGCCTTCCCGGACTGCTATGTCCGCGTGCAGTCGCCGCTCGCCTTGGATGATGACTCTGCTCCGGAGCCCGACCTGGCCGTGGTCGAAGGCACGATCGTGGACTATGCCGAAAGCCACCCAACCACTGCTTTGCTTGTCATCGAGGTTTCGGACCAGTCTCTGGCTCACGATCGAGATCGCAAGATCCCGCTCTACGCGCGCTCCGGAATCCCCGAAGCCTGGCTGTTGAACCTGAAGGCGAAGACCTTGGAGGTCTATCGCGATCCCGGAATGGGCGCCTACCGGTCCCGCCAGATCCTCCGGGCCGGCGATACGATCTCTCCGCTCGCCCGCCCAGAAGCCCAGATCGCCGTCGCGGACTTGTTCTAGGCTCAGAGGCTGCGACAATCGTCACTGGTACCCTCTCACCTGTTACAAAGGGCAGAACCCGTGTCGCAACCAAGGGAGCCTTTGTCACGCGGGCTCGAGCCCATGTAACACGGGAAGTTTCCCTTGTAACACGGGTTCCCAAAAGTGTCGCAGATAGGAATCAGTTTGTCGCAACCATGGCCGGATTGGCCACGGCGTCTCAAGCCCTCGGCATGCCGACCCTCGCCTTTGTCACAACATCCCGGAGATTCGTCGCACTCACCTCCCTCTCTGTCGCAACGCGACCCCGCTTTGTCGCAACGACACGAACATTTGTCGCATCTCATTCCTCCCGCGCTGCAACGTCCTCAGGATGTAGCACAAGTCGAAGACCATTTGTAGCAACCAGTAGAGACTTTGTCGCAACAGAGAAAGCGTTTGTCGCAACACGAGAAGGGATTCGCGCAACCGCCGGTAGGATGCGCCAATTTCCGGCGCCCGCGGGAGGAGAGGAGGAGGGAGGCTCTCGCAGGAAGCAGGGGTTGTTACAAGGGAAACCTCCCGGAGACAAAGGAGAGGCTGCGGGAGGCGCGGGCCATGGATTTTGTCGCAACCTGCCGGACCCTTGCTACACGTCGTTACGCCCGGCAGGGGTGTCCTAGCCATATTGTTACAAAGTTCCGGCACCTGCGACAAAGGGAAGGGCCTTCCAGGCTCGGGAGAGGCTCCCGGCGAGCCGGCGGCTTTCCCTTGCGCGAATCCTGGCGGAGCGGAAGGCTCGGGGAAGGTCCCGGGAGGCGGGGGGAAAGGACTCGGCCCCCCGAAAGCGGCCGGCACCGTCCCGGAAGCCCTCCCTTCCTTATAATATAGATAGGCCGCGCAGCATGTCCTAGAGATAAGCCGCATCCTGCTGATCAGCCGCATACACCACCTGCCGGGTTCCCAATCGCGCGGCGTGAAGGGACTCGGGAACGCGGAGGCGCTAGTCGGCCCAGAGGATCTCCACATCGTAATCGGCCAAGTGGCGATCGACAGTCACCAGCTTCAGCTTCTCGACCTGGGCTTGGGCGACCAGCAATCGATCGAACGGATCCTTGTGAAAGAGAGGAAGCGCCGCGGCTCGCAAGGCGTGTTGGTGCAGGATCGGAAGCGGTCTCACGCCGTTGTCGACCATTCGGAGCGGGATGTATTCTTCCGGAGCCACAGGAAGGACGAGCTTGCCCGTCGAGACCTTGATTCCGATTTCCCAGGCGCTTGCTGCGGACAGGTAGATGTCCGACGAGGGCGCAGACAAGAGGTCCAGAACTTCTGGGGAAAGACGCTCTACGGCTCCGTTGAGCCAGAGCCAGACGTGCGTGTCAAGCAGGATCATCCGGGCTGCCGTAGAGGCTCTGCTCCAAGTCCTGAAGAGGCTCGTCGAAGTCGACCGGGATCACGATCTTCCCCTGATCCAGGCCGAACTTCCTTTCCCGTAGCACAGGGACCGGCGTAAGCCGAACGAGCGGAGTTCCCGCCTCGGAGATGACGATGTCCTCCCCGGTCAGGGCCTCATTGACCAATCGGCTCAAGTGTGCCTTTGCGTAATCGAGCTCTACTGCGCGCATGTCGTAACGCTACCGGCAAGGCAGCCTCTCGTCAAGTCGGCGCGCGCGCTGTGGACGAAGAATCGGCCGGCGGCGCCTGACCGAAGCCGGGATTGTCGAGGTTCTCGCGCTCTGGAATGTAAGACGGGGATCTGGCCCCACCTTGTAGATCCCCTCATCGCCCAATCCTCAATACAGCGTTGGCGCCAACTCGGGCGCCGTCCGCGCCACATCCTGCTGATCAGCCGCATACACCACCTGCCGGGTTCCCAAGATCTCTCTCCGGCGGAAGGGATTCCGCAGCCCTCGTTCACTGACTACATCTACCTTGCGCTGGAAGAGATCCTCCAGCTCGTCCTGCAGGTCAACGAAATCGAAGAGGCTCCAGTGTGCCTCCGGCTCGAAGTCGACCAGGACATCGACATCACTGCCGGGATGGAAGTCGTCTCTCAAGACGGAGCCAAAGAGCGACAGCTCGCGGATCCGCCGTCCGGCAGAGAGACTCGATCTCCTCCAGGGGCAAGGACCGTGACATCAGGCGTGCGCCTTCCTGGCGTTATAAAAATCCAAAGCCTTCTTGCCGAGATGGTCCAGCCGACCCGCCCGCGCATCCCTCTCGATTTGCCGATCCCAGAGCTCGGAGTCGTACTCCAGAAACCAAACTCTGAGCTCCGCCAGCTCTTGGAGAGACAGCTTGCGGATCTCCTGCTCCAGACTCTCTACCTGGGTCATTCGGCTCTCCCCGACATCTCTTGGCGGAGTCTAGCATCCCCTTGGTTCCCGATCTAAAAGCCGTGATATCCTTGGAATTACTATGAAGCTGCTGACCGCCAAGGTGATCGATGGGCAACTCGACCTGCCTGAAGGTACTCTCGAAGAGGGTGTGACCGTCACTCTCCTTGTTCCCGAGCACGAAGGGGGTTTCGAGCTGACGGAGGAGCAGCAAGAAGAGCTGGCTCAAGCCGTTGCCGAGGCTGACCGAGGGGAAGGCGTAGACGGTTGGCAGTTTTTGGCGGAGCTTCGGCAGAGTTGAGGCTGCGCCTCCTCGTTGTTCCCACTGCCCAACGCCATATTCGAGCCGCCATCCAGTGGTGGCGCAAGAATCGACCGGCGTCTCCTGACCTTTTGAGCGTCGAGCTCGAACAAGCCTTCGACCTCCTCACCGCTCAGCCCTACATCGGGCCACCGGCGCCCAACGTGAAGACTCCCGGCGTTCGCCGCTTCCACCTCTCGCGAATCCACTATCATCTCTACTATCGACCCCAGGAGGACGTTGTCGAGATTCTTGCCCTCTGGCACGTCCGCCGAGGATCCGGTCCCGACTTATAGATGCCTTGTGTCTAGCTCTACCGCACGCCCCACGGTCTTCGCCAGCTACTGCCACCAGGACGAAGCCTGGAAGGATCGCCTCGTCAAACAGCTCCGGGTCCTTGAGCGGGAAGGGGATCTGGAGGTCTGGGACGATCGCCGGATCGCCGCGGGTGACGACTGGCTGCTCGAGATTGAGGCGGCCATGTCCCGAGCCAGGGTTGCCGTGCTTCTCATCTCGGCAGATTTCCTCACGTCCGGGTTCATCTTGGGGAAGGAGGTCCCGGAGATCCTGCGGCGCCGCGAGAACGAAGGCCTTCGGGTGATCCCCGTCATCGTCCACCCCTGCGCGTGGACAGCCATCCCGTGGCTTTCAAAGATTCAGTGTAAACCGAAGGACGGCAAGGCACTCGCCTCCTGCACCAAGACGAAGGCCGAGCAGCACCTCGCCGCTCTGGCTCTCGAAATCCGGGACCTGCTCGCGTCGCCAGGGGTTCAAACCCTTGGCGACCATGAAACAGCCGTCCCCGAGGGGACGACACCCCCACCACGCCCCCTTCAGGGGTCGATTGTTCCTGGTAGCCAGGGGTTTGAACCCCTGGCGGGCAACCCGCCCCTCCACAACCTCCCCTACCCTCCGCTCGGCGACCTCTTCACCGGCCGCCAGGAAGAACTCGATGCCCTGGAGATCGGCGGCACCGCCGCCATCACCCAGAGCGCCGCCATCTCCGGCCTCGGTGGTATCGGCAAGACCCGCCTCGCCGTCGAATACGCCTGGCGCTCCGGCAACCGCTACACCGCCGTCTGGTTCATCCGCGCCGATTCCCCCGAGAACCTCCGCCGCAACCTCGCCGCGTTGGCGGGGCCGGAGCTGCTGAACCTGCCGGAGTGGGAAGCCCGGGTCGAGGAGAGGACCGTCGCAGCCGTCAAGCGGTGGCTTCGGGAGCATCCCGGCTGGCTGATGATCCTCGACAACGTTGATACCCCCGAAGCGGCCGACGCTGTTCTGGAAGCACTCCCTTCCTTATATATAGGGCGCGTCCTCATCACCTCGCGTCTGACGAACTGGCCGGCCACCGTGCGGAAGCAGGAGCTTTATAAGCTCTCTCGTGAGGAGGCGGTTCGCTTCCTGCTCCACCGAACCGAAAAGGGCAGGACCAGAGCAGCCGATGATGACCGCCAGGCGACTGCTCTGGCGGAGGTGCTCGACGGCCTCCCTCTCGCACTGGAGCAGGCGGCGGCCTTCATCCTGCGCCGCCGCATGCGGCTCGCGGACTATCTCCGAGCCTGGGAACAGGAGCGCTCCGAGGTGCTGAAGTGGCACGACCCGCGGGTGATGGAGTATCCCGCACCAGTCGCCGTGACCTGGCAGCAGACCTTCCACCGGCTCTCCCCCACATCCGCCGCTCTTCTCCGCCTGATGGCCTTTCTGGCACCCGATCCGATCCCGGTCGATATGTTCGAGCAGGGGGCCGAGTTTGTGGAGCAGGCGGCTCAGAGGCTATGTGAGGAGTTCGGGAAGGAGCCTGACGGGCTCTCGATTCAGGCCGCTCTCGACGAGCTTGCGGAGTACTCGATGATCTCTCGGCAGGACGGCGGGATGGTGGCGGTCCACCGGATGGTGCAGGAGGTATTGAAATGCCAGATTCCAGGAACAAAAAAAGACTGGATCGAGAGCGTGCTGCGAGTGGTCATCGGGCCTTCCCGTTCGATTCAGACGATGTCCGGACCTGGCCAGTCTGTGACCGCCTCAGGCCTCATGCCACAAGAATCTTGGCCTTGGCCGACGAGGAGGGGCTCACCGACCCGACAAGCCGACTGATGAACCAGCTCGGCCTCCTTTTCGATAACAAAGGCCTGTACGCTGAGGCCGAGCCGTTGATGCGACGCGCCCTCGCCATCGACGAGGACTCCTTCGGAAAGAAACACCCAGAAGTCGCCATAGACCTCAACAACCTGGCCCAGTTGCTCAAGGACACGAACCGGCTGGAGGAGGCCGAGCCGTTGATGCGACGCGCGGTGGAGATTTTCGAAAAAAGCCTGGGGCCGGAGCACCCGAACACCCAGGCCGGGCGTAAAAACCTGGCGAATCTGTTGCAGGCCAAGGGCGTGCCGTAGAGAGAGACGCCCTAGTCGAATGGCACGGTCCCTCCCGTGACCACCGCGGCCAGGGCGTCTCCCCACCGCGTCCCTGGGCACCACCGCCGTGCCGCGGGCGTGGAAACCCCGGCGGGGACGGGTTCAGCGCCTGTCCGCACCCGCCGTGGTGGCGGCACCCTTGAGAGACGCCCCGACTGTGTACACCCGGTCTGTTCGTGGTAACGGACTGGGGACGTCTCTACCCCATCCGCCCGCGTTGGCGGGTCGATGTGGTGCATGGCTGATGGGTCCATGCCCGCCCTCCCCCTCTCCCGGCCGGACGGGTGGGCGATGGGAGAGGGGGACCGAGGGGGTGAGGTCTCGCTCGCCCGCCCGTCTTGTCCTCCCCCACCCGCTTGTGACATCCTTCACATGCCTGGGACCGGGTGTCCCCGGCAGGCGTGCGCCGCTGGTTTTGCATGTCCCGCGCCGGGCTGTTTCGCTCCTTGGCGCGTTCGTCGGTTTCACCCTGTTCTGGAGGAACGATAGTGCCGGAGCAGTACTACCCCGTCCTGCTGATGATGGGGGTCGCCATCATCCTGGGCGTCGCGATCCTGACTGTGTCCTACCTGCTGGGGGACCAGAAGGGTGGACGCATCAAGACGTCGACCATCGAGTCGGGCGTTCCCATGCTCGACCGCTCGCACAAGCGGATCTCGGTCGCTTTCTTCCTCATTGCCATCGACTTCATCGTCTTCGACATCGAGGCCGCTTTCCTCTATCCCTGGGCCCTCGTCATGCGCGAGCAGGGTTGGCCGCTCTTCTGGGCGGTGATGGTGTTCATCTTCCTCATCCTGGTCGGGTATGCCTACGTCTGGCTCAAGGGCGGGCTCGATCTCGGACCCCAGCGCGAGCGCCGCCGCGGCAGCGCGACCCAGCCGGGCAGGATCCAGGCCACGGAGGCCAACTCATGAGCGTCAGCGAGCCCGTCGTTCAGAAGGACCAGGTGAACGCTCCTCCCCTGCCTGCCGACGTCAAGGCGCAGATCACCGAGCTCCGGACGCGCTATCCCAAGTCGGAGGCGGTGCTCCTGCCCGCTCTCCATCTGGCGCAGCTCGCCTGGGGCGGGTGGCTGCCGGACGAGGCGATCGCCGCCGTCGCGGCCGAGCTCGACCTGCCGGTGTCCAAGGTCTATGGCGTGGTCACGTTCTACGACCTCTACCACCAGAATCCGGTGGGCCGGCATCGCATCCGCGTCTGCACGAACCTGTCGTGCCAGCTCCGCGGCTCGGAAGAAATCATGGAAGTCCTCCATCAGGAGCTCGGAGTCGGGGAAGAGGAGGTCACGCCGGACGGGCGCTGCTCCTACGTCCACTTCGAGTGCCTGGGCTCGTGCGACACCGCGCCCATGATGATGGTCGACGAGACCTACCACGAGAATCTCACGCCCCAACGCGTGCGGCAGGTTCTCCAGGGGTTGAAGTAAATGTTCGAACCGGTGCTGACCCAGAACGTCGGCAACCCCGACGCCCTCACCCTCAAGGGGTATAAGAAGGCGGGCGGCTATGAGGCTCTCGCCAAGGCCGTGAAGATGGAACCCGATGCGATCATCGAGGAGGTCAAGAAGTCCGGCCTCCGCGGGCGTGGCGGCGCGGGCTTCTCCGCCGGCCTCAAGTGGAGCTTCATCCCGAAGGACAAGAAGCCCAAGTATCTGGTCTGCAACGCCGATGAGTCCGAGCCGGGCACGTTCAAGGACCGGCTCCTCATGGAGTACGACCCGCACCAACTCATCGAGGGGTGCGCGATCTGCTGCTGGGCGGTGCAGGCGAACACCTGCTACATCTACATCCGCGGCGAGTACACGAAGTCGGCGGAGATCCTGGAGCGGGCGCTCAAGGAGGCGTACGAGGGGGGCATCCTCGGCAAGAGCATGATGGGCTCGGGGTTCGAGCTCAACATGTACGTGCACCGCGGCGCGGGCGCGTACATCTGCGGCGAGGAGACCGGCATGCTCGAGTCCCTCGAAGGCAAGCGCGGCCAGCCGCGCGTGAAGCCGCCCTTCCCCGCGGTGGTGGGCGCGTTCGGCGCTCCGACCGTGATCAACAACGTCGAGACCCTGTGCAACGTGCCGCACATCATCACGCGCGGCGCCGACTGGTTCAAGGGGATCGGCACGGACGAGCGCAACACCGGGCCCAAGCTCTACGCCATCTCCGGCCACGTCGAGCGCCCCGGCACGTACGAGCACCCGATCGGCATCACGTTCCGCGAGATGCTCGAGAAGGCCGGCGGCATGTACAAGGGCGGCAACCTCAAGGCGTTCATCCCGGGCGGCGCATCGGCCCCGATCCTCCTGGCCGACCAGATCGACATCAAGATGGACTTCGACACGGTCGCCAAGGCCGGCTCCATGCTCGGCTCGGCCGCGGTGATCGTGATGGACGACACGACCTGCATGGTCCGCTCGGTCGCCCGCCTGGCCAAGTTCTTCAACCATGAATCGTGCGGTCAGTGCACGCCGTGCCGCGAAGGCACGAACTGGATGGAGCTGATCCTCAAGCGGATCGAGCACGGCGAGGGGACGGAGGCGGACGGCGAGAAGCTCCTCTCGATCTGCCAGCACATCGCGGGCAACTCGCTCTGCGCTCTCGGCGACGCCGCGGTCGGCCCGGTCAAGTCGCTGGTCGAGCGTTTCCTGCCGGAGATCGAACAGCACATCCGCGAGCGGCAGTGCCCGTTCCCGCACCGCCGGTACTTCGGATAAACGTCGGAAACGGAGCCTAGACAGTGCCCAAAGTCACGATCAACGACCGCACCGTGGAGGTGGAGAAGGGCGCGACGCTCGTCGACGCCGCCCTGAAGGTCGGAATCCAGATCCCGCACTACTGCTACCACCCGCGGCTCTCCGTGGTGGGCCAGTGCCGCATGTGCCTGGTCGACATCTGGGACCGCGGGCGGAAGATGCCCAAGCTGCAGGCGGCGTGCTCGATGAAGGTCGAGAACGACAACTGGGTGGTGCGCACCGATACGCCGGAGGTCCAGGAGGCCCAGAAGGGGATGATGGAGTTCTTCCTCATCAACCACCCTCTGGACTGCCCGATCTGTGACCAGGCGGGCGAGTGCGGCCTCCAGGACTACTCGTTCAAGCACGGGGTCGCCTTCTCGCGCTTCCGCTTCGAGGACAAGCGCACCTATCCCGGCCGTGAGCGGATTCCGCTGGGCTCCAACGTGATCCTCAACATGAACCGGTGCATCCAGTGCACCCGGTGCGTGCGCTTCACGCAGGAGATCTCGCAGACGGCCGAGCTCGGCTTCTTCAACCGCGGCGCGCGCGCCGAGATCGGTACGTTCCCGGGCAAGCCGCTCGAAAACCACCTCTCCACCTGCGTGGTCGACATCTGCCCGGTCGGCGCGCTGACCTCGACCCGCTTCCGCTTCGCCGAGCGCGTGTTCTACCTCGACAAGAAGCCGTCGATCTGCACCGGCTGCGAGGTGGGGTGCAACGTCACCATGGAGCACCGGCGCGGCAAGATCAAGCGCTACAAGCCGCGCTTCAACCCCGAGGTCAACGACTACTGGATGTGCGACTACGGGCGCTCGACGTTCGAGCGCTACGAGAAGCTGCCCCGCCTCGCCGCGGTCCGGGTGCGCCCGGAGGCTACAGGCAACGGTGGTTTCTACGGCGGCTGGAAGGAAGCGCTCGACCTCGTCCACCGGCGGCTGCGCGAGGTGGACACCAGCTCGGTGGCGATCCTCGGCTCCGCCTTCCTGACGACCGAGGAGGCCTACCTCCTCAACAAGCTCGCCAACGCGCTCGGCACGCCGCACCGCTCGGTGCCGGTGGACCTGGGTCCGACCTGGACGATCCCCAACCTCAAGGGTGGGATCGCCGGCAAGGAGCAGGCGCCGAACCGCCGCGGCGCGGAGCTCGTCGGGCTGACGCCTGGAGAGGTGCGTCAGGGTGGAGCTCTCCTCGATGCGACCGCTCTCCTCAAGGGCGACGCCGCGGCGCAGGCCGACGTGGTGATCGTCTCCGACAGCGACTTCAGCGAGGCGGCGCACAATCCGCAGGTGGTCGAGCGGCTGCGCCGGGCGAAGCTCCTGATCGTGTTCGGCTGGTGCGACTCGCCGCTCGCCAAGGCGGCGGACATCGCGCTCCCCGTCTCCACCCATGCGGAGAAGGACGGCACGTTCGTCAACGTCGAGTGGCGGCTCCAGCACTTCGGGTCGGCGTTCCCGGCTCCGGGCCAGACGCGGCCGCTGGTCGACGTGCTGGTCGATCTGCTGGCGCGCTACGACGCCTCGTGGTCGAAGCTCACCACCGGCCAGGTCTTCGACCGGCTCGCGGGCGAGCATCCGGCTTTCGCCGGCCTGTCCTGGGACGACATCCCGGCGGTGGGCGTGACTCTCAACGTGCCTCAGGCGCGGGCGGCCGTGGATGCGGCCACCGCCTCGGCGGTCCAGGAGATCTAGATGAACGTCGACATCCTGGTGACCGTCGTCAAGGCGGTCGTGGTCCTCGTCCTGCTGCTCCAGGTGGCCCCGATCATGATCTGGGTGGAGCGGCGGGGCAGCGCGTTCATGCAGGACCGCCCCGGTCCGAACCGGCTCGGCCCCTTCGGGCTGTTCCAGGGCCTCGCGGACGCCGTCAAGTTCCTGTTCAAGGAGGACGTGACGCCGGCGCTGGCGGACAAGCCGCTCTACCTGGCCGCGCCGGTCCTCGCGCTCCTCCCCGCCTTCACCACGAGCGTGGTGCTCCCCTGGGCTCCGAACTTTCATTGGGGAGGCAAGGAATACCGCTTCATCATCGCCGACGCGGACACCGGGGTGCTCCTCTTCCTGGCGCTCGCGAGCCTCGGCGTCTACTCGCTGGTGATGGCGGGCTACGCGTCGAACAACAAGTTCTCACTGCTCGGCTCGATCCGCGCCTCGGCGCAGCTGATCAGCTACGAGCTGGCGATGACCGTCTCGGTGCTGGCGGTGGTCATCCCGGTCGCCTCGTTGCAAGACCCCATCTTGGGCGGCTCGTTCAACCTCGGCAATGTGGTCGAGTACCAGCGGACGCAATTTCTCCTGGGCTTCATCCCCAAGTGGAACTGCCTCACCCAGCCACTCGGCTTCCTGGTGTTCGCGGTCGCCGCGTTCGCCGAGACCAACCGGCTCCCCTTCGACCTGCCCGAAGCCGAGTCGGAGCTGATCGCCGGCTTCCACACCGAGTACAGCGCCATGCGTTTCGCCGCGTTCTTCATGGCGGAGTACACGAGCATGGCCGCGCTCTCGGCCCTCGGCGTCACCCTCTACTTCGGCGGCTGGAGCCTGCCGTGGATCAACTACGAGGGGCTCGGGTGGATCGGCGTCCTCATCGGCCTGGGCACGCTGCTCGCCAAGGTGGCGGTCTGCATGTTCATCTTCGTCTGGGTGCGCTGGACGTTCCCGCGCTTCCGCTATGACCAGCTCATGCGGCTCGGCTGGAAGTTCCTCCTGCCGGTCGCCATCCTCAACCTGATCGCGGTCGCCGCGATGACCCTGGCCGGCTGGCTGTAAGAGCCGCGAGGAAACCTGCGCGATGGAGCTTCTGGTCTTCCTGATCTTCGCGTTTCTCGCCGTGGCCGCGTCGCTCGTCGTCGTGGCGCACAAGAACCCGGTCTACTCGACGATGGCGCTGGTGGTGACGCTGTTCGCGGTCGCGGTGCTGTTCGTCCTGCTCGGCGCGCCGTTCATCGGCGTGCTCCAGGTGTTGATCTATACGGGCGCGATCGTGGTCCTCTTCCTGTTCGTCATCATGCTGCTCAACATCGGGCGGGAAGAGTCGCAGCTCGCCGGCCACAAAGCCCAGTTTTTCACTGCGATCTTCGGCACCGTGCTGTTCGGCGGCCTGGTGATCCTCGCGTTGTCGAGCGTGCGGATGGGCGCGCAGTCCGACGATCCCTCGTTGGCGCTGGTCTCGCTCAAGGGCCTCGCGACGACGCTCTTCACCGAGTACCTGCTGCCGTTCGAGATCATCGGCCTGCTCCTCCTGGTCGCCGTGATCGGCGCCACCGTGGCGGCTCGCCGGCCGCCGCAGAGCGAGGGCCCCGCCATCGCCTCCGGCTTCGAGCCGCGCGTCGATCCCGTCCGTTCCACCCCTCATGAGGAACCCCAGCCGTGACCGTTCCCGTCTCCTGGTATCTGATGCTGGCCGCCGTCCTCTTCGCGATCGGCACGATCGGCGCGCTGACCCGCCGCAACGGCATCAGCATCTTCCTGTCGATCGAGGTGATGCTGAACGCGGCGAACCTCACGCTGATCGCCTACTCGCGGCAGCTCGAGTCGCACGTCGGACAGGTGGTCGTCTTTTTCGTCCTGGCGGTCGCCGCGGCCGAGGCCGCGGTGGGGCTCGCCCTGTTCATCGCCGTGTTCCGCCAGCGGCACACGATCGACCTCAACCGCATCAACCTCCTGCGCTGGTGAGGTGAGGGACCCGATGCTCGAATATTTGTGGTTGATTCCGGTTCTCACGTTCCTCGGCGCGACGCTGAACGGCCTGTTCGGATCGAAGCTGCCGAAATCGGTGGTGACCGCCATCGGCGTGGGCTTCCCCGGCGCCGCGCTGCTGGTGGCTCTCGGCGCACTCTGGCAGTTCTTCGGTGACGGCGGCAATCCGGTCACGCAGCTTTATTGGACCTGGGCGGCTCCGGCCTCTCTGCCGGCCAGCTTCGATGTGGCGTTCCTGCTCGACCGGCTGTCCGCGGTGATGCTCTTCGTGGTCACCTTCGTCGGCTTCTGGATCCACGTCTACTCCGTCGGATACATGAGCCACGAGAGCGGCTATTGGCGCTACTTCGCCTACCTGAACCTGTTTATGACGGCGATGCTGCTGCTGATCCTGGGCGACAACTACCTGATCATGTTCGTCGGCTGGGAGGGCGTGGGGCTCTGCTCCTATCTCCTGATCGGCTTCTATTACGACCAGGTGTTCCCGCCGTACGCGGGCAAGAAGGCGTTCATCGTCAACCGCATCGGCGACTTCGCCTTCCTGGTGGGCATGTTCGCGCTGATCTCAAAGTTCGGGACGCTCCGGTACAGCGACATTTTTCCGCAGGTTTTGGCCGACTCTGGTGTGGTGACGAACGGCACCTACGCGTTGGGACTTACCTTTGCGAGCTTCGTGGCGCTCTGCTTCTTCGTGGGCGCCATGGGCAAGAGCGCACAGATCCCTCTCTTCGTCTGGTTGCCGGACGCGATGGCGGGCCCGACACCGGTCTCGGCGTTGATCCACGCGGCCACCATGGTCACCGCGGGCGTCTACATGATCGTGCGCACGAGCTCGATCTATCATGCCGCGCCGGGCGTCTCTCTGTTTGTCGCCGTGATCGGCGCCGTCACCGCGATCTTTGCCGCCAGCATCGGGTTGGCGCAGAACGACATCAAGAAAGTCCTCGCCTACTCCACCGTCTCGCAGCTCGGCTACATGTTCCTGGCCGCGGGACTGGGTGCCTACTCAGCGGCGATCTTCCACCTGGGGACGCACGCATTCTTCAAGGCGCTCCTCTTCCTTGGCTCCGGCTCGGTGATCCATGCGATGGGCGGCGAGCAGGACATGCGCCAGATGGGCGGGCTCAAGAAGCACATGCCCATGACGTACTGGACGTACGTGATCGGTGCTCTCGCCATCGCGGGCATCCCTGGGTTTTCCGGCTTCTTCAGCAAGGACGAGATCCTCCACGCCGCAGCCGGTAACGGACAGTGGATTCTTTACGCGGTCGGGTTGATCACTGCCGGTCTGACCGCCTTCTACATGTTCCGATCGGTCTTCCTCACGTTTCATGGGAAGTTCCGCGGCACCCATGAGCAGGAGCATCATCTGCACGAGTCGCCCGCGATCATGACGATCCCCCTCTGCATTCTCGCTTTGGGGGCCGTCGTCTCCGGAGCCGCCGGCTTCCCGTGGAACAACTGGCTCCACCACTGGCTGGAGGAGCTCACCAAGCGGCCGGTGGGGCTCCCGGAAATTGCGGAGCACCACGTCAGCGTCCTGCTGCTCGCTCTCGTGGCCTCGGCCGTGGCGATCGTCTCCATCTGGTTCGCCTTCCGTGTGTACGGCCGCGACCGTGGCCTGGCCGGCGACCAGACGTTCGAGCAGCGATTCCCGGCGGTCCACCGCCTGCTGGAGAACAAGTACTACGTCGACGAGATCTATGACCGGTTCATCGTCCGGCCGCTGGCGGCACTCTCGGCCTTCTTCTGGAAGGGCATCGACATGCTGGTCATCGACGGCGCGGTCAACACCGGAGCGTCGACCGTCGAAGTGGCCGGCGAGGTGGGCCGCTTCAGCACCACCGGCAACGTGCGGAACTACGCCCTGTACTTCTTCGCGGGCGTGATCGTCCTCTTCGTCTGGCTGATTCTCTGAACCCGAGCGGAATCCACTCGACATGCAAACGCTCATCGACCTGTTCTCCGGCAACACGCTCACGCTGCTGGTGTTCTTCCCGGCGCTCGCGTGCGTGCCGCTGCTCTTCTTCCCGCGGGGCTCGGAAGGCGCGGTGAAGGTCTACGCGCTCTCCGTCTCCCTCATCGAGCTCGCGCTCGGCGTCTGGTACGTGGCGGCACACATGGGCGCGGACGGTTCCTTCCCGCTGGTGCGCGACCCGGTGATCCCCTGGCTCCCGGGCTTCGGCATCAACTATCACCTGGCGATGGACGGCATCTCGATGCCCCTTGCGCTCCTCGGGATCTTCCTCGTGCCGATCGTCTTCCTCGGCTCCTGGAAAGGGATCGACAAGCACTGGCCGGCGTTCGCCGCGGCCATGCTGCTGCTCACGACAGGCGTGCTCGGTACGCTGTTCGCCTGGGACCTCTTCCTCTTCTACATCTTCTGGGAGGTCATGCTGATCCCGATGTATCTGATCATCGGGATCTGGGGCGGCGAGCGGCGGATCTACGCGGCGGTGAAATTCTTTCTGTTCACCATGGCGGGCAGCCTGCTGATGCTCGTCGGCATCCTGTGGATGGCGTGGAGCTTCAAGAACCTGAACGGCGGCGTCTGGAGCTTCGCCTACGAGGACATGCTGCGCCTCCAGTTCCCGGTGCAGCAGCAGCTCTGGTTGTTCGCGGGCTTCGCGTTGGCCTTCGCCGTCAAGGTGCCGATGTTCCCGGTGCACACCTGGCTGCCGGACGCGCACGTCGAGGCGCCCACCGGCGGCTCGGTGATCCTGGCGGGCATCCTGCTCAAGCTCGGCACGTACGGGTTTCTCCGCTTCGCGCTGCCGCTCTTCCCGCAGGCGAGCGAAAAGGCCCAGCCTCTCCTCGTGACGCTCGCAGTGATCGGCATCCTCTACGGCGCGCTCGTCTCGTGGATGCAGGAGGACATGAAGAAGCTGGTGGCGTACTCCTCCATCGCCCACCTCGGATTCGTCATGCTCGGCCTGCTCGCGTTCGAGCAGGTGGCCTGGGAGGGATCGCTCCTCCAGATGGTGAACCACGGCCTCTCCACCGGCGCGCTCTTCCTTCTCGTCGGCATGCTGTACGACCGGCGGCACACGAAGAAGTTCGCGGAATTCGGCGGCCTCGCCAAGGTCATCCCGGTCTTCGCGTTCTTCCTGGTGTTCTCGTCGCTCGCCTCGGTCGGCCTGCCGGCGCTCAACGGCTTCGCGGGTGAGTTCCTGATCCTCGCCGGCAGCTACAAGACGCTCGGCACGGCGACGGTGCTCGCCACCTTCGGCGTGGTGCTCGCCGCGATCTATCTGCTCAAGATGATCCAGCTCACGATCTTCGGACCGCTCACCAAGGAAGAGAACCGCGGGCTGTCCGATCTCAATCTGCGCGAGATCGCCGCGCTCGTGCCGCTCTGCGTGTTCATGCTGTGGATCGGCTTGAAACCCGAGACGTTCCTGAAGCCGAGCCGCGCGGCTCTCGAAGCCACGCTCGCCCAGTTTCATCAGGGGGCGGAGGGGACGGCGGTGGCGGACGTCACGCTGTCCCCCGATCCCAATAAGGTTGCCGCTTTGGACATGGAGGCGGGACGATGAGCCGGGTGGATCTGATCAGTCTGTTGCCGGAAATGATCCTCTGCGGCACGGGGATTGTCCTGCTGATGCTGGAGGCGCTCACGCCGGGCCTGCGGCGGGCCTTCACCGGCCTGGCGGTGCTGGGCACGGCCGTTGCGGCATGGGGTGCCTGGCACGCCTGGGCGCACCTCCCCGAGGGCTATCTCTCGTTCAACGGGTTTCTGGAGACCAGCCGGTTCACCTATGCGCTGTCGCTCGTGGTGCTCCTCGCGACCGGCCTCTGCCTGCTCGCCTCGCAGAGCTATCTGCGGCGCGAGAACATCCTGTCGGGTGAGTACCATGCGCTGCTCCTCTGGTGCGCGTGCGGCCTCCTGCTGATGCTGCGGGCAACGGAGCTCTTGACGATCTTCGTCTCGCTCGAGCTCTTCTCGCTCTGCCTCTACTCGCTCGCCGCCTACCACCGGCGCTTGGCGATCGCCACCGAGGGGGCTCTCAAGTACTTCCTGATGGGCGCCTTCGTGAGCGCGTTCATCCTCTACGGTATCGCGCTGGTGTTCGGCGCCACGGGCAGCACCCGCCTGGCGGAGATCGGCCAGGCGCTCGGCGGCGCGTCCTCCGTGCCGGTCACGGTGAGCCTCGGCTTCCTGATGCTCGTCGCGGGCTTCGGCTTCAAGATGAGCGTGGTGCCGTTCCACGCGTGGTCGCCGGATACCTACCAGGGTGCGCCGTCGCCGTTCGTGGCTTTCCTGTCGGTGGCCCCGAAGGTGGCGAGCGCGCTGGTGCTCTACCGGGTCTTGGAGTCCGTGGTCACCGGCGCGCCGGGCACTGCGGTCAAGTGGTCGGGCGTGGTCGCCGTGCTCTCGGTCCTCTCCATGCTGCTGGGCAACCTCCTGGCGCTCGTGCAGCGGGACATCAAGCGGATGCTCGCCTACTCCGGCATCGCGCACATGGGCTATCTGCTGCTCGCGTTCGTGACGCTCGACCGGGCGTCGCTCGCGCCGGTGATCGTCTACCTGCTCGCCTACGTGCTGATGAACGCCGGCGCGTTCACGGTCATAACGCTGCTCTACAACCGGCCCGGAGAGCACCACCTCATCTCCGACCTGTCGGGCTGGGGCTATCGCTATCCGCTGCTCGGCGGGTGCCTGGCGGTCTGCATGCTCTCCCTGGGCGGCATCCCGCCGACCGTCGGGTTCATCGGCAAGTACGTGGTCTTCTTGAACGCCGTGGGGGACGGGCTGGTCGGCCTGGCGGTCCTCGGCGTTCTGGCGAGCCTCGTCGGCGTCTTCTATTACCTGAGAGTCGTATACGTTCTCTACATGCAGGCAGAGGAGCGACAGCCGGAGGGCCTGCTTATCGATGTCTGGGGTCGAGCGGCGGCCGTCCTGGCAGCCCTGGGCACGCTCGTGCTCGGCATCTGGCCCAGCGGGATCCTGCAGTGGCTGATCGAGACGACCGCCGCCCGGTAACCGAGACGGACGAGGAGGTCTCTCCTCTCACCCTCAACCGTCTCTCGTTCTACCTCCGCTGCCTGCGCCATCTCCAGGAGGAGGGGGTGAAGCGCATCTCCTCGCAGGAGATGGCGTGGAAGTATCACCTCTCCGCCACCCAGATCCGCAAGGACCTGGCGCAGTTCGGCGAGTTCGGCATTCGCGGCGTCGGCTATGACGTGGACGCGCTGGCCGCGCATCTGAACGAGCTCCTCGGGCTCGACCGGCAGCATGCGATGCTGATCGTGGGGATGGGAAACCTGGGGAGCGCCCTGGCCCAGTACCTGGGCTTCAACTACGGCGCCTTCCGCGTCGTGGCCGGCGTGGACCACGACCCGGACAAGATCGGCCGCGACATGGGGACGTTCGTAGTCCGCTCGACCGACGAGATCCCGGAGGTGATCCGGGAGTCCGGGGCGGAGATCGGCGTGCTCGCCGTGCCGGCCGAGGCGGCGCAGGAAAACTACGACCGCCTTGCCGGAGCCGGCATCAAAGCCGTCTTGAACTTCGCCCCGATCCGCCTCAAGCGCCGCCCCGGCGTGCAGCTGAAGAACGTGGATCTGCGGATCAATCTGGAAGAGCTGGCTTTCTTTCTGCGGTAGGGGGGAGCCCCTCACCCCCGGCCCCTCTCCCGCGAGCGGGAGAGGGGGTGCAGGTTAGAAGGCTTATCGCTCTCGCCACGGACCGACTAACCCACACCCCTCTCCCACTTGTGGGAGAGGGGCCGGGGGTGAGGGCTCTCCTCAATACGGGTCCGCGCTGATCACCCCATTGCTGACGCTGCGCGTGTAGTACCCGGTGCTCGGCCGGTTCTGGAGGTTGAAGGTGCCGTTCGCGTTGACCTTCCAGATCTTGTAGTTCGAGAAGGTCAGCGGCGTGCCCGAGAGGCAGACCTCCGGAGCGTGGTCGGCCAGGACGAAGTAGGCCGGGCCGCTTCCCAGGACGGTCGCGACTCCGTTGCGGTCCACCACGACCGAGGTGGCCTCGTTGACCGCGACGCCCAGGGCGCTGGTGGCCTTGCCGTCCTTGATCTGGCGGGCGAGGAAGGCGAGCAGGCGG
Organism: Thermoanaerobaculia bacterium; assembly: GCA_035264905.1. Taxonomy (GTDB): domain Bacteria; phylum Acidobacteriota; class Thermoanaerobaculia; order Multivoradales; family UBA5704; genus UBA5704. The sequence continues at coordinate 44,977 of DATFPH010000216.1, forward strand.
CCCATGCGGTCACGGGTCACAAAATGGCTGTCCGTGATCGTGTTCTGCATGTTCGCCCAGTGAAAGAAGTCGTACGTGAAGGTGGCATAGCGGTGATAGGGGTTGGCCAGCGCCTCGGTGGAGAGAATGCTCCCCTTGCAGGCGTCGTAGGTGAAATCCCCCTGGATCGCCAGGCCGGCGCTGGTGCCGCCGACGCCGCCGCCCCTCGCATAGACAGACTCGACGGCGGTCTCGACGAGAGTTCCCTTGAAATTCGTCACGTAGTCGCACTGGTCGCCGCCCGCGAAGAACACCACCTCGGCGTTCCGGACGGTCGCCTCGACGGCCGCGGTATTGGAATCCGACGCGCGGGTGATCACCAGGGTCTCGACCGAGTCGACGCCGTTCATGGCGTAGATGTAGTCGTTGTAGCCGTTGGACCCGGAGGACCGCAGGATGACGACGTCCACCTTGGTCGAGCAGCTCGTGCAGCCGCGGACCTGGTCGATGATCCACTGGAGCGCGGCATCGATATCCGTGCCACCGCCGCCAAAATCATGAGCGGGGCCGGCCAGAACCGGGCTCACGTCGGCGGCATTGCCGGTCAGATAGCGGGTGACCTTGGCATGCGCGGGGAAAACCGAAACAGTCAGCAGGACAACAAGGACCAACAGAACAGCTCTTCTCATCCTTCTCCTCCTCTCCTCAGAGACCCGGAATCGGGTTCTATCTCTAAGGTGCGGGTGGTGAGCACCAGTGAGCCTGCCCGCAGCTCCCCACGGAATGGCACGGTCAGGACGTAGAAGTCCTGGCCCGTCCGCTCGATCCGCCCTGGTCCCAGCGGCAGGCGGTTCCCCGTGGGCTCCGAGAGCACGAAGACGATCCGGCGCGTCGAGGCCGGAACCTCGATCCGCTTCTCTTCGCTCACGAACGGCCGGTGGCCCTGTCCCACCAGGGCGAAGCCCTCCTCCGGAACCAGCAGGAGGATCGGGTAGTCTGGCAGGTACCACTGGAGATGGCGATGCCACGAATAGAGGAAACCGTCGGCGCCTGATGGACCGATCCCGGACAGCTCCACGGTCGCCAGCACCGTCTCCCCCGGCGGGTAGCGACGGATCGCGGCCAGCGTTCGGTCGAGGTCGCGCTCGTAGCGGTCGAGCGTCCCCCGGTTGTGCTCGTGGCGGACGACGGCCCAGAGGCGCGGCTGGTCCGGCCGGCGGTCCGCGCCGAAGAGGAACAGGCCCGCTCCCACGGCAATCGCCAGAGCCGTTCCGAGTACGGCGCGACCGCGGCCCGCGGTGAGAGCCAGAGACGCGGCCAGAGCGATCGCGGTCAGCAGTGCCGGCAGGTGGACGAGGGTGTAGCCCGCCTTGGTGACGTGGAACAGGGCGAAGAAGAGCACCGGCGGCACGGCCCAGGCGAGGAGCCACGGCAGGCGCGAGGCGAGCCAGCGCAACCTCGGGACGATGCGGCCCGGCGTCACGATCCAGAGCACGAGGAGGGCCACGAGGCCGGGGACGATCCCCTGAAGGCCCCACTTGGTCAGCACCTCCACGTTGTGGGCCAGTGCGCCCCAGCCGGCGCCGTAGAGGATGGACGTCTGCGGCAGGAGCGTCCCGAAGTGCTCCGCGCTGATCCGGCGATAGGCGCCATAGCCGCCCGCCGCCCAGCAGAGCGGGACGAGCCAGGAGAGCACCACCGTCGCGCCGAGCGCAGCACCGCCGAAGAACAGGCCGGGCGTCAACCGGCCCCGCCGCCACGTGCGCCAGATGCCGAAGAGGAGCAGCGGCGCGAGGAGCACCATGGTCGACTGCCGCAGCCCGCCAGCCAGCGCGAAGAGCCCACAGGCGAGAAGAAAAGGACGCCGCCCCTCCTCCATCCGCGTCGCCGCCCACGCGAGCACGACGGTCAGCCCGCCCTCCAGGGCATAGATCAGCGGCAGCTCGCCATAGAACCAGAGGAGCGGATCGAAGGCATAGAGCGCCGCAGCGAACAGGCCTGTCCGCAGCCGCGCCTCCTCCGGAGCGAGCCGGCCCGCCAGAAGGACCATCCAACCCGTCCCGATCGCGCCCCCCAGAATCGCCAGCGCCACCATCCCATGCAGGGGATCGATCCCCAGAGCCGCCAGAACCTTCAGGATGCCGATCCAGAGCGGGTAGCCCGGAGGGTGCGGATGGTGCGCCAGGAGGTCGTACTTCTCCACTCCCAACGCGAACTGGACCGAGTCGTGGTCCCACATCCGGTCCATGGTGAACGGGAGCCGGATGAGGAGCGCCACGACGGCGGCTCCAAGAGCGGCACGATGCTGCGCTCTCAACCTTCGCCCCCCGCTCCCGCCGCCCACACGTCATACATCGCCCGCAAAGCCTCCCGCAGATTTCCACCGTGTCTCACGAAGAGCTCCTCCGCTCCTTCCACCTCTCTCCCCAGGAGATCGCTCACGATGCCGGCCAGCAGCTCCGGCGACGTCTCGCAATCGAGCAGCGTCGGCAGCAGGCCCGGGCGGTGCGATGTGATGAGGAGCCCGCCGGCCGCCTGGCTCCGAGCCAGCAGGGCAAGCCAGGAAATGCGGCCGAGCTGCTCGGCACCGTCAACGCAGAGAATGTCTCGGGGGCTCAGTTGGCGCACGAGGACCTGCCGCTGCTCGCGGGTCAGCCGGCGGTCGCCGGTGCGAAGCATCACGGAGCGGACGCGGAAGCCCAGCGCTTCCAGACGCGGCGCCAGATCCTCCAGAAGCGTGGTCTTGCCCCGGCCGTGCGGTCCCACGATCGCCGCGCGGTAGCGCAACTTGGCGAGGCGCTCCAGCAGCCCCTCCCAGGTCTCCCCGGAAAGGCGGTACCGGATCTTCCGCACCTTCTGGACGGTGAACGGATTGTCCCCGGCCCTCATCGGTGGAGCAGGATCTCCTCGCCCGTCGGCGAGACCGTAAGGAACAGGTTTCCGGCGTGGTCGCCCGGCTGGGCCACGGCTTCGAGCGCCCACCGCAGCGTGATCAGCTTCCCCGAAAAGCTGTAGGGACCCGTGGGGAGACGCACCCGGAACGTGCGGCGGTCCAGGGCTCCCGGGTTGTCGAACGGCACCGTCTCCACCACCTCCAGATCCTGGTCCCCTTTGCCCTCCGTCGACCAGAACAGGCGCAGCTCGATCTCCTCCGGCGGCTCGGGGAGCTGCCAGCGCACCGTCCCCTCGACCAGATCTCCGGGCCGGAACGAGGTCGTGCCGTCGTGCGTCTCGACCAGAATGAATTCGTTCATGCGTCACCTCAGCGCGGCGGGCGCCACCACGATCTCGTACTCGTCATCCGAATCGGGCCAGCCGGGGATCTCGCAAGCGGCCTTGAGCTTCCAGACGACCTTGTTGCGGTCGGCCTTGAACGACGGCATGGCGTCCTCCGGGACTTGCACGCGCGCCGAGCCCTGGGCCATCTGCATCGATGGATCGGTGTCGACGACGGGGATCGTCGCGAAGACCTCCCGGTCGGTCTTCGTGTCTGTGCCCTGCCGGTACGTGGCCTCCTCGCACCCTTCGAGAACGATCTTCAGGCGCTTCACCCGCTCCGCCTTCCCCTCGATCTTCCATTGCAGGAGGGCGGGATCGCCGGGCACCAGCGTCCCCCGGCTCAACGTCAGCTCCAGCCGGGGATTGAACAGCACCAGGAACTGCCGGAACACCCCGAAGATCAGCCCCAGGCCGATCAGGACGAACGGCACCAGGAACGCGATGAGGCAGCCTTCCGGATGTCCGGATCGCCAGCCGTCGACGGCGAAGAACACGAAGATCGAGACGATTCCGTTCCAGAACAAGGCTACAAAGATCAGGCCGACCAGCTTGCCGACGGGCGAGAGCTGGGGCCTGAGAACCCGCGGCTGCGCGGCGTCCGCCGGGATCTCCACGCCGAACGGCGACCCGACAGCCGCCGTTCCCTGCATGTCTTTGGGGTTCTTCCGTCCCAGGCGCAGAGCCCAGGTGATCCCGCCGGCGCCGGCTGCCACAAAGATGAGTGGGAACAACCCGACCAGGTACGAGAGGGAGAAATCCCGGCTGAGCACCGACTCGGTCCTGTTCTTCGGATTGATCCAGCAGGTCGTCTGCGTGCCCGGGGGATAGCGGGCCACGATCGCGGCCTTGCCGTCATATCCGCTCGAGCTCATGTTCGTGAAGTCATAGCTGGAGCCGCGGATCTCTCCCCCCTCGACCGCGTACGCGTAGGTGATGTCGACCTTGTACGTGGAGCCATCCGAATCAGAGATTTCGGCCACCTGGCTCGACACGATCCGGCACGGCGTCTCCTCCCAGAAGCGCGCGGCGAGCCAGCCGCTCCACGGCTTCCAGAGGATGAAATAGGAGAGGACACAGCCCACGGCCAGGAAGATGCCGAAGAACAGCACGAGACAGCCGGGGGATTGACTGCCGCGGCGCCGGGCCGAGAGGGGTTTCATGGAGGGCTATGTTACCGCGCTCCCCCACTCCGCGGGACCGGCAGATCGACGGTCACCTCCCGGCCGCCGTCCTGCCGGCGCACGTCGACCCGCGCCTGCGGCGAGAGCGGCTTCGCATCCGCCCGCGTTCCCGCCCACACGAGATAGCTCGCCTCGGGAAGCTGCAAAGCGACGGTTGAATCCGGCGCCGGGACTTCCCGGACCTCCTCCCGCCGGCTGGCCAGGGCACGCGGCACGTAGTAGACCCGCAGACCCGAGACCGGCGCGCCGTCCTCCTTCCCTTTCACCCGGACCACCACCCGCGCGTCGCGCCAGCGCCGCGGACGGTCGCCGCCGCGGCGCATCTCGTCGAAGCTGGCCGCCTTGAGGTTCATGTCCTCGGAAATCTGCACGATCGCCGTGCGGTCGGAATCCCCCAGCGTCTTGCCGGACTTCACGAAGGCCTCCAGGATCGACTTCACGAGCCGCGCCTCGACCAGCGATTGCCGCAGGACCTCGGGATGAAGCGGCAGCTTGCCGCCGGTGATCCCCGTGTTGAGCAGATCGAGGAAGCCGCGGATCTCGTCGAGGGCGCCGACGACCTCCTCCTTCTCGTCCGGCCCCGCGAAGCGCGCCGCCGGGAGCAGGTTCACCTTCTCGACGATCGGTCCCAGGGAAAAGTCGCTCGCCAGGATCTCCCGCTTGATCTTGGGAGCCAGGCTCAAGGCGACGAAGGCCCCAGCCGGCATCCGCGCCGCCTCGGCCGCAGGCACCGCCGGAAGGAGCAGAACCTTCCCCGCCGGAAGCGGATCGACGCTGGACAGGCTCGGATTCAGAAGGTAGACGAGCGCGAGCGCATCGCCGCCCGGCCGGATGCGCTGATCCCGCAAAAGCTCCTCGATCGGCTCGCCCCGGACCGTAACGGCCGTGGTGACGAGCGGGGGCGCGGGGGTCTCTCCGGACGGAGAGACGAGGGAGGCTTCGAGATCCAACCCGGCGGGAAGGGGCTTGTCGTCGGCCGCGGCCGGGAGCGACGGGAGGAGCAGGAAGGACAGGGCGATGAGGACGGCTTTGCGCACGGGGGATATCGTAGATGATCGGAGGGCCACCAGGGCTCCGTCCAAGCCATACGGAGGCAGAACCTTTCCCCCGCCCGACCTCACCCCCTCGGTCCCCCTCTCCCATCGCCCCCCCTTCCACCGGGAGAGGGGGAAGCCCACGCCCAAGCCCTTACAGACATTCGATCTCGCGACCTCCCCCTCTCCCGGGCGGCGGGGGGGCGATGGGAGAGGGGGACCGAGGGGGTGAGGTCCACGGCGCTGCCATCACCGCAGGACTTTGAATGAAGCACTGGCCTACGCCGAGGTGAGTAGCGCCCTACCCCGCCCCCTTCCGGTAAAAGCTCAACGAGCCCTCCCCATACTTCCGCGTATCCGTCCGCACCATCCCGCCCGCCTGCACCGGCATGTCACGGCGCGAGGCGTGCTCCACGACCAGCTCCCCATCTGTGGCGAGGAGCGGAGCGACTCCGGCAATCAGAGTTTCGTAAGCCTGGAAGTTGTACGGCGGATCGGCGTAGACGAGATCGAAGGGGCCGGCCTCGATGAGACGGCCGAGGCCGCCGGGGAGGGTCAGGCGGCGGATCTTGACGGTTTTTTCTCCCACGCGGGCCAGGTTCTCCTCCAGCGTCTGGATGGCGCGGAGGTCCTCGTCGATCAGGAGGGCGGAGAGAGCGCCTCGGCCCACCGCCTCTAGCCCCACCACACCGCTTCCGGCGAAGAGGTCGAGGACACGCGCGCCTTCGAGGCGGTCCCCCCACATCGAAAAAAGGGCCTCGCGCACCCGCCCCTCGGTCGGCCGGGCGCCGGGCGGAACCGTCAGGCCGCGCCCGCGGTGGGCTCCCCCCGTGACCCGCACCCCCGGCTTCACTTCCGCCTCGATACCAGGGCCGTGAACTCCATCCGGAACTGATCGCGCTGCACGTAGATGGCGACCGGCTGATAGACCCCATGCAGCTCCACGCCCTTGCCATCCACGGTGAAGGCCTCCACACGGTAGAGGTTGCCGTCCACCCGCCGGAGCACGTCGTGGCGGCGGGGCTCGTAGTTCTCCGGGAGCCGCTCCGCGCCTTCCAGGGTGGTCACCTTGGCCGCCAGATCCTGGCCGATCAGGAGGAGGCGCGCCAGCGGCAGCGGCAAGGTGTCGTAGTGCCCGAAGTGGATGATGCGCGGTGCTTGGCCCGGCAGGTCGAGCGCCAGCATGCATCGCTCGACCCAATCGCCTTCAACCCCCGTGGGCAACCGGCCGACTTCCGAAAGGTTCTCGGCCTTCAGCCTCTCGATGAACGCCTGGTACTCCGCCGGCCCCAGCTCGGCGAGCCCCATCAGCTCCTCGCCGGGCTTCCCGTCGCGCAGCCGGATCGTGCCGTTGGCAAAGAGCGTCAATTCCCGCCGGCCCAGCGTGTTGGCGCAGTCGAGACGGAGGACCTCGGTCGAGCGGGCGTCCTTGGCAGAAGCTGGCGCGGCCAGCGCGAGGAGGAGAGCGGACAGCAGAAGACGGCGGTGCATTGCGATAAGGATAACCGGAGAGCCCTCAACGCAGAGAATGATTCGCGTGATAGCTCGCGGCGCTCGACGACGTGGTGAAGCGAGCGGATGCGTGGGCAGCGCAGCTTCCATAGCGGCGTGCAAGCGGCGGGCTGGTTGGGTATAAACTTCCCACGTGCCCCAGAAGACCGCAGGCCTCACGACCATCCAGTGGCTCATCTGCGTCATCGCTGCGATGGGCTTCGCCTTCGACATCTACGAGCTGCTCATGCTGCCGCTCATCGTCCGCCCGGCTCTCCAGGAGCTGGTGGGCGCCATGCCTGGCTCGCCCGAGTTCCAGATGTGGGTGGGCCGGCTGTTCTACATCCCGGCCTTTGCCGGTGGCATCTTCGGCCTGCTGGGCGGCTACCTCACCGACATCCTGGGCCGGCGGCGGGTGCTCACCTTCAGCATCCTGCTCTACGCCGGAGCGGCGTTCACGGCCGGCTTTTCGACCTCGATCGAGATGCTGCTGGTCTGCCGCTGCCTGGTGTTCATCGGCGTCTGCGTCGAGTTCGTCGCCGCCGTTGCCTGGCTGGCCGAGCTGTTCCCCGAGCCCAAGCGGCGCGAAAAGGTGATCGGCTACACCCAGGCGTTCTCGTCGCTCGGCGGCCTGATGGTCGCGGTGGTCAGCGGCCTGGTGGTCAAGTATGCGGCGAGCCTGCCCGCCATCGCCGCGGTGGGCGTCGATTCCCATGCCGCCTGGCGCTATACGCTGATGTCGGGCGTCATCCCGGCCATCCCGCTGATCCTCATCCGCCCGTTCCTGCCGGAGTCGCCGGCCTGGCAGACGAAGCGCCAGGAGGGCACGCTCCAGCGGCCGAGCCTCGCCGCGCTGTTCGCCCCCGAGCTGCGCCGCACCACCCTGGTGACCACGCTAATGTTCGCCATGTCCTACGGCGCCGCCTTCGGCGCCATCCAGCAGATCCCGCAGATGGTGCCGGGGCTCCAGGAAGTGCGGGAGAGGACCGCCGACCTGCCGGCTCCTGAGGCCCGGCGCACCGAGCAGGCGGTCGCCACGGACGTCGTCAAGGTGCAGGAGGTCGGCGGGCTGGTGGGCCGCGTGGCTCTCGCCATGCTGGCGGTCGCGATCGTCAGCCGGCGCCGGCTGATCCGCATGTTCCAGATCCCCGGGCTGATCGTGATGCCCCTGACCTTCGCCTGGGCCGCCACCACCAGCCTCGATCTGCTCTATCCGATGGTCTTCGTCACCGGGTTCCTGACTGTCGCGCAGTTCAGCTTCTGGGGCAACTACCTGCCGCGCGTCTACCCCTTGCACCTGCGCGGTACCGGCGAGAGCTTCGCCGCCAACATCGGCGGCCGCCTGATCGGCACATCGTTCGCCTGGCTGACCGCGACCCTCGCCGTCACCTCCGACCGCGCGGCCGCTCCCGCCAAGATGGCGATGACCGCCGCGGCCGTCGGGTTCGGCGTCTACCTGGTCGGGTTCATCGCCTCGTTCTGGCTGCCCGAGCCGCCGGTAGAGACGGTGCCCGACGAGGCGGCTACGGCCAAGATCCCGTCCTGAGGCGAACGGTGCCTGTCTCGGCGACCAACTCCCAGACCGTCTACGATGCCCTCAAGGCGTGCGGGATCCGTCTGCTCTCCGTGCTTCTTGTCGCCACCGGAGTGATATGCTTATTCCCACGGAGAACGACTCATGAAAGCACGCTTCATTCTCAGCGATTACGTCGACCTGGCGATGGCCGAAGCCACCTACGACAAGCTCGAAGACGGCACCTTCGCCGGCCACATTCCGGCCTGCAAGGGCGTCCTCGCGTTCGGCGTGACGCTTCGGCAGTGCGAGGACGATCTCCGCTCGGTTCTGGAAGACTGGATCCTTGTGGGACTGAAGCTGGACCATCCTCTGCCGGTCATCGCCGGCGTCGACCTCAACCGGCCGGCCGTGCATGCCCCGATGGACACCCTGTAAACGGCGGGAGTTTGTCCGCCGGTTACGTTCCTTGGGCTTCGAGGGTCCGTACTCGGGCACCCGGCATCAGTTCCTGGTCTTCCAGCAGCACCGCCTGACGGTTCCCTCCAATGACGAGTACTCAGTCCCCCAACTGCGCATGCTGATCCAGCAGGCCCAGGAGATTCTCGGCCGCGAGATTCCGGCCGAGGGGTGGAATCGGCTATAGCGCGTGGACGATCGCCTCGTCGAGGTCCTCCGGGAGCCACTCGCACTGCCCGTGGAGGCCGCGGACGTGCGAAGATCATGGGATAGTCAGATGAAGGCGGAACAGCGATATAACCCGCTGCACCAGTTTGATTTTCGGATTCTCGACGATCCCGACTTTCAAGAGGACTCGGTACGCGAGGAGATAGTCGTTCCCATCCTCGCCGCGCTAGGCTACGGCCCGACAGAGCCCAACAGGATCATCCGCAGCAAGAAGCTCCTTCACCCATTTGTCTCCATTGGCAGCATAACCAAACCCATCTATTTGGTCCCGGACTACCTCTTCGAGGTCAAGGGCAAGCTTGCCTGGCTGCTGGAAGCAAAGGCGCCCAGCGTCGATATCCTCAAGACGGCACATGTCGAGCAGGCCTATTCGTACGCAATGCATAGCGAAGTTCGTGTCCCCTACTTTGCTCTCTGCAATGGCCGCGAGTTCGTTCTTTACCACGTGAGCCGGCCCAACCCAGTCCTTCACTTCGACATGCGCTTGGTAGCAAGCTATTGGGAGAATCTCGCCACCCTTCTCGGGCCGGACAATGTGCTGACTTGCGACATAGCTCTGAAGAAGGATTTCGGCCTACATCTCAAGCGCCTCGGATTTCACGAGTTTCCCCGCCTAATCTTTCCAGATGTACCCATTGCATTCATTGCTCACCTCGCACAGAATCTCTATACCTTTGGGTCCAGCGTCAGCATCGGAGACGGAGACCCCTATGTCGTCAGCTACGACTTTGACTCGGATATCTTGCGGCAACTCCGGGGCAAGATCCCCGAGGAGGCATTCCAGATTCTGAGTGAACCTTTCGAATCTGAGATACGCATGGTGAACTTCGTTGACCGGCTCTACCGCGTGACCGTCGACTCTCGAGTGGGTGACAGGCTAGAAGAGAATGAGGATGAGATATTCCTGCCCCTCCGCATCAACCGAATTCTGGCGTAATCAATCAAGTTGGCCGCCGGCTGTGTCGGCAATCACGCAAGGCCACTCCTTAGATATCGGTCCTACTGTGTGGGTGGTGCTCCGAATAGGTTCCACCAAAAAGCACAGAACTCGCTAAAAATTCTGCGGCCGTACGCCACCACCGGTGTCTTCAATCCGGCTCGGCAGGCACCCGGCTGGCCCCACTGGGTGATGCTTCAGCGCCGCGGGGGGAGGGGCCGTATTTTAGGCCCACGGTCCGCCTAAGAGTAGATCAAGCGGGCAGATGACGCCTGGATAGGCCGCGAGGCGAAGCTCGCCTGCTTCATGCTGGGGACAATCAGAACCGCTCTGATGTAAGCTCCGCTGAGCTTCGGCGATCCTGAGGCGAGCGATGCCTGTCTCGGCGACCAACTCCCAGACTGTCTACGATGCCCTCAAGGCGTGCGGGATCCGGTTGCTCTCCGTGCTTCCGGAGACCTGGTTGGTGCATCTGGTGAGCCTCGCGGAGGAGGACCCGGAGATGGTCCTGGTCCGTCTGGCCAAGGAGGAGGAGGGGGTGGGGATTTCGGCGGGCGCACATCTCGCCGGAATGAAGTCCGCGATGTTGATGCAGAACCATGGCCTCCTGGCGAGCATCAACGGCATCGTCTCCCTGGCCCAGCTCTACCGCATCCCCTTGTTGATGGTGGTGAGCCACCGCGGCGGGTTCGGGGAGGAGCACCCGTGGCAGACGGAAGGCGGCGGCGTCACCGAGCACGTCCTGGACGCCCTCCGCATCCCCTACCTGACCCTGGACGCGCCGGAGCATGTGGCCGCGCGCGTCCGCCAGGCCGTCGTGCTCGCCGAGTCCAGCTTGCGGCCGGTCGCCCTGCTGCTGTGCCGCGGCCTCATGTGGGAAGACTGAGGGGAGGACTGATGCTCCGCGTCGACGCCCTCTCCGCCATCTATCCCGAGCTCGCGCGGTCGATCGTGGTCACCAACATGGGGGCCGCGCCGGCCGAGCTGTTCTCCCTCGGCCACCAGCCCGGCTTCTTCTATCTCTGGCATTCCATGGGCCTCGCCTCGTCGGTCGGCTTGGGGATAGCCCTGAGCCGCCCCGAGCTGCAGGTGGTGGTCATCGACGGCGACGGCTCGTTGCTCATGAACCTCGGGAGCCTGACCACGATGGCCCGGTACAAGCCGGCCAATCTCATCCACATCGTGTTCGACAACGAGGTCCTCCTCTCGGTGGGACGGAGCTTCACCACCGCAACCGCCACGGGATCGGACCTGGCCGCCATCGCCGCGGCCTCGGGCATTCCCCGCACCGGCACGCTCCGTACAGAAGAGGAGCTCCAGAGCGCCCTCAAGGAAGCTCTTGTGGCCCGGGAGCTTTCCTGCCTGGTCGCCAAGGTCGAGCCGCAAGGGCCGGCGAGCTACTTCTTCGATCTGCACTTCCTGGAGAGCCGTTTTCAGTTCCAACGCCACCTGCGCAGCCTGGCATCCCCAGCCGAAGGAGACCGCCGATGAGCATCCTCCAGCAGCTCGTGACCGAGCTCGACGCCGGACGTATCCGGGTCGTCGATCTGACCCAACCCCTCGGTCCGGACACTCCGGTGATCGGCTTGCCGCCGCAGTTCGCCTCCTCGCCCGGAGTGACGATGGAGGTGATTTCCCGGTACGACGACAAAGGCCCGGGCTGGTACTGGAACACCCTCCATCTCGGCGAGCACACCGGCACCCACTTCGACGCTCCGGTCCACTGGATCACCGGCAAGGACCTGCCGGACAATGCCTGCGACACGATTCCCGCGCGGCGCTTCGTCGGTCCGGCCTGCGTGATCGACGTGACCGGTGAGGTGGCGGCGAACCCGGACTTCCTTTTGACGCGCGACGGGCTCCTGGCCTGGGAAGCGCAGCATGGCCGCATCCCGCGCGGCGCCTGGGTGCTGCTCTACACCGGCTGGAGCCGGCGCACCGGCGCCCAGGACTTCTTGAACGTCGGCGACGACGGCCCCCACAGCCCCGGCTTCCACAAGGAGGCGACCCTCTTCCTCCTCGAGGAGCGCGACATCCTCGGTGTCGGGGTGGAGACCGTGGGGACGGACGCCGGTCAAGCCGGCACCTTCGATCCGCCGTTTCCGAACCACACCTTCATGCACGGCGCCGGCCGGTTCGGCCTCGCGAGCCTGCGCAATCTCGATCAGCTCCCCGCGACCGGAGCGGTCGTCATCGCCGCGCCGCTCAAGATCGTCAACGGCAGCGGCAGCCCGCTGCGGGTGCTGGCGCTGGTCGAGGATCGTTAGACTGAAGCCGGGGGACGGGTCCTCACAGGACTCCCAGCGCGAACTCCAGCTCCTCCTCCCTCCCCTCCCCGATCACCCCGTCCAGCCGCGCCCGCCGGGTCGCCTCCAGCGCGCGCCCGATCTCCGGCCCCTGCGGCACGCCGGCTGCCACAAGGTCGGCGCCCCGGATCTTCAGCTCGAGATGCCGGAGATCCGTGAGGATCCGGCGCACCCAGGCACGGACCTCCTCGTCGCCTTCCGCCAGGAGCAGCAGAAGCTCCTCGCCCGATAGATCCTCCACAGCCTCGACCGCCCGGTGGGCCGGGAGCCCGGCGGCTGCGAGGGAATCCCGCGCTCGCGCCAGGCGTTCGGGCAGGCCGGTGAGGAGACGCCGGTCCTCCCCCGCCAGCATCAGCCGCGCGGCAAGACGATCGAGCTCGGCCGCCTCGAAATCGAGGGCGAGAGCCATGAGGAGCAGCCGCCAGGCACGGACCGGCGGATCGCTCAAGCCTTCGAGCTCGTACCAGTCGAAGGCGGCGCGGGCCGCGCGCAGCCGCTCGCGGATGGCATCTCCCAGCTCCAGGCCGGGATGGAGGACGCGCAGGATTCCCAGGGAGGCGAGCCGGTCGAGCCCGCGCAGGGCCAGGGCCGGATCGTCCAGGAGCTTCTCCAGCTCCTCGCGCAGGCGCGAGCCGGAGAGATGGTCGAAGATCCCCTCGGCGAGAGCCACCTCGACGAGCCGCCGCGTCTCCGAGGAGATGAGGAAGCCGAGCCGCAGCTCCAGGCGGACGGCGCGCAGCACTCGCGTCGGATCGTCGATGAACGACAGGCTGTGGAGCACACGGAGCGTCTTGTCCTTGAGATCGTTGCGCGCGCCGAAGTAGTCGATCAGCTCGGGCGTCTCGTCCGGTCCCAGACGGATCGCCAAGGTGTTGATCGTGAAGTCGCGCCGGAAGAGGTCCTGGCGCAGGGCCGACATCTGGACTTCAGGCAGCGCCGCTGGAGCGCGGTAGAACTCGCTCCGCGCCGTGGCCACGTCGACGTGGAACCCCTCGGGATCGATGACCACGGCCGTGAGGAAGGCGCGGTGCTCGCGGACGCGGCCGTCCATGGCGCGGGCGAGCCGGGCGGCGAAATCGAGGCCGTCCCCCTCCACCACGAGG
>DATFPH010000217.1:0-4296 GCA_035264905.1 Thermoanaerobaculia bacterium
GGCGCGGCCGTGCTACTCGAACGGATACACGGGGCCGTAGCCGGTAACTAGAGACCCAGCGTCTTGGCGATGATGCCGCGCTGGATCTCGCTGGTGCCGCCGTAAATGGTGGAGACCAGGGTCTGGCGGACCAGGCGCTCCATGTCGTACTCGGATGAGTACCCGTAGCCACCCATCATCTGCATGCCCTCGAGGGTGACGCGCTTGGCGGTCTCGGTGACGAAGAGCTTCACCATCGAGGCCTCCTTGGGGAGCATGCGGTCCTCGTCCTCGTCGACCATGCTCGCGACCCAGTAGGTCATCAGCTTGGAGGCCTCGAGGTCGGTGGCGAGGTCGGCGAAGCGGTGCTGGAGGGCCTGGAAGGAGCCGATCGGCTTGCCGAACTGCTTGCGCTCCTTGGAGTAGGAGAGGGCGTCGTCGAAGGCGCGCTCGGCGACGCCGAGCTGGATCGCGGCGAGGATGAGCCGCTCGACGTTGAGGCCCGCCATCAGCTGGGTCCACCCCTGATCCACTTGGCCGAGGAGGTTCTCCTCGGGGACCTCGACGTCGTTGTAGTAGACGGTGTTGGTCTCGCGGCCGCCCATGGTGTCGATCGGGTCCATGGTCATGCCCTCGGTGCCGACCGGCACGAAGATCATCGAGAGGCCCTCGTGCTTGGACTCGCCCTTGGTGGTGCGGCAGACGGTGAGGACGTGGTCCGCTTGGCGGGCGTTGGAGATGAAGACCTTCTGGCCGTTGATGACGAAGCCGCCGTTGGAGCGCTCGGCGCGGGTGGAGAGCGAGCCGACGTCCGAGCCGGACTCGGGCTCGGTCATGGCGATCGACTCGACGGAGCCCTTGGCGATGTTGCCCAGGATGCGGTCCTTCTGCTCCTTGGTGCCGAAGCGCTTGACGGCACCGGCGACGATCAGCGTGGTGCTGTAGCCGCCGATCGGGGCCAGCCCGCGGGAGGTCTCCTCCATGAAGAGGCAGGCGTCGATCCAGGTGCCGCCGGATCCGCCGTGCTCCTCGGGGATGGTGAGGCCGAGCCAGCCGAGGTCGGCCATCCGCTTGTAGATGTCGGGGTTGTGGAGCTCGGTGTAGTGGTTGGTGAGCTGCTCGCGCTGCTCGCGGGTGCCGCACTCGCGCTGGCAGAAGTCGCGGATGGCTGAGACGAAGTCGCGCTGCTCGTCGGAGAGCTTGAAGTCCACGGCGGGGCAGACTAGCTGCCGGGCCGACGGCCTGGCTGGTCAGCCAGTCACTGGCTCGGGGCGGATGTGCCGCCGCTGTCGCTCGAGCTCGAGCTCGAGCTCGAGCCGCCGTCGGAGCCGCTCGGGGTGGAGGCGTCCGGGGCGTTCACGTCCGGTGCATTGACGTCCGGGACGTCGACCTTGTCGATTTCGTCGCGGATGCGATCGATGAGGCCGGCGACGCTGTGCTCGGTGCTGTGGAGGGCGGCCGCGACGACGATGAAGACGATCAGGGCGACGGTCGCGAGGAAGGTGCCGACGATGCCGGTGAACCGGCCGATGCGGGCGGGGGCGCGGTGGCCGCGGTGGCGGTCCGCGTTGCGGATGCCCATGGTTCCGAGGACGATCGCGGCGATTCCGCAGGGGAGCGCGATGAAGAAGCCGCCGGCGCTGAGGAAGACCAGGAGGATGGAGAGGGGGCCGAGGAAGAGGGCGGCGAGGGCCGGGAGGTTGCCGGGGTCGTGTGGCGGTGGGGCCAGGCGGGGGGGTGAGGGCGGGCCGGCAGGTGCGGGCTGGCGGCGAACCGGTTGCGGGGGGCCGGGATGGGCGGTGGTCGGTGGTGCGCCGGGCGGCATGACCGCGGTGGCGGTGGTGCCGCCTACGCCGATGACCGTGTCGCCGAGCTGTACCTCGTCACCGGCGGCGACCTCCACTGGTCCGGAGATGCGTTCGCCGTTCAGGTAGGTGCCGTTGGAGGAGCCGAGGTCCTCGAGGATCAGGGTGCCGTTGTCCGGGAGGACACGGGCGTGCCGGCGGGAAACGCCGGGGTCTGGGATGACCAGGTCCGCGGAGCCGTGCTCGCGGCCGAGGATGAGCTCGCCGTCGACCGGGTGCTCGCTGCCGGCCCCTGCGCCTTCGTGGATGACGAGTGATGCGTCGTCCGTTGGCATAGCGAAGAGCCCGGAGCCGGACTTGAACCGGCGACCCCTTCCTTACCATGGAAGTGCTCTACCGACTGAGCTATCCGGGCGGGGCCCTCACTGTAGCGAGGGATTTGGGGAGCGATCAGGGGTGAAGGGAGAGGCGCTGGCCGTTCATGCGCGATGCCGAGTCGGAGCAGAGAAAGGCGATGGCGTCCGCCAGGTCCTCGGCTGGAGTGAAGGTGGGGCGCTCGGTCTCGGGGCTCTCCTCACGCATGCCGGGGGTCTCGATTGCGTTGACCACGACGATGTTGGCGGTCGCGCGGGTTCCGGCGAAGGAGTCCGCTAGGGCCAGGGTCCAGGCCTCCGCCGCGGCCTTGGCGCAGGCGTAGGCGGCGTTGGTGCTCTCGGGGCTTTGGGCCGCTGCGGAGGAAACCAGGACGAAGCGGCCGTGGTCGCTGGTGGTGAGGGCCGTGTGGAAGGCGCGGCTGGTGTGCTGGACGGTGCGGACGAGTAGGTCGTGGAGGAACTCGTAGTCCGAGAGGTCGAACGAATGGATCGGGTCGCCACCGCGATAGCCGCCGACCAGATGGAGGAGGCCGTCGATGTGGCCGAAGCGGTTCTGGATCTCCGCGGCCCAGTCGTTGGCGGCGGAAACGTCGAGCAGGTCCACGGCGTGGGGGTGGACGCGGTCGTCCGGGATGCCCAGATCCTGGGCGACTCCGTCCGCGATCTCCTGGTGCCGGTCCGCGAGGGAGAGTGAGGCGCCGGCGTCGGCGAGACGCTGGGCGACGACGGGGCCGAGGCCGCCGCCGGCCCCGGCGATCGCGATCACCCTTCCGTCGAGCTCGGGCATGGCGCTGACGCTATCCGGGTGCGCATGACTCTGCAGGCGATCTCGTCACCAATTCGTGGCATTCCGGGGACGATGCGCAGCCTCACCGAACGTACGTTTGCTCTGATGCCGATCGGGTTTCACGCGAGAAAGCAGGGCGATCTGGGAGAAGCGGCGGCCATTCAGTGGCTGACATCGATCGGCGCGATCGTTTCCTTCCCGCTCTTCCATAGCCCCGACTACGATCTGATCGCGGATCTTTGCGACCAGCCGCTGCGAGTCCAGGTCAAGACCTCGAGGCACCGCGTCAAGTCAACGGGGAGCTACGCAGTCCAGCTGGCGACGTCGGGCGGAAACCAGAGCTGGACCGGCTTGGTCAAGAAGTTCGATCCGTCCCGCTTCGAATTTCTTTTCGTGCTCATCGCCGACGGGCGTTCCTGGTTCATCCCGTCGCGCGAGATCGAGGCACGTGGATCTATCCACGTCGGTGGCCTCAAATATTCGGAGTTCGAGGTGGATGCCGGTCGCCTTGCGCTGACCGAAACGGGTAGTCCCGCTCTAGAATCGATCACGGAGCCGGGGGAGTACCCAAGCGGTCAACGGGGTGGCGCTGTAAACGCCATGGCTCTGCCTTCGCAGGTTCGAATCCTGCCTCCCCCATCTGAAGCGCCCGACCAAGTCGCGGTCGGGCGCACCCGAATGTCGGCTAATCATCAGGTGACGGTCCCGCTGGCGGTCGCCGCAGGCTCCGAGATTGAGCCAGGCGATCGCTTCCGCGTCGAGTCCGACGGCACCGGTCGCTTCATCATGACCCGTGTCGAGGAGTACATGGAGCGGCAGGTCGAACAGCTCGCTCTTCAGGAGGAAGAAGCTGATGGCCCGGCCGGGTCCGAACGCCGCGCCCCCGGCTGAGCGGGGGTTGGTCTTCTGCACCCATGGCAGGAACCGAAAGGCTCGGTGAAAGCTGCCGGGGTCCGGACCCAGCCCGGTCTCGTGAACGCCTCGGCCCTAAGTCTGATCAGCTAGCCCAGGCCGCGCAAGCACTGCGCCTCGGGCAGCACCTTGAGCCGCTTCAGCGTGTTGTTCTCGATCTGGCGGATCCGCTCCCGGGTCACCCCGAACGCCTCGCCAACCTCCTCGAGCGTCATCGGCTGGCGGCCATTCAGTCCGTACCGCAGTTCCAGCACCTCGCGGTCCCGGCGCGGCAATACCGCCAGCGCCCGCCGCACGTCCTCCCTCTGCAGATTGTCGGACGCGGACTCGAACGGCGACTCCGTGCTCTCATCCGCCACGAAATCCCCCAGCTCGGAATCGTCCTCATCCCCCACCGGCTTCTCCAGCGACACCGGCATCTGACTGACCCGCATCACCT
>DATFPH010000218.1:0-18404 GCA_035264905.1 Thermoanaerobaculia bacterium
CCCGCCTACGCCCGAGGCCCTCGACCAGCTTCTCGGGTTGCCGCCGCGGCCGGCCGCGGAGATCGCAGCAGCCGAGAGGCCTCCGAGCTCCGGCCATGCCCGGCCCGGGATCGACACGCCCTACGAGGAGCCGCGCACCGATCTCGAGCGGCGGCTGGCCACGATCTGGGGCGAGCTGCTCGGGATCGGCCGGGTGGGGGTCCACGACAGCTTCTTCGCGCTGGGTGGCCATTCGTTGCTGGGACTCCAACTCGTCTCGCGCCTCGAGGCCGGTCTCGGCGTGGAGATCTCCTTGCGCACCCTCTTCGAGGCGCCCACCGTGGCCGCCCTGGCGGTGGAGGTCGAGCAGCTTCGGGGCCGGGGCGAGACGGCGGGCGTGCCGCGCATCGTCCCGGTGCCGCGCGAGGGGGCCCTGCCCCTTTCGTTCGCCCAGCAGCGGCTCTGGTTCCTCGACCAGCTCCAGCCGGGCACGTCGCTGTACAACCTGCCGGTGGTGCTGCGCGTCGAAGGGCCGCTCGAGTCCGCGGTGCTGGAGCGCTGTCTGGGGGAGATCGTGCGCCGTCACGAGGCCGTGCGCACCGTCTTCGCTCTGCAAGGAGACGCGCCGGTGCAGGAGATCCGGCCGCCGGCGCCCTTCGTCCTGCCTGGGATGGACCTGTCGGGGCTGCCGGAGCCCGCGCGCGAGGCGGTGGCTCTCGCCCTGGCCGCTGAGGAGGCCGGCCGGCCCTTCGATCTCGCCCGCGATCCGATGCTGCGTTGCGTGCTGCTGCGCCTGGCGGCGGAGGACCATGCCCTCGCGCTCACCATGCACCACGTCGCGAGCGATGGCTGGTCCATGGGCATCCTGGTACGCGAGGTGGCCGCGCTCTATGCCGCGTTCGCCCAGGGTGAGCCCTCGCCTCTGGCCGGGCTCCCGGTGCAGTACGCGGATTTCGCGGTGTGGCAGCGTTCCTGGCTGCACGGCGAGATCCTGGAGCGGGAGATCGACTGGTGGCGGCAGCAGCTTGCGGGCCTGCCGCCGCTCCTGGAGCTGCCTACCGACCGGCCGCGGCCCGCGGTGCAGAGCTTCCGGGGTGCCACCCGGCCAGTGCGGCTTTCGGCCGGCCTCACCGGGCGGATGGAGGCCCTGGGCCGGCGCGAGGGAGCGACGCTCTTCATGGTGCTCCTGGCCGGTTTCCAGGCTCTTCTCGCGCACTATAGCGGTCAGGACGACCTCGCGGTGGGCACGCCGGTCGCCGGGCGCAACCGGGTAGAGGTCGAGGGGCTGATCGGGTTCTTCGTGAACAACCTGGTTCTGCGCGGCAACCTGGCGGGAGATCCCACCTTCCGCGAGCTGCTCGGCTGCGTGCGAGAGACCGAGCTCGCCGCCCAGGCCCACCAGGACGTGCCGTTCGAAAAGCTGGTCGAGGAGCTGGCCTCGGAGAGGAGCCTCGCCCACGCCCCCCTGGTCCAGGTGATGTTCGCCCTGCAGAACACTCCGGGCGTGAGCCTGGAGGTCCGGAACCTGCGGCTGCGGGCGATGAATCCGGAGACCACGGCGGCAAAGTTCGATCTCACGCTGAACCTCTCGGAGCACGACGGTGGCCTCAGCGGGACGGTCGAGCACGCCACCGATCTCTTCGACGCCGCGACCATCGACCGCCTGATCGCAGGCTTCGAGCGGCTGCTCGCGGCCGCCGCCGCCGCCCCGGACCTGCGGGTCGCGGAGCTGCCTCTCCTCTCCTCCGGCGAGCGCCACCAGGTGCTCACGGAGTGGAACGACACGGGCGGGGAGGAGCGCTGGGAGGGCCCCGTGACGTCCCTTGTGGAGCGCTGGTGCCGCGAACGGCCGGACGCTCCGGCGGTGGTGGATGCGGCGGGTCGCACGCTGACCTACGGCGAGCTCGGCGAGCGCTCCGGCCGGCTGGCCGGTTTCCTGGGTGAAGGGGGCGTGGGACCGGAGTCCATCGTGGCCGTGCTGATGGAGCGCTCGGCGGATCTGCTGGTGGCCCAGTTGGGTGTCCTCAAAGCCGGTGCGGCCTACCTTTCCCTCGATCCGGTCCATCCCGCCGAGCGCCTCGCCTTCATGCTTGAAGAGACGGCGGCCCCGGTGGTGCTGACTCAGGAGTCCCTGATCGACCAGGTGCCTGCGGTGCCGGGACGGATCGTCTGCCTGGACCGCGACAAGGAGATCGCGCTCTGCGCCCCGCTGGCCGCTTTGGCCGTGGAGCCGGACCATCTCGCCTACGTGCTCTACACCTCCGGCTCGACGGGACGGCCCAAGGGTGTGCAGATCGCGCACCGCGGGCTGCTCAACCTGGTGCGCTGGGACCTCGGCGCGCATGGCACGGGGCCGGGAGACCACCGCACCCAGGTGGCGAGCCTCGGCTTCGACGCTTCGGTCTGGGAGATCTGGGCCTGCCTGGCCTCTGGGGCGACCCTCCACCTGCCGGCGGAGGAGGCGCGAATGGACCCGCCGCGGCTGGCCGCCTGGATGGCCGAGCGCGGGGTCACCGTCTCCTTCCTGCCCACCCCCCTCGCCGAGGCGCTCCTCGCCAGCGAAGGACTGCGGATTCCGACCTTGCGCCGGTTGCTGGTCGGAGGCGACCGCCTTCGCCTCCACCCGAAGCCAGGGTGCGGTTTCACCCTGATCAACCACTACGGCCCGACGGAGGCCTCGGTGGTGACCAGCGCGGCTCTCGACTCTTCCCTCACTTTGGGCCGGCCCATCGACGGCCTGCGGATCCATCTGCTGGACCGGTGCATGCAGCCGATGCCTCCGGGGGTGGCAGGGGAGCTGTGGGTGGGCGGGCCCGCTCTAGCCCGCGGTTATCTGGGAGACCCGAGCCGCACGGCGGAGCGGTTCCTGCCTGATCCCTGGAGAGGCGGGGAGCGGCTCTATCGCACGGGAGATCTCTGCCGCCACCGCCGCGACGGAGAGATCGAATTCCTCGGCCGGGTGGACCACCAGGTCAAGATCCGCGGCCAGCGCATCGAGCTCGGCGAGATCGAGGCGGCGCTGGCGGCGTTGCCCGGGGTCCGCGAGGCGGTGGCCGTGGTGCGTGAGGATCGCCTGGTCGCCTACGTGACCGGCGACGCCGCGGTCGATTCGCTGCGCCAGGCATTACGCGAGCGGCTGCCCGACTCCATGGTGCCGGCCGCCTTCGTGACCCTCGAAACCCTGCCCTTGACCCCCAACGGCAAGGTGGACCGGAAGGCCCTGCCGGCGCCGGAACAACAGAGCGCTCCAGAGGTCTACCTGGCCCCGCGCACGCCGGTCGAAGAGGTGGTCGCCAACATCTGGGCCGAGCTCCTCGGCCTCGAGCGGGTGGGGCTGGACGGCCATTTCTTCGCGCTTGGCGGGCATTCGTTGCTGGCCGCGCAGGTGATCTCGCGCCTGCGCCGTGCGCTGGGCGTCGAGCTGCCGGTGCGCGATCTCTTCGAGGCTCCGACGGTCGAGGGTCTCGCTGCCCGCATCGAAGCCGCTCGCCGGA
The DNA here is from genome assembly GCA_035264905.1 of Thermoanaerobaculia bacterium. Taxonomy (GTDB): domain Bacteria; phylum Acidobacteriota; class Thermoanaerobaculia; order Multivoradales; family UBA5704; genus UBA5704. Next base: position 3,474 of record DATFPH010000218.1, read on the forward strand.
CCGGCGCGGAGCCGGCCGTTCCTCCTCTCCTTCCGGCGCCGCAACGGGGGACCCTCCCCCTGTCGTTCGCCCAGCAGCGGCTCTGGTTCATCGACCAGCTCGAGCCGGGAAGCCCGCTGTACAACATGCCGCTGGCGCTACGCGTCGCAGGGCCGCTGCAAACCACGGTGCTGGAGCGCTGCCTGGGAGAGATCGTGCGCCGCCACGAGGCCCTGCGCACTGTCTTCGCACTGCAAGCGGACGCGCCGGTGCAGGTGATCCAGCCGCCGGCCCCATTCGTCCTGCGGCTGGTGGACCTGTCGGGGCTACCGGAGCCCGCGCGCGAGACGACGGCTCTCGCCCTGGCCGTGGAAGAGGCAGGCCGGCCGTTCGATCTCGCTCGCGATCTGATGCTGCGCGGCATGGTGCTGCGCCTGGCGGCCGAGGACCATGCCTTCGCCCTCACCATGCACCACGTCGCGAGCGACGGCTGGTCCATGGGCATCGTGGTGCGCGAGGTGACCGCGCTCTATGCCGCGTTCGTCCAGGGTGAGCCCTCGCCTCTGCCGGAGCTGCCGGTGCAGTACGCGGATTTCGCGGTGTGGCAGCATTCCTGGCTGCACGGCGAGGTCCTGGAGCAGGAGATCGACTGGTGGCGGCTGCAGCTCGCCGGCCTGCCGCCGCTCCTGGAGCTGCCCACCGACCGGCCGCGGCCGGCGGTACAGAGCTACCGTGGCGCGGTGCAGTCCGTGCGGCTGCCGGCCGCGCTCACCCGGCAGGTCTCGGCCCTGGGCTGGCGCGAGGGGGCGACGCTCTTCATGGTGCTCCTGGCCGGATTCCAGGCCTTGCTGGCGCGCACCAGCGGACAGGACGATCTCGCGGTGGGCTCACCCGTCGCAGGACGCAACCGGGTCGAGACCGAGGGATTGATTGGATTCTTCGTGAACACGCTGGTCCTTCGGGGCGATTTGACGGGCGCCCCCACGTTCCGCGAGCTGCTCGGCCGGGTGCGCGAAACCGCTCTGTCCGCCTATCTGCACCAGGACGTACCGTTCGAAAAGCTGGTCGAGGAGCTGGCCCCGGAGAGAAGCCTCGCCCATGCCCCCCTGTTCCAGGCGATGCTCGTCCTGCAGAACGCTCCCGCCGAGAGCCTGGAAACCGAGGCTCTTCGCCTGCGGCCCGCCGGCGACCCAGGGACGATGGCGAAGTTCGATCTCACGCTCAATCTCACCGAGCACAACGGCGGGCTCATTGGTACGTTCGAGTACGCCACGGACCTCTACGACGCGGCCAGCGTCGACCGGCTGGCCGTTCATTACGAAAGGCTGCTGACCGCGGCCCTGGCGGCGCCGGAGCTGTCAGCCTGGGAGCTGCCGCTGCTCTCCCCGGCGGAACGCCACCAGGCGATCGCCGAGTGGAACGACACCGAGGTGTCTCCGGCGCGGGAGATTCTCTTCCAGGACCTTCTGGCTGCCCGGGCGGCGGAGACTCCGGTGCTGCCGGCCGTGGCCCAGGGTCTCGAACAGCTCTCCTTCGGTGAGTTGGACGCCCGCTCCGAGCACCTGGCCGCGCACCTTCGGGCTCTGGGCGCCGGGCCCGACGTCCTCGTGGCGCTCTTTCTCGAGCGCTCGATCTATCTGGTGGTGGCCCTGCTGGCGGTGCTCAAGGCCGGGGGCGCCTACCTGCCGCTCGACACCTCCATCCCGCGCCCGCGGCTGTCGTTCCTGCTCGAGGACGCCCGCCCGTCCCTCCTGCTCACCCGGACGCGGTTGCTGCCAGCTCTCCCGGAGCACTCCTGCGTCATCTGCCTCGACGATCTCCCGGAGGTCGCGGTCGCCGCGGGTCCGGCCGCGCGACCGGCGGCCGACAATCTCGCCTATGTGCTCTATACCTCGGGCTCGACCGGTGCTCCCAAGGGGGTGGCGGTCACCCACCGCGGGCTCGCGAACTACCTGCTCTGGGCGGCGGAGGCCTATCCGGCGGGGGAAGGACGAGGCGCTCCGGTCCACTCTCCCATCAGCTTCGATCTGACGGTGACCAGCCTCTTTCTGCCGCTGCTCGCCGGCCGCTGCGTCGAGCTGGTGCCCGAGGAGGAGGGAGTCGAAGGACTGGCCGCGGCGCTCGCCGAGGGGGACTTCGGGCTGGTCAAGCTCACACCCGCGCATCTGGAGGTCCTGGAGCGTCTGCTGCCGACCGAGCGGGTCGCTGGCTGCGCGAGCGCCTTCGTCATCGGTGGCGAGCCGCTCTCCGGCGAGCAGCTCGCCTTCTGGCGGGAGCACGCGCCGGGCCTGCGCCTGATCAACGAGTATGGGCCGACGGAGACGGTGGTGGGGTGCTGCACCTACGAGATTCCGGTGTCGATTCCGCCAGCCGGGCCGGTGTCCATCGGACGCCCGATCGCCAATGCCCGGATTCTGATCCTGGACCCGCAGCTGCATCCGGTCCCGATCGGAGCACGGGGTGAGCTCTATCTCGGTGGCGCGGGTGTCTGCCGCGGGTATCTCCACCGGCCTGGCCTGACGGCCGAGAAGATCGTCCCGGACCCCTTTGGAGCCTGGGGAGAGCGGCTGTACCGGACGGGCGATCTCGCGCGCCGGCTGCCGGATGGGATGATCGAGTTCCTGGGCCGCTCGGACCATCAGGTCAAGATTCGCGGTTTCCGCATCGAGCTGGGAGAGATCGAGGCGGTGCTGCTCTCCCTGGCGGGAGTCCGCGAGGCGGTGGTGGTGGCGCGATCGGACGGATCCGACCGATCGCCTGGCGATCGGCGGCTCGTCGCCTACGTCGCTGGCGACGTCGTGATCGAAGAGCTGCGCCAGTCGCTCCGCGAGCGGCTGCCGGAGCACATGGTGCCGGCCGCCTTCGTGACGCTCGCGGCGCTCCCCCTCACCGCGAACGGCAAGGTGGACCGGAAAGCCTTGCCGGCGCCGGAACGGCAGGGCACTCCAGAGACCTGGCTGGCGCCGCGTACGCCGGTCGAAGAGGTCCTCGCCGGCATCTGGGCCGAGGTGCTCGGTCTCGAACGGGTCGGGGCGGCCGACCACTTCTTCGACCTGGGGGGCCACTCCCTCCTCGCCACCCGGGTGATGTCGCGCCTGCGCGCTGCCCTCGGCGTCGAGATACCGCTGCGCGATCTCTTCGCGGCCCCCAGGCTGGCGGACCTCGCCGCCCGCGTCGAGGAATCCCTGCGAGCCGGTGCCGAACAATCCATTCCCACTCTGATCCCGGTGCCACGGGAGGGTCCGCTGCCCCTGTCGTTCGCCCAGCAGCGGCTCTGGCTCATCGACCAGCTCGAGCCGGGAAGCCCGCTCTACAACCTGGCGGTGGCGCTGCGCACCGAAGGTCCGCTGCAACCCGCGGTGCTGCGGGGCTGCCTCGGAGAGATCGTGCGCCGCCACGAGGCCGTGCGCACCGCCTTCGCTGCGCCGGAGGGCAAGCCGGTGCAGGTGATCCAGCCGCCGGCACCCTTCGTCCTGCCGCTGGTGGACCTTTCGGGGCTGCCGGAGCCTGCGCGGGGGACGGTGGCACTCGCCCTGGCCGGGGGAGAGGCCGGCCGGCCGTTCGATCTCGCCTGCGGTTCGCTCCTGCGCGGCGTGCTGCTGCGCCTGGCGCCGGAAGACCATGTCGTCGCGCTCACCATGCACCACGTCGCGAGCGACGGCTGGTCCATGGGCATCCTGGTGCGCGAGATGGTCTCGCTCTATGCCGCGTTGGCCCAGGGTGAGCCCTCGCCCTTGCCGGAGCTGCCGGTGCAGTACGCCGACTTCACCGTCTGGCAGCATTCCTGGCTGCACGGCGAGGTCCTGGAGCAGGAGATCGACTGGTGGCGGCGGCAGCTCGCCGGTCTGCCGCCGCTCCTGGAGCTGCCCACCGACCGGCCGCGGCCGGCGGCCCAGAGCTACCGCGGCGCCACGCGGCCGGTGCGGCTGCCGGCCGCGCTCACCCGCCCCCTGGAGGCCCTGGGCCGGCGCGAAGGAGCGACCCTCTTCATGGTGCTCCTGGCCGGCTTCCAGGCGCTTCTCGCGCGCTTCAGCGGACAGGACGATCTCGCGGTGGGCACGCCTATCGCCGGACGCAACCGGATCGAGACCGAAGAGCTGATCGGGTTCTTCGTCAACACTCTCGTCCTGCGAGGAAATCTGGCCGGCACGCCCACGTTCCGCGAGCTGCTCGGCCGGGTGCGCGAGACCGCCTTGGCCGCCTATCTGCACCAGGACGTGCCGTTCGAAAAGCTGGTCGAGGAGCTCGCCCCGGAGCGCAGCCTCGCCCACTCCCCCCTGTTCCAGGTGATGCTCGTCCTGCAGAACGCTCCCGTCGCAAGCCTGGAGATCGAGAGCCTGCGCCTGCGGCCGGTCTCCGTAGAAACGACGACGGCGAGGCTCGATCTCACGGTGAGCCTCGAAGAGCATGGCGGCGGAATCCTCGGGGTGGTCGAGCACGCCAGCGATCTCTACGACGCCGCGACCGTCGACCGCCTGATCGCGTGCTTCGAGCTGTTGCTCACCGGCATGGTCGAAGAGCCGGAGCGTCCCGTCGGCGAGCTGGGGCTGCTCACCGCGGCGGAGGCTCTCCAGCTTCGCGCCTGGAACGAGACGGCCGTCGACTATCCCGTCGAGCGTCCGCTCCATGCCTGGATCGAGGACCAGGCCGGCCGGACCCCTGATGCCGTGGCCCTCGTCTTCGAGGACGAGGAGATGACCTACAGCGAGCTCGACCGGCGGGCGAACCACCTGGCGCGCCGGCTCCAGGCCCGCGGCTGCGGCCCGGAGAGCCGCGTCGGCGTGCTCCTGGAGCGCTCCTGCGAGCTGCTCGTCGCCCTCCTCGGCATCCTCAAGGCGGGCGCCGCCTATGTCCCCCTCGACCCCGACCACCCGGCCGACCGCCTCGCCTTCCAGGATCGCGATGCCCGCCTGCGGGTGATCTTGTCCCGCGCCGGCCTGGCCGACCGCCTGCCGGATGATCGATCCGGTGAAGGGGAGCGCTTCCTGTTCCTCGACGGGGATCTCGGTGATCTCGATGCGGGCTCGCTCGCGGTGTCCGTCGATCCTGACCACCCGGCCTACGTGCTCTACACCTCCGGCTCCACCGGCCGGCCCAAGGGCGCGGTCATCTCCCATCGCGCCATCGTCAACCGGCTCCTCTGGATGCAGGACGCGCTGCACCTGACCGCCGCCGACCGGGTGCTCCAGAAGACCCCTTTCAGCTTCGACGTCTCGGTCTGGGAGTTGTTTTGGCCCCTGATGACCGGCGCCCGCCTGGTTGTGGCAAGGCCCGGCGGCCACCGCGACAACGGCTACCTGGCGCGCCTCATCGCCGGACAGGGGATCACGGTGCTCCACTTCGTCCCCTCCATGCTGCAGCTTTTCCTGGAGGAGCCAGGAGCCGCGGAGTGCCGCACTCTTCGCGACGTGGTGTGCAGCGGCGAGGCGTTGTCCTCGGAGCTGGCCAGCCGGTTCGCCGCCCGTCTCGGACAAACTCGGCTGCACAACCTCTACGGCCCCACCGAGGCCGCGGTGGACGTCACCTCCTGGGTCTGTGAAGCGGCCGGCGGCGGGAACGACCGCGTCGGCATCCCCATCGGGCGGCCCATCGCCAACACCCGCATCCACCTGCTCGACCGCAACCTGCTGCCGGTGCCGGTGGGAGTCCCGGGCGAGCTGTTCATCGCCGGAGTCAACCTGGCGCGCGGTTATGTCGAGCGTCCCGATCTCACGGCCGAGCGCTTCCTGCCGGATCCCGAGGGAAGGGAGGCCGGCGAGCGCGTCTACCGCACCGGCGACCTGGCGCGGTGGCGCAGCGACGGGGCCATCGAGTACCTCGGCCGCCTGGACCACCAGGTCAAGATCCGCGGCGTCCGGATCGAGCTGGGCGAGATCGAGGCGGCGCTGACGGCGCTGCCCGGAGTCCGGGAGGCGGTCGTGATGGCGCGGGAGGATCGCTCCGAAAAGCGGCTGGTCGCCTACGTGGTCGGCGACGTCGCGGCCGAGGAGCTGCGCCGGTCGTTGCGGACGCGGCTGCCGGAGCCCATGGTGCCCGCCGCCTTCGTCACGCTCATGGCGCTCCCCCTCAGCGCCAATGGCAAGGTGGACAGGAAAGCCCTGCCGGCTCCGGAGCAGCCCGGTGCGCGCGCGGGCGGCTACGTGGCGCCCCGCACGCGCGAGGAGGAGATCCTGGCGGCTGTCTGGGCGCAGACCTTGCGCCTGCCGCGGGTGGGAGTCGACGACAACTTCTTCGAGCTCGGCGGCGACTCGATCCTCTCCGTCCAGATCGTGGCCCGGGCGCGTCAGGCCGGTCTGCATTTCACCATGCGGCAGATTTTCGAGCACCAGACCATATCCGGCCTCGCCCGCCACGCCACGGCCACGGACACCGCCGGCGCCATCCGTGCCGAGCAGGGACCGGTGACGGGAGAGGTGCCGCTCACCCCGATCCAGCGCTGGTTCTTCGCGCAGAGCTTTGCGGACCCCCACCACTTCAACCAGGCTCTCCTGCTGGAGTCGCGAGAGCCCCTCGCCCCCGCCGCCCTGGAATGCGCCATGGCCGCCCTCGTGGAGCACCACGACGCCTTGCGCCTGCGGTTCCATGGCGGGCGGCAGGAGAACGCGCCGGCCGGGCCGGAGGCGCCCTTGCACCAGGTCGATCTTGCGGGCTTGCCGGCGCCTCGCAGGAGCGAGGCCTTCGAGCAGGCGGCCGCGGCTCTCCAGGCGAGCTTCGACCTGTCGGCCGGACCTCTCACCCGTCTCTGCCTGTTCGATGTCCCCCAGGGTGGTGCCGGGCAGCCGGCGCGTCTGCTCTGGGTCACCCACCACCTGGCGGTGGATGGGGTCTCCTGGCGCGTGCTGCTCGAAGACCTGGAGGGGGCCTACCGCCAGGCCGCGCGCGGGGTGCGCCCCGCCTTCCCGCCGAAAACCACTTCATTCCAGGAGTGGGCTCGCCGTCTGGCCGAACGCGCCGGCTCGGGGGAGCTGGCGCGCGAGCTGGCGCACTGGCGTGAGACCGCCCAGGTTCCCGTGCCCCATCTGCCGGTGGACTTCCCCGCGCCGGGTGGCAATCTCGTCCGCGACGAGGCCACGGTCTCCTTCGAGCTCAGCGTCGAAGAGACCGCGGACCTGCTCCAGACCCTGCCGTCGGTGTACAAGAATCGCATCGACGAAGCGCTGCTCAGCGCCCTGGTCCGGGCTCTGGCGGGTTGGACCGGCTCTCCGCGCCTGCGCGTGGACCTGGAAGGGCATGGCCGCGAGCCGCTGTTTGACGACCTCGACGTCTCGCGCACCGTGGGCTGGTTCACCTCTCTGTACCCGGTCGTCCTGGAGGCGGGCGACGCCGGTCCCGGCGCCGCCTTGGTGAGCGCCAGGGAGCGGTTGCGCGCCGTGCCCGGGCGCGGCATCGGCTACGGTCTGCTGCGTTCTGCGCTGGAAGAAGCTCCGGCGGCCGAGATTCTGTTCAACTATCTGGGCCAGGTCGACGCCACCTTGGACGAGCATTCTCTCTTCCGTCCTTCGAGCGCCTCGGCCGGCCCCAGCCGGAGCCCGCGCGCCCACCGCAGCCACCTGCTGGAAATCGGAGGTCTCGTGGCCGATGGCCGGCTCCGGATCACCTTGACCTACGGCTCGCGGACGCATCGCCGGGAGACCGCAGAGCGACTGGCTGCAGCCTATGCCGGCGCGCTACGGGAGCTGATCCAGCACAGCCGGGAAGGAAAGGAGGTTTTCATCGTCCCTGGGCTCGAGGAGGAGGGTGGCACCCCCTGGTCGCCGCTGGTGCCGATCCAGCCCCTCGGGACGCGGACGCCGCTCTTCTGCGTCCATGCGCTCGGGGGTGAAGTTCTCTTCTACTACCGCCTCGCCCGCGAGCTGGGCACAGACCAGCCGGTCTATGGCCTCCAGGCGCGCCCCTTGGACGGGCAGGCCCAAGCACCGCAGGCCACGATCGAAGAGATGGCGGCCGAGTACCTCCAAGCCGTGCGGAGCGTTCAGCCCGCCGGCCCCTACCTTCTCGCCGGTTACTCTTTCGGCGGGATCGTCGCGTTCGAGATGGCGCGCCAGCTCACCGATTCCGGTGAGGAGGTGGCGCTGCTCGCTCTCCTGGATCAGGGAGCTCCTGTGGGCGACGAAGCTGCGGAAGTCGATACCGCGGCCGTCATCGCCGACATGGTGCGGCATCACGCCGGCGATCGGGGGACTACACCGGCGCTCCATGCGGACGAGCTGCGCGGTCTTCCCCTCGAAGCCCAGCTCGCGCGAGGCCTGGAGATCCTCGGAAGCATGGAGGCGCTCGGACCGGGTTTCGACATCCCGTTGCTGCGCGATCTGACCCTGGGGTGGAGCTCCAGAGCGACGGCCTCCGAACGCTACAAAGTGTTCACCTATCCTGGAACGATCACCCTGTTCCGGGCGAGCAGCGTCGATCCAGCCGCCCTCCGGGAATTGACCCCGCAACGGCGGCAGATTTTCGAGGACCCCACCTTCGGCTGGGGTACCGTCGCAGCGGGCGGCGTGGAGGTCCACACTGTCCCCGGAAGCCACATGACGATCATCGCAGCGCCCCACGTGGAGACCCTCGCCGAGATCCTGGGAACGTGCATCGCGCGGGCCGAGCGAGAGCCGACAGCTCGCCCCGAGGAGGTTTGGGATATTGCAGCTCCGGTTTGTGGCTGAACTCGCGGCAACCCGCTCTCAGCTCAACGTCCGCTGGATTCGACTGTCGCGGCCGCGTTGACCTCTCGGGCGGCTCGGTTGCCGGACTCCAGGGCTCCTTCCTGGGTGCGGGCGAGCAGGGAGGTGTGCTCTCCGGCGAAATGGAGCCTTCCTTCCGGCTTGGCGAGCTCCGGCATCCAGCTCGTGAGCTGCGTCGGCTTCCACCAGGCGTAGCCGCCCCCGATGTAGGGGTCTTCGTGCCAGCTGACGGCGGTTCCGCCTTCGACGTGCTCACTGATGCCAGGGTGCAGCTTCTCCAGGTTCTCGACGGCGAAGGCGATCTGGGCGTCCTCGTCCAGGGCTCCGGCGCGTAGGGCGTTGGGGCCTTTCATGTGGCATTCGAGGATTCCCCGCGTCTGGTCCTCGGCGCGGATGAACGGCTGCTCGTTGACGAGCTGCACCGGGAGGTCCGTGCCCGAGAGGCCCATATGGCCGCGCTCGGCCCAGTAGCGGCGCCGCGTCTGGACGAAGATCCGCGTCACCGGGGCATACTCCAGCTGTGCGAGGATCTGCCGCCGGGCCGCCGGCAGCTCAGGGGTGAGCTCGATGTTGCGCAGCGCCGGGACCGGTGCCGCGATGACGACGCGGTCGGCTTCCAGGACCCGCTCCTCGCCTCGCTGGCGGAAGACGACGCGCACTTTGCCGGGCTCCTGCTGGATCTTCGTCACCGGCGCGAGGTACCAGATCCGCTCGCGCAAGGTGTGGGCGAAGGCGTAGGGCAGCCGGTCGGAGCCCCCTTCCAAGAAGCGGCCCGGCGCCGGGCTGGTGATCTGGGTCAACGCCATGTCCGAGATCAAGCGGTGGAGGGCGGAGACCTCCTCCCAGCCGTAGCCGAACGTCGTGTTGGCGGACATCAGCTCGATCGCGCCATTGGATGCCCCGCGGCTGCGGTAGAAGTCGGCCAGGGTCATCTTGTCGTAGTCCGCCCAGCGGTCGACGCTCCAGCCCGGATCGGACGGGGTGCCCATTTCGGTCGCCGCCGGCAGGAGGTATTTCCGAAAGAGGCCGAAGAGTCCCACCCCCTTCTCGTCGGGCTTGAGCTCGACGGGCCATTCGGGCTCTTTCTCGACGGTGATCTCCAGACGCCGGCCGTGGAGGTGCTCCACCATGCCCAACGGCTTCTTCGGCGGTTTCGGGCTCACCACGGAGAGGTTGAAGGTTTTGGCGTAGCGGCCGACGTGCACGAAGGCGTCTCCGTAGTTGACCGCTCCGGCCTCGGCATACAGGCCGTCGGCGAACGGCTCGCGCAGCGTCCAGACGCGGCCGCCCGGGCGGTGGTGGGCCTCGAGCACGGTGACGTCGTGCCCCGACTGGACGAGCTCGTACGCCGCGGCGAGCCCGGCGAGCCCCGCTCCCACCACGATGATCTTCCGCGGCGGCACGCCCGGCTGCGCCGCTGGCGCCGCCGGCTCCGCGGCGGAGGCCAGGCGGGGAAGGGCGGCGACGGCGGGCGCCGTCAGCAGGGCGTGCCGCAGGAAGGAGCGGCGGGTCAGGCCCGGAAAGAGCGTCATCGGGTCGGTCCTCCAAGCGTCGTGAAATAGGTGTCCGGAACGCCGTTGCGGCCGTCGGTCCAGACCGCGAAGGTGCGGTCGGCTCCCGGGAAGAGTCCCAGGAAGTCACCGAAGTTGGCGAAGAGAAGGCCGCCGTAGTCGAACTGCACCGCGCACCAGTCGCTGGTCTCCGAGGTGACCCGGACGCGCGGGCCGAAGGTGGCGCCGCCGTCGGTGGAGCGCGTCCACCACAGGTCGACCAGGGAGTGCGCCCGGCCCTTCTTGAAGTAGCCGAGGTTGGTCGTGGTGGGGCACTCCAGGTCGCGCGGGTCGGCGGTGAATTGGGTTTCCCGGCTCTCGAAGTAGATCACGTCCACGGCGCCGTCCGGGCCGGCGGCGACGGTGGGGAAGTAGCGCTTGACGCCGGTCGCCGGCAGGGGCGGGCCGAGCGGCGCCGGGGCGCTCCAGGTCTCGCCCCGGTCGTCCGACCAGATCAGCCAGGTCTGCGAGGACGCCGGGCTGTAGTCCTTGGGACTGTAGAGGAACGAGGCGCAGTGGACCTCGCGCACCGACGCCGCATAGGTGACGTAGATCCGCCCGCGGTGCAGACCGCTCTGGGCGACCGCGATGCGCGGCGTGTCGTTCATCACGTCCTTGGTGAAGCCGGCCGGGCCGTTCTCGGCCATCGAGCTGACGGTGACCAGCATGCGCGGGAGGCTGAACGTCTGGCCGCCGTCGAGGGAGCGGGAGAAGCCGTAGGCCACGGTGGGCGGCGTCTCCTGGGAGATCGGATCGAAATAGACCTGAAATGGCGGGCCGTACTGCCAGGTCACGTAAATCTCGCCGAAGGGCCCCAGGGCGGTGGTGGGGCTGGCCTGGAAACGGCCCCGGGCGGCGCACTGCGGGTCCCCCACGAAGGTTTCGTAGGTCTCGTCGCGGCCGACGACGACCGGCCCCTCCCAGGTGGTCCCACCGTCGTTGCTGCGGAGGAGCTCGATCTGGCCCGACCCGGAGGTGGCTTGTCCGCACAGTGTCCGCGAGTTGGACAGGCCCACGTAGACCTTGCCGCTGCCGTCCTTCGCCGCGGTGACCGTGGGACCCCGCCAGAGGTCCCCCTGTTTGGCCGGCCCGAGGTATTGCGAGTCCTTGAAGGCGAAAGTGCCGTTTTCGAAGCGCCCGCGGTTGAGGACGAAGCCGATCTGGCCGATCGAGGTCGGGTCGTCCAGCTTGCGCGCCCGGCTGATCACGAAGAAGGTCTGGTTGTCGGCGCCGCCGCGATCGATCCAGACGTGGCCGCCGGCCATGAAGCCGTTGGCCGTCGGCGGAGCGCCGAGGTCGGTCCAGGTGCGCCCGCCATCCGTCGAGAAGGCGATGCCGGTGAGCCCCGGCGGGCTCGGCGGCTGGCAGGGACGGCCCATCGGCGGCCCGCACATGCCCTGGATGTCGTCCCAGCCGACCAGGATCTCCCGCCCGTCCGCGCTCGCCGCGACCGCGAAGCCGGCCCGGCCGAGCTGGCCCGCGGGGCCGGGGAGCTGCGGCGCGTTGACCCGCACGTTGTCTCCGGCGGCCGTCGACGCGAAGGCGGCCGGCAGCGTCCAGAAGAGAGCACCGGCCAGCAACGCGGCGCAGCGATTCATCTTTTTCAGATCGACTGTCTTGATCATGTCTATCTCAAAAGAAGCAGGCGAAGTATATCGGATCGGCTCACCATCCCGGGAAGGTTTGAGCGTCCTGCCGGCGCCTTGAAGGAGGGGAAGGGTCGGTATATTCTGAGCGGCTCTGAGTCCGCCCAATTGATGTTCCGGAGCTCGTTGGAAGGGGTGTCTTTGAGCTGCGCAGGGGTCGCTGAGGATCGGGGAAACGTGGTGAGCCTCGTCGAGGTGCTGCGGCGCTGGGCTCGGGTGGAGCCCGGCCGGCGGGCCTACACCTTCCTGGCGGATGGGGAGGGCGACGAGCGCACGCTGAGCTATGGAGAGCTCGACCTCCGCGTGCGCGCCGTGGCGGCCCGGCTGCAGGCGCTCGGTCTCGCGGGCGAGCGGGTCCTGCTGCTCTTTCCTCCCGGTCTCGACTATCCGGTCGCCTTTCTCGGCTGCCTCGCGGCCGGGGCCTTGGCGGTGCCGGCCTATCCCCCGACAGGCAGCCGGGGTGTGCCGCGATTGCAGGCGATCCTCGCCGACTGCGCTCCCCGCTGCATTCTCACGACGGCGGCACTCCGCCCGGTGGTGGAGCGGCTGGGGGTTGCGGCACTCTGCCTGGAGATCCATTCCATCGCGGAGGCCGAGGCCGCGGGGTACCGCGACGCCGGTCTGACCGCGGACACCTTGGCGTTCCTCCAGTACACCTCGGGCTCGACGAGCACGCCGAAGGGCGTGATGGTGTCGCACGGCAATCTGGTCGCCAACGAGAGGATCATCCAGGAGGCGATCCGGAGCGACCCGGCCTCGGTCATGGTGAGCTGGCTGCCGCTCTACCACGACATGGGGCTGATCGGCGGGCTGCTGCATCCGCTCTGGCTTGGTTCGTCCTGCGTGCTGATGGCGCCGCTCCACTTCCTGCAGCGCCCGGTGCGCTGGCTGCGGGCGATCTCCCGGTACGGAGGAGTGGTCAGCGGGGCCCCCAACTTTGCCTACGAGCTGTGCGCGCGGAAGGTCGATCCGGAGGATCTGGCGGATCTCGACCTGAGCCGCTGGCGGGTGGCGTTCAACGGCGCCGAGCCGGTGCGGGCCGAGGCTCTGGAGCGCTTCGCCCGGGCGTTCGCTCCGGCGGGGTTCCGCCGCGCGTCGTTCCTGCCGTGCTACGGGCTCGCGGAGACGACGCTGATGGTCTCCGGGAGCCGGCTGCATCCGGAGGTGACGGTCTACGCGGCCGATTCGTGGAGCCTGGTGAGCTGCGGCGGCATCCCGTCGGGGGTCGATCTGCGGATCGTCGACCCGGCGACTGGCCGGCCGGCGGAGGGGGAGGGGGAGGTCTGGGTGGCCGGAGACACGGTGGCCCACGGGTACTGGAACCGGCCGGACGCGACGGCCGAGGCGTTCGGCGCGCGTCTGGAGAATCGTGATGGGCCGTACCTGCGCACGGGCGATCTCGGATTCCTGCGCGGCGGCGAGCTGTTCATCACCGGCCGCATCAAGGACCTGATCATCATCCGCGGGCGCAACCTCTATCCGCAGGACGTGGAGTGGACCGCGGCGCGCAGCCACCCGGCGGCGCGGCCGGACTGCGGGGCGGCTTTCACGGTCGACGCGGGTGGAGAAGAGCGCCTGGTGGTGGTCCAGGAGGTGGCGTTCCGCGGCGTCGATCTGGACGAGGTGGCGACGGCGATTCGCCAGGCGGTGGCGGAGGAGCACGAGGTGCCGGTGTCGGCGCTGGTGCTGGTCAAGCCGGGCGGCGTGCCGAAGACGACGAGCGGCAAGATCCAGCGCCGCGAGTGCCGGCAGCTTTTCCTGACCGGCGGGCTCGTACCGCTGGGCGAGTGGCGCGACGGAGAGGGAGATGAAACGCGGGAGCGCCTGGCATCTAAGACACCGCCACGTACGCCGGCCGAGGAACGCCTGGCAAAGATCTGGGAGGAGGTCCTGGGCCTCGCTCCGGGCACGGTGGGGGCCGAGGACAACTTCTTCGCGCTGGGCGGCGACTCGCTGCGCGGCACGCAGCTTCTGGCGCGGTTGCAGGAGGCGCTCGGCGTCGAGGTTTCGCTGGAGGAGCTGTTCGCGGCTCCGACGTTGGCGGATCTGGCGGCAAGAAACCCTCACCCCTCGACCCCCTCTCCCACCCGTGCTCACATCCCCCGGGGAGAGGGGGCGCCACCGCCCTTGACCTCTCCGCAGCGGCGACTGTGGTTTTTGGATCAGCTGGAGCCGGGGAATCCGGCGTACAACCTGGGGATCGCGGTGCGGCTCTCGGGGGCTCTCGATGGAGAGGCTCTGGCACAGGCGCTCACAGAGATCGTGCGGCGGCATGAGGCGCTGCGGACGGTGTTCCGGGTCTTGGACGACGTGCCGGCGCAGGTGGTGCTGCCGGTCGATGCCGTGGTCGTGCAGTTGGCCCGGGTGGACGTTTCGCTCGACGCGGAGCCGGCGCGGGCGGCTTTGGACCTGGAGCGGGAGTTGGCGCGCGAGCCGTTCGAGCTGGAGCATGGCCCGTTCCTGCGCGCCCGCCTGGTCGGGCTCGCGTCGGACGAGCACGAGCTGCACGTGGCCGTACACCACATCGTGGCGGACGGCTGGTCGTTCGGCGTGCTGCTGCGCGAGATCGCGGTCTTGTACGGCGCGTTTTCCCAGGGTCGGCCATCGCCGCTGCCCGAGCTGCCGGTGCAGTACGGCGACTACGCGCGCTGGCTGGAGCACCGGCTCACCGGGGACGCCCTGGAGCCGCGGATCGCGGCGTGGAAGCGGCGGCTCGGCGGCAACCTGCCGGTCCTGGAGCTGCCGTCGGACCGCCCGCGCCCGCCGCTGCCGAGCTACCGCGGCGCCCATGCCACGCACGTCCTGCCCGCCGCGCTGGCGGGCGCCCTGCGGGGGCTCGCCGGCCGCCGCGGTGCCAGCCTGTTCATGGCGCTCGCGGCCGGCTTCCAGGCTCTCCTCGGCCGCCTGACCGCGCAGGACGACGTGATCGTGGGCACGGCGGTGGCCAACCGTGACCGCGTGGAGCTGGAAGGGCTGATCGGGTTCTTCGTCAACACCGTGCCGCTGCGCACTGACCTCTCCGGCGATCCGTCATTCGACGTGCTGCTGGAGCGGGTGCGCGGCACGATGCTGGAAGCCCTG
>DATFPH010000219.1:0-2719 GCA_035264905.1 Thermoanaerobaculia bacterium
CGTCGTCGCGGTCGTGGTCGTGCTCTGGATGCTTCTAACCGGGCAGTCCTCCAAGCTGGCGACTATGGGGTGCGGTCTGATCCTGGGCGGCGCGGCGGGTAACCTCCTCGACCGCCTGACCACCGGTGAGGTAACCGACTATATCCACTTCAGATTCTGGTACGTCTTCAACGCCGCCGACGCCGCCATAACGGTCGGCGTCGCTGCCCTGCTCCTCTCAACCTTCCAGATGCAGGAGAAGGACTAGGGTGTCTGTGTCGAACGAGCTCTGTCCCTCATACGGGCGGCTTGACTGGTTAAGCCTCTCCCTGTCCTTGCACTAAGGCGCGCTTCAACAACTTTTGCATCCGGCCGACGTACTGGCTCCTTGACCAGCCGCACTCGATCGTGAGCTGTTCCCAGTTACGAATCGACAACATCGTCCACATCAGATCAACGGCTTCGTCGCAGGTCCACTCGGGAGCAAGCATCCCCTCACGATGGAGCGCCTCGATCGTGTAGCGGCAAGACTCGCGCACCGCCCCCATCCGGTCGTCCCAGGCAGCGGCAGCAGCCTCATCGGTCTCGCGAGCCGCCAGCAGCGCTTGAGCCATCCCGTAAACTTCCGGGATGTAGTTCCCCCAGAATTCGACGTACGCTTCCAGGCGCCCTACCCCGGTACTCGCCGCTCGAAAGCGACGCCGGCGCTCTTCGAGCCCTCGCACCTCATCTACGTAATGGGTCGTCTCCACCAGCAGCTTCGCCCGCGAGCCGAAGTGGTCGTATACAGCCTGCCGCGAAACACCCGCAGCCTCGGCGATGTCACGCATGCGGACACCCCGGCCACCGCGCTCCTCCACCAGCCGCCAGGCCGCCTCGAGGATGCGCGTCCTTGTCTCTTCCAATGCATCGCTTGACACGCTGTAAAGTATAGGGTAACTTTACAGCGTGTCAATTTACATTGTGTAAAGTCCGGAGAAGGAGGAGAGAATGAACCTGCTCGTTTTCGGATCGACGGGCGGCACGGGCCGCCATCTGGTCGAACAGGCTCTAGCGCAGGGACATACGGTCGTGGCGTTTGCGCGCGATCCCGCGAAGCTCGATGTCGAGCACGCGAGCCTGAAGGTCGTTCGAGGCGACGTTATGGACCCTGCTTCGGTGGAGCGTGCGGTGCAAGGTCAAGAGGCTGTGTTGTGTTCCATCGGAGCGGGTAGGAGAGGCACGATCCGGGCGGAGGGGACGCGGAACATCGTCCGCGCGATGGAGAACGCGGGTGTCCGACGACTTATCTGTCAGACTTCCCTCGGAGTCGGAGATAGCTGGGGCAACCTCAACTTCCTCTGGAAGCACATCATGTTTGGGATCATCCTACGGGACGCGTTCGCGGATCATGAAATTCAGGAGAGATACATCAAGCAAAACCGGCTGGATTGGACAATAGTCCGTCCGGGATCCTTCACGAACGGAGATCGAACCGGTGAGTACCGGCACGGCTTCCGGTCCAACGAGAGGGATCTCAGACTGAAGATCTCTCCTGCCGACGTCGCCGACTTCATGTTGAAGCAGTTGGCGGACGATACGTACCTCTGCAAGGCGCCGGGCGTGTCGTATTGAACCGGGCACGGCGCTGCCGAACAAGGCGCGGCGGCCGAGCTCTGGCGTTGGCCGCAATCCGTAGGAGGTCTTATGGCAACTATTGACGACTTGCTCTCCGCCTTGACGTTCTTCGCGGCGCTCGGCTGCGGGCTGACGGCCGGCGTCTTTTTCGCCTTTTCGGCCTTCGTGATGAAGGCCCTGGCCCGCCTCCCTGCGGGCGAGGGCATCGCCGCCATGCAATCTATCAACGTCGCCGTTATCAATCCATTGTTTCTGGCGGTTTTCCTTGGAACGGCCGCGGCTTCCTTCCTTGTGATGATCTTTGCACTGTTGAGGTGGCAGGATCCGGGCGCCGTCTACTTGCTCGTCGGGGCCGCGCTCTACCTGGTCGGCAGCCTGTTGGTGACGGTGGTGTTCAACGTGCCCATGAACGAAGCGCTGGCATCGGTCACGCCGGGCGACCCCGACGCCGCGAACCTGTGGGCCAGCTACCTTGCCGACTGGACGGCCTGGAACCACGTTCGGGCGGCGGCGGCGCTTGCAGCGACGGCATCGCTCACCCTCGCGCTCGGTTACTGAGCGGCGCCGTGTAATGCTCTATATGACCCTGTCGTTCGCCAGACACGCCCCGGTGCCGAGGAGCTCAACCTCGCGGCACCTCGGGGCTCGGGTGAGTCCCGGCGTCGGTTGCCTCAGCCTCTTGCGGCTCGTGCTTGCCCGCCGCGGACGGATCCGCCTCCTGGCGCAGCTGGCGCAGGATACCGCCAGAGAGCAGGATGTCGCGCTCCCGCGGCGAGTATTCGGCGAGCAGTGTGATCTCGGTTCCGTCCAGGCGGGCCGGGATCTCCTCGTCGCCATTCTCCAGATGCCTCCGGATGTCCGGCAGCTCCAGCTTCTGCCCCTGCTCGAACCTGTCGTAGTCCGACTCGTCCTTGAAACGCAGAGGCAATATGCCCTGGGAGATGAGGTTCCTGCGGTGGATGCGGGCGAAGCTCTTTGCGATGACCGCTCTTATTCCGAGGTGCAGCGGGGCCAGAGCGGCGTGCTCCCGGCTCGAGCCCTGTCCGTAGTTGTGCCCGCCCACTATGAAGCCAGGCGCCATCTCTCTGGCCTTCTTGTGGTACTCCGGGTCGAAGCGCCGGAA
>DATFPH010000220.1:0-27350 GCA_035264905.1 Thermoanaerobaculia bacterium
GATCGGGCAGGGGGAGGGCCGGCGCGTCGGCGCGCAGCGCTCCGTCGTCCGCGAAGGTCACCAGATGGCGGAACTGGTCGGGGGACATGCGTGCGCCGAAGCGCCCGGAATCGCGCGCGATGGTGCGCACGGCGGCGCGCGCCAGGGTCATGGTCTCGGGCGTGCGCGGCCCCTGGCGGAGGGTCTCGGCGAAGGCGAGGCGCGCGGAGGCTCCTTCGGCGCGCCAGCTCTCCAGGAGCATCACCGCCTGGTCGCGCGACGTCTCGAACTCCTCCGGGATCAGGGCCAGCTTGCGCGCGATCATGCGGCCGGCCGGCGCGCCCCCCTGCTCGATGGCGCGGTCCATCCATTTGAGCGCCAGGCGCCGCGCCTCGTGGACCGGCCAGACCGCCTCGACCGCGGCCACGTAGCTGCCGGCCTCCGCGAGGTCGTTCCCCCAGAGCAGGCGCAGGGCCTGGGCCTCCTCGTGGCGGCGGCTCCGCTCCAGGCGGGTCACGGCGTCGGCGAAGGCGCCGGTGCGGCGGGCGGTCCACAGCGCCCGCTGGCGGTCGCCGGAGAGGAACCACTGACGGATCACCAGGCCGGGCGGCAGGTTGCGCGCCTCGGCCATCTCGGCCGCGAGACGCAGCCGGCCGTGGCGCTCCAGGAAGGCCACGGCCTCCTCGCTGGCCAAGAGGACGTCGGCGAGCAGGAAGGCGGCCTCCTCGATGTGCCCCTGCGCTTCGAGGCGCTCGAAGGCCGTGCGATAGAGGCGTTGCAGCTCGTTGTAGAGGTCGCTCGAGGTGGGCAGAGTCGTGTGCGTCCGCGGGACCTCCGGGCGGATCTCCAGGCTCCTGCGCGGGCCGGGGAGGCGCAGAGGGAGGCCGCGCAGGGCCTCGCCGGCCGGTCCTCCCAGCGGGATGGCGTAGCGCAGGGCCTCCCGCAGCTCGCCTCGCTCGAACAGGTCCATCATCTGCTGGATGTAGGTGGCGTGCCGGCGGCCCATGAGCTGGGAGAGCAGCGAGCCGACCGCCGTCCGTTCGGCCATCTGGCGGACGAGGGCGCGCAGCCGCGCGCCAGCGCCGGGGCCGCGCCGCGGCGGCGGCGCTGTACCCGCGATGATGAGCTCGTGGGTTGCCGACCTGCCGGGGATTCCGGCCACCGGCGGCCGCCGGCGCAGGCTCCAGCGCAGGCCGTGGAGCCAGTCGCCGACGTTCTTCAAGCGCGCGGCGCCCCCCGTGGGCCGGCCCGCTCCGGCCTCGCCACCTTTGCGCCGGGAGAGGGCCGCAAGGACCTCGGCCAGCTCGGGAGCGGCGGGCGGAACGCCCTTGAGGCGGGCCCGCAGGTCGAAGGCGTGGGTCTCTGGCGCCGGCGGGCGTGGCGTCACCGGCGGAGCCCCCAGCGTCGCAGCCGGTGTGACCGTGAAGGTGGAGACGTCGAGCCAGGCCGCGGGATCGACCCGGTCCGCCTCCGTGGGGCGCTCGACCAGCGTGTCGCCGGCCCAGAGGCGGATCAGCGCGCCGTCCGGGGGATCGATCGCGCGCAGGTCCTCGGGGGTGAACGGCGCGCTGACCAGCGCCCGGCCCACCGGGACCTTCTCGGCGGTCAGCGGCAATCCCGGCGCCTGATCGCAGCGCACGCGCCGCGGCGCCGGCAGGCGGATCAGCCAGCCGCGGGCGACCCGCTGCACCGCGGCGCCGGGCTCCCACAGGGCGAGGATGCGGCGGCGGGCCTCGATCTCCCCGATCAGCGCCACGTCGACCAGGAAGCCCGAGGCGTCGACCACGCCGCGCCAGGCGGAGATCTTGGGGCGGGCGCCCTTCACGGCGCCTCCTCCGGGAGGAGCCGGAACAGCGGCCCTTCGTGATCGAAGGAGCCGACCGTGACCTCGCCGGCCGCGGTGGCATAGGCGAAGCGGGGCGAGCCATGATGCACCGCGACGTGCTCGATCTCGGAGGCCGCGGTCGCCACCTTGCGGCTCCAGTTGCGGCCGGCGAGCACGAGGGTGCGCCAGTCGTCCTCCAGCAGGAGGAGGCCGGGGCCGCCCGGTTGCTGGGGATGGCGCCCGACGCCGACCACCTGGGTTCCGGCGAACGGCGTCAGGAACCAGGTGCCGTGCCGGCCGAAGATCTGCCAGCTCCCCTCGCTCTCGTGCTCCACGGCGACCAGCCCGCGTTCCGCGTCGGACAGAGCGCCGCCGAAGCCGAAGAAGGCGCGGCGCCCCAGTCCTTGCATCGTCGCCAGGGTTTCTTTCCGGTCGCCCACGAGGCGGGTGATGCGTGCGGGGGCCTGCTCCGTGGCCGGCTCCACGAGTGTGAGGACGCCGGAGGACACGAAGGCCGCGGTGGCCGTGGCGAGATACTTGAGCCGGCCGAACCCTTGCGGGTGCGGCCCGCCCAGCTGGAAGAGCCGGCCCGAGGCGTCCCGCACCCAGAGGTGAGAGGCGGCCCCGAGGATCGGTTGAAGGGGCGGCGGCGCGGCGGAATCCGGCGGGAGAAAATCCGGGAGGTCCGGTTCGGGCTCATAGCCGGCGAAGATCGACGTGCCGCCCTTGCGATGGAGCTCGTGGAGGACCATTCCTCCGACGCGGCAGATCGCCACCAGGACCCGCTTGCGGGTGACCCCCACCGCCACCGGCAGCTTGCCGGGCGCCGGATCGTAGCCGCGCGGCGGTCCGGCCTCCGCGCGGGGAGAGTTGGGAATCGGGAAAGCCACGATGCCGCCGCCCGCGGCCCGCGCGAACAGCTTCGTCCCGTTGGCGGAGAAGACGAGATTGGAGGCCGGCCGCAGGTGCGGGTCCAGCCCCCGCGGCCGGGTGGCCGTGGCGGCGAAAGGGTCGCGCAACAGGCGGGCGCAGGCCGCGTCCTCGGGCAGATCCAGAGCCACCTCGCGGGACGGCATCCCGGCGCCGCCGGGGCGCACGCGCACAGCCACCCGGCGCATCTCCGGATCGAGCACGTCCCAGACCTGGAGGACCGAGGCGCCGCGCGCGGCCGGCAGGCTGCCGAGCCGGGGCGGACCGATGAGCCACAGATCGTCGATCTCCTTCCAGCCGCGCACCCGGGCATGCCAGGCGCCGATCTGGGCGTCCGAGGCCTCGTGGGGCGTCCGCGACTGGAGCAGGCGGAGGATGCCGGACTCGGTCACCTCCGGATGGAGCGGAGCCTCGGGGTCTTGCAGGATCCCCCAGGCGAAGCGGGAGCCCGCCGCTTCGGCCCGCCGCGCCAGGACGATCAGCGCGGCGAGCTGGGCGATGCGCGGCGAGCCGAGCTGGCCCGGACCCGCGTCGAAGATGGCCACCGAGGTGCGTGTGCCCCCCGGCTCAGGGCGCGACGCATGGAGGAACAGGTGCTCGCCCATCACGGCGCGGCGCAGGAACTCCTCCGGCATCTCGTCCGCCAGCAGCCATTCGGTCGCGAGCAGGCGCTCGTAGCTGCCGTGCCGGTCGAGGCCGTCGTAGCCGTCCACCGCGCCACCCCCGTCGAGGCGGCGGACCTGGAGCGGACCGACCGCGGACGACAGCCGTTGCAGCACCGGCCCCAGCGACAAGGCGAGGTCGCGAGGGAAGACCGCCAGGTACGATCCCCAGGGGGCGAGGGCGCGCGGCAGCTCCATCAGGGGTTCCCCCACCCGCGAGCCTCTTCCTTGCGGTCCTTGGCGTCCTTGGGTGGGAGGTCGCCTCCCGTGAGCCACCGCTCCAGAGTGCTCCGCAGAATCGGCCGAGCGGCCTCGAGGGATGTGAGCAGGGGGGGATCCAAGAGGATGGCGAGTGGGGGAGGGGAGCCCGCGGCGCGGGCGAAGGCGCGCTCCACGAGCGGCAGCGGCACGGAAGGCTCCCGCGTCGTGGGCAGCAGCAGCGAGGGAGCCGCCGCGTCCTTGCCGAGATAAACCGCGCCGTCGACCCAGGGGAGGTCGGCGGAGGCGCCGAGCACGATCAGGAGATCCGGCGCCGCGGCGCCGGTCAGCCGGACGAGGATCTCGTCACCGCGGGCGAGGAGCCGCCGCGCCAAGGCGCGCGCAGCCTCTCCCCGCGCTGCGACCCCGACCGGGTCGAGGGGCGCCGCGCGTGGCCGCCAGACCACGGAAATCACCTCTTCGCTCATAACCGCCCACTGCAAAATCCCGCCAACAGGGCGGGAAAACCAATCCTTTCTACTGCACCGGCCCGAGCTGGCGGGGCGGAATCTCCCGCAGGGCGGCCACGATGCCCGCCCGCACTTCCGCCAGCTCGTGTGGCATCGCCTCCGGCGCGAATCCCGCGTCGATCTCGCGGGCGATGCCTTCCAGCTTCAGATACCAGCTCTCGACCTCGTCGCGGGTCTCCGGTCTCGCGCGGAGCGTCTCCCGGCCCGCCGTCGCGATGCGGGAGGCGCGGGCCAGCGGGCCGAGGGACGCCTCCTCGGCGGCGGCGGGAAGCGCCGCGTTCTCGCTCTGCGCCAGGACGTCCCGCAAGGTCTCCCGGGCGAGCGACTGCTGCTCGCGCGTGGGCACGGCGAGGACGAGCGGCCAGAGGTCCGCATCCGTGGCGCGGTCCCGCCCGGCCATCGCCGCCGCCGCGGCCATCAGCCGCTGCACCTTGACGACGCGGCGGTCCGAGAGGGAAATCCCGGCGCCGCGGAGCAGCCGGATCGCATGGGCCAGATGGGGCCGCACACGGCTCAGATCGGAATCGCGCGCCGCCGCCGAGACCGCGTCCAGATCAGAGACGTCCGCGACGATCCGGTTCGTGAAAGAGCCCTTGGCGCGCTCCACGTTCCAGCCCCCCTCCAGCAGCTCCTCCAGGCGCGGATCCGGCACCGGGTCCACGAACACGCGCACCAGGAAGCGGTCGGCGAACGCGGCCAGGGAGTCGTCCTCGGGCAGGCTGTTCGAGGCGCCGACGCAGACCCGCAACGGGCAGCGGACGATGCTGTGGCCGCGGCGGAAGACCCGCTCGTTGAGGATGCCCAGGAGCGTGTTGAGGATCGCCGTGGACGCCCGGAAGATCTCGTCGAGGAAAGCGAACTCGGCCTCGGGCAGCATGCCTTCCGTTTCGGTCTCGACCACGCCCTCCTTGAGGCGGCGCAGGTCGATCGGTCCGAAGATCTCGCTCGGCTCGGTGAAGCGGCCGAGCAGGTATTCGAACGTCCGTCCGTTGACCGCTCCGGCGATGCGCCGCACGGCCTCGCTCTTCGCCGTGCCTGGAGGGCCGATGACCAGCACGTGCTCCTCGGCCACGCCCGCCAGCGCCACCATCTGGGTGAGCGCCTCGCGCTCGATCAAGCCGCGGGTCGAGTCGGACAGGGCATCGCGCAGCGTGGCCGCTGCCTCGGGAAGAGATTTCGTCATAACTCGCGACGCCAATCCTAGAGGACTCGGGGGTCCCTCGACAATTCTCGGGGGGAAGAAAGGACTTAAAGGACCCCAAGGACCCAAAGGACCTCAAGGACCGAAAACCGGAGAAACCGGGCTTTCCTGTCGTCCTTTGGGTCCTTGCTGTCCTTTATGTCCTTTTCTTACCAGGCCAATCGAGCTTGAATCGCCGCGGCAGCAGCTCCGACAGCCGCACCTCCTCCCGCTCCCCCTGGAGATTGCACACCAGGATCGGCAGGTCGCCGCCAGCGAACTCGGAGAGCATCTGGCGGCAGAGGCCGCAAGGGGCGGAGGGGGGAGAGGTGTCGGTGATCACGGCCACGGCCACGGGCCGGCGCCGGCCGGCCGTGACGGCGGCCGCCATGGCATTGCGCTCCGCGCAGACCGCCAGGGTGGGGATCGTGTTCTCCACGTTCGTCCCGGCGACGATCGAGCCGTCCTCCATCAGGAGGGCGGCGCCCACCGGAAAGCCGCTGTAGGGCGAGTAGGAATTGGCGCGCGCGGCGGTCGCGGCGGCGATCAGGGGCTCCCAGTCCATGGGGCGGAATGTAGCATGGAGTCTTTTGGTAGACTGGTCACATGAAGACGGAAGTCGGTGTCGAGACTCTGAAGGATCATCTGGGCGATTACCTGCGGCGGGCCCGGAAGGGGGAGCGGATCGTGATCACCGAGCACGGACGCTCTGTCGCTCTGCTGATCTCGATCGAAGGACACGGCACAGAGCGACGAGCCTGGGACCTCGTCGAGAATGGCGTAGCCAGCTGGAGGGGCGGCAAGCCCGCGGGATCGAGCCGACGGCCGCGAGCCCGGGGGAAGAGCGCATCGGCCATCGTCCTGGAAGACCGTCGTTGATCCTCTACCTCGACACCAGCAGTCTCATCAAGCTCTACATCGAAGAAAGCGGCTCCGCCGAGGTCGAGAGTCTCGTCGACCAGGCGTCGCTGGTCTGTACCTCGGTGGTCGCCTATCCCGAAGCGCGGAGCGCCCTTGCGCGCCTCTGCCGTGAAGGTGCTTTGAGTGCCGAGGAGCACTCTCTGACCAAAGCCGATCTGAATGAGGACTGGCCGCGCTACCTCGCGCTGGAAGTCACTCCGACGGTCTGGCGAGCCGCGGGAGATCTGGCAGAGAAGCATGCTCTCCGCGGATTCGACAGTCTCCATCTCGCCTCATTCCTCTTCCTGGTCGGCGAAGACCTCGGTGAGCGCGTCGAGTTCTCCTCCTTCGATGACCGATTGAACGGCGCGGCCCGAGCGGAATCGGCGCTGGAGCCCTGACGCCGCCTCAGCCGCCCCGGTATGCGGTCGGTTCGCTCTTCCGCGTGAGCGTCTCACGGCCCGGATTCCTCTCGACGGCTGCGGTATCATCAGGACATCAACGAGAGCTGCGGGCGCGGATCGTTCCAGAGCGTTTCGGGGAATCCTCCCGCCCTTGAGGAGCCGTGCCATGAGGCAACAGGATTTTTCCCGGGTTTTTTCAAAGGACCAATCCGGGCAACTCGCGTCCGACGAGTTGGTCGAAGCGCTCCGTGCCACGGAGGGGGCGGTCGAGGTCGCCTTTGCCACGGTTACGGGGGAGATGACTCTGAGCTCGACGGAGGTCGCGTCGCGGGTGATTCTGCGCGACTGCACTTTCATCGGCCCTGTCCATTTCGAGAGTACGGTTTTCCACAAAAGCGTCGATCTCTCAGGCTCCACGTTTCATCAGGGTCTGACGCTCGGCGGCGCACGCATCGAGAGCAATCTACGGCTCGACAGTGCTGTGCTCCACGCCGCCCCCGAAGCACCGGCCTCCGTCGCCTTTGACCTCCTCCAGGTAACGGGGAACTTCCTGGGGCAGGGGCTCTGGGTAGGGGCGCGGCTGGAACTCGGTCAGACGCGGATCGGCGGCCGGCTCGATCTCTCGTCCACACGGGAGCGGTGCACCGTCTGCAAGGGCGACCTCGGCCTTGGCGGCGCTCGCGTCCAGGGCGATCTCTGGTGTCGCGGTACCCGCGTCGAGGGGGACGTGATCCTTGAAGGTGCCATCGTGGAGGGCGCCGTTTCCTTCGGTCCGCTGCGTGAGTCCTCCCAAGCCCCTGACGGCCTGGTCCTCGGCACGACCTGGATCGGCGGCAGCGCCCTTCTGGCGGGCTGCCAGGCGTCGATCGAAGTGGACTTCTGCTGTGCCCATATTGGTAGAGATCTCATTCTGCAATCCACCCAGATCAAAGGTGGCCTCTTCTGCCGGTCCATCCAGGGCCATCCGACGGTGGTTCTGGGCAACCTGCTCGCCCCGGTGTCCCAGGTGACGGGAGCCGCGGATTTCAGCGGCATCGACATCCGCGGCAATCTGAGTCTCGAGGGTTTCAACGTCCAAGGGGCGCTCCTACTGATGAACGGCCGCTACTCGCACGACGGGGGACCACGCGCCGTCGACCCTTTGGGCGATGCCGGGACCGCTCCGTCGGATCCGAGAGCCATCGGCAGCAGGCCCACGCTCTCGCCGGTGCGCGATGATTTGCGCAGCCGGATCGGCCAGACCTTGGCCCTGAGCCATGCGAAGATCGTGGGGCCGATCAACGCCGTGGAGCTACGCGCTGGCCTCATTGACATGGACGAGGTGGAGGTTGCCGGATACTTTGAGCTGACCCGTGCCCGGATCGGGGCCGACTCTGGAGAGCCGGGCGAAGGGCCGCCTCCCCTGTACACGTACGACGAGTACTCCCTGAGTGGGAGGGGAGCCCACGTCGAAGGTTATCTGAGACTCGACGGCGCAAAGCTGAAGCAAGGCATCTTCCTGCAGAGCGCCCGGGTGGAGGGGGGACTGTTCTGCATGTTGTGGACGCAGCCGGAAGAAGAACCCCAACGGACTGAGATTGGCGGCGAGGTATTCCTCGCCGGTGCTACGATCCTGGGAGAGCTGAGCCTGCGGGATGCTGCCATTGATGGAGGTCTCTCCCTGGACCGGGCTACCCTCGATGGCACACTGCGCTGTCGCATCCTCAATCCACCGC
This sequence comes from Thermoanaerobaculia bacterium, assembly GCA_035264905.1. GTDB lineage: Bacteria > Acidobacteriota > Thermoanaerobaculia > Multivoradales > UBA5704 > UBA5704. The sequence goes on from DATFPH010000220.1 coordinate 8,324, forward strand.
CCGCCTCGACCGCTTCCGAGGCGCGTCACGCGGGGATCGCAGGAGAGATCGATCTGTCCAATTCCACGGTGCGCCACTTGGAACTGTTCGGGGCCGATCGCCCACCCGGCGGTGCGGATGCCGGAGAGGCGGTGCCCGTCCCCGTGCGCCTGGACAACTGTGAGTTCCGAGAGATCACTGTTCCCGACGACAACTACCTTGCCCTCTTTCGCAGCCCTCGCGTCGTATTCCGGCGCAGCAATTACGTCATGGTGGAGAAGTGGTTGCGCAATCGAGGTGAAGACGAGTGGGCGCAAGAGGTCTTCAGGACTATGCGCCGTCACCGGCGCGAGCGGACGAAAATGCGGCGTTGGGAGCGTGCCAGTGACCGACTCCTCGGTAGCCTGATCTATCTGGCGATGCATTTCAAATGGCTGCTGCTGGCTTCTTTCCTGGCCATGATCCTTACGGTGACAATCTTTGCTCCTCCGAGGGCGGCTTTACCCTCAGAGCCCGCATCCGGGGGACGCCAAGCTTCCGCATGGTCACCAGGTGAAGCCGCTTGGCTGGCGCTGAGAGTTCATCTACCCATGATCGACCTGCCGTTCAACGACCACTGGCGGCCGTCGGACCAGCCCATTGTGGTCTACGGATGGAGATTGGCACTGAGCTATCGGCAATACGCCATGCTCGGCAGCATGCTGAGCTACATCGTCATTCCCCTGATCATCGGCGGCATCGCCAACCAATGGCTGCGGCAGAAGGGGACGAGCGACTAGCGCCCAGACGCGCTTCCTCTCCCAGGGGATGGGATTTCGGCCGGCCGAAGGCCGAGGGGAGAGAATTGAGGAGGTGAGTTCCCACCCCCCAGGGCGGCAAGCTGCGCACCCCCTTGTGATAGCTTACGGCGGAGCCCGCTTCCGGCCGGCTCATCCCCGGCCTCTTCAGCTACATCTTGTCTCCAGGAGGAGCACGGCGTGCCCAGGACGTTCAACAATCTGACTCCCCCCGCGGATGGCCAGGAGATCGCCTGGCACGCGGATCAGGACCGTTTGGAAGTGCCAGACCGTCCGATCATCCCCTTCATCGAGGGGGACGGCACCGGTCCGGATATTTGGAGAGCCACCCGCCACGTCCTCGACGGAGCCGTCGCGAAGGTCTATCGCGGCTCGCGCTCGATCGCCTGGTTCGAGGTGCTCGCCGGCGAGAAGGCCTACAACCAGACCGGAGAGTGGCTCCCCAACGACACCCTGGACGCCATCCGCCACTACCGGGCCGCCATCAAGGGCCCGCTGACCACGCCGGTCGGCGGCGGCATCCGCAGCCTGAACGTCACCCTGCGCCAGGTCCTCGACCTCTATGCCTGCGTGCGGCCGGTGCGCTACTTCAAGGGCGTCCCCTCGCCCGTGCGCGAGCCCGAGAAGGTCGACATGGTGATCTTCCGCGAGAACACGGAGGACGTCTACGCCGGCATCGAGTGGCCGGCGGGCTCCGACGCCGCGAAGAAGGTCATCGAGTTCCTGGCCGGCCTCGGCAAGGAGATCCGTCCGGACAGCGGCATCGGCATCAAGCCGATCTCGCGCTTCGGCAGCCGGCGGCTCATGCGCAAGGCCCTGCGCTACGCCGTGGCCGCCCGGCGCGAGAGCGTCACCCTGGTGCACAAGGGCAACATCATGAAGTTCACCGAGGGGGCCTTCAAGGACTGGGGCTACGAGGAGGCGCGGGAGAATTTCGCCGACGTGACGGTGAGCGAGGCCGATCTCTGGGATCAGCACGGCGGCAAGGCGCCGGCGGGCCGGATCGTGGTCAAGGACCGCATCGCCGACTCCATGTTCCAGCAGGTCCTCCTGCGGCCGGACGAGTACGACGTCCTCGCCACGACGAACCTGAACGGCGACTACATGTCCGACGCCCTGGCGGCCCAGGTGGGCGGCCTCGGCATGGCGCCGGGGAGCAACGAGGGGGACGGCTACGCCTGCTTCGAGGCGACCCACGGCACCGCGCCCAAGTACGCCAATCAGGATAAGGTCAACCCGGGCTCGCTGATCCTCTCGGGCTGCATGATGCTGCGCTGGCTGGGCTGGTCCGAGGCGGCCGCCGCCATCGAGGCCTCCCTGGGCCGGACGATCGAGCAGAAGCGGGTCACCTACGACCTGGAGCGGCTGATGGAGGGCGCCACCCTGCTGAAGACTTCCGAGCTCGCCAAGGCGATCGTGGACAACCTCTAGATAGAGATCGAACCCGAAGAGTGGAGAAGCTATCGATGCGCTACAAAGTGACAGTGGTGGGGGGCGCCGGCAACGTCGGAGCCACCGCCGGGCAGCTGATCGCCCAGGCCGACGTGGCCGACGTGGTGCTGATGGATGTGGCCGGCGAGCTGGCCACCGGCAAGGCGCTGGACATGATGGAGTCCGCGCCGGTCCTGGGCTTCAACGCCCGGATCACCGGCGGCAGCGACTATGCGCTCTCCGCCGGCTCGGACATCTGCGTCATCACCGCCGGCCTCGCCAGGAAGCCGGGCATGAGCCGGGACGACCTGCTCGCCAAGAACACCGACATCGTGAAGGACGTGGTCTCGAACCTGGTCAAGCACTCGCCGGACACCATCCTGATCGTCGTGACCAATCCGCTGGACGCCATGTGCGAGGTGGCGCGGCGGGTCTCCGGATTCCCGCGCGAGCGGGTCCTCGGCATGGCCGGCGTGCTCGACGCCGCGCGCATGCGCTGGTTCATCGCCGCCGAGCTCAACGTCTCGGTGGAGGACGTGGACGCCTTCGTCCTCGGCGGCCACGGCGACACCATGGTGCCGCTGCCGCGCTACGCCACGGTCAACGGCATCCCGCTGCCGCAGCTCCTGGCCCAGGACCGGATCGAGGCGATCAACGACCGCACCAGGAAGGGCGGCATCGAGATCGTCAACTACTACAAGACGGGCTCGGCCTACTACGCGCCCGGAGCGTCGTCCTATGAGATGGTGGCCGCCATTCTCGGTGACAAGCAGAAGATCCTGCCCTGCGCGGTCTACTTGCAAGGCGAGTACGGTCTGCGCGACCTGTTCGTGGGCGTGCCGTGCCTGCTCGGCCGCAAGGGCATGGAGCGGGTGATCGAGCTCGAGCTCAGCGAAGACGAGAAGGCGGAGCTCGCCAAGTCCGCCGAAGCGGTCCGCGAGCTGGTCAACGCGCTTCCCAAGTGAGACGGGGTTGAGGGGCTCAGCTCCCGCAGCTCCGCGGCGCCGGAAACCGCCGTAGATCCTCGTGGTGGAACACCCACTCCGGGGTCTCCAGCACGCCGCTGGAGCGGGCGGGATACCAGGGGGAGGCGGGATCGGCCGGGTTGCGCAGGACGTGGACCTCCTGCGCCGGCATGTAGGACTGGAGGAGGAGGAAGGCGCGCCGGCCCCGGCCGTCCTCGGCGATGTCCGCCACCAGCACCGCGTGGCCGGGGAAGCCGCCCTGGACGAATACGTCCCCGGGAGCGACGCGCGCCGGGTCGGCGACCTTTTCGAGCTCCCGGGAGAGCGAGGAGGAGCCGGCATACGTGAAGACCGTCTCCAGATAGCGCCGGAAGCTCGCGTAGCTGCCGTCGGCCGCGGCGGCGGACCGCCAGGTCACCTGGCTCCCGTGGATCCGGGGCCGCAGCCCGCGGCGCCAGTCCGTCCAGGCCGCGCGGTCTCCGCTGGTGAAGCGGAACGCGATGTCCTCGTCGCAGCCGCGGTCGCGCAGGAACTCGGCGCGCAGCCGCATCACCGCATCGGCGCACTGCTGGAGGTCGCGCGCGCCCACGTCCAGGCGGACCACCGCGTGGTGCGCCTCCTGATTCCCCTTGAGGCGGCCGTCGTAGAGGTGGACCGGCGGCCGGCCGGGGTGGAGCGGCAGCCCCCGGAGCCAGGCCGTGAAGCTGCCCGCGGGAGCGGAGATCCGCCGGAATCCGGGCGGCGGAGCGATCCGCTCCGCCAGGGTCCCGCCCTGCGCCGCGGCGGAGAGCCAGGCGTAGTCGGCCGGGGCCGTTCCCGCGAAGAGCAGGAGGAGAGAGAGGGAGAGGAGGACCGGAGAACGGCGCGGCTCGGAGGACATGGTCCTCATTGTAGAGTTGTTCTCCAGGAGGCCTTCGCCATGTCCACCTCGAACCCTGTCCCGCGGATCGCCCTGCTTCTCGTCCTTCTCGCCTGCGCCTTCGTCTCCACCATCCAGGCCCAGATCTGGCAGGGGCCCGCGTCCCTCGAAATCCGGGCGGAAGGGAAGGGGGCCTCGGTCGCGGGCGGGACCGTCGAGCTGGTCTACCTGGCCCTCGATCCACCCGCCGGACCGCCGCCGGTCCCCCTCGACTCCCATGGCCAGGCCGTGGTCAACGGGCTCGCCGAGGGGAAGTGGCGCGTGTCGGTCGCACGCGAGGGGTTCATGACCTACCAGGCCGAGGTCGACGTGCGCCGCGACGAAAAGCCGGAGCTGATCGCCACCTTCCAGCAGAACGTCCCCGGCGCGACCCGCATGATGAAAGTGAAGATCGCGCGCGCCAAGCCGTCCGGTCCGTCGGTCCCGCCGCCGCCGCAGATCGCCGAACGGCCGGCGGCGCGCCCGGCGGCGCCCCCCGCCGCTTCGGCTCCGGCGTCCACCCCCGCCCCGGCGGCCCCTGCGCCGCAGCCTGCGCCCGAGCCCGAGCCCCAGCCGGCGCCTCCGACCGTCGGTCGCCCGGTGCCCGCGGCGCCCCCGATCCAGACTCCGCCCCCGGCGGCGCCCGCGCCGTCACAGACCACCCCCCAGCCCGAGCCGCCGGCTCCCGCCGCGCCGGGCGGATCGGTTCTGCACCGCTCCTATGCCGACCGCACCTGCTACGAGTGCAAGCCCGGCGAGGCCTCGCTCTCCGTCGATCGGGTGGTCTCCGCCGGTGTGGGGTGCGGTCCCGGCCTGCGCGATCTGCTGGCGCAGAGCGGTGATGCGGCCAGCCTGCCCGAGGGGTGCGGCCTCCTGCGGGTCACCCTGCCGCCCGGCGCGCGCTACACCGGCTATCGCTACGAGATCAAGGAGCGCAGCGGCAGCGTCGACTGCCTGGCCGGGCGCGACTGCCCCGGCGGCGGCCGCTGGCCGGGCGACCCGAACCTTTCCCGGTCCGCGTCGGGGACGACCGTCTCCGCCGCCTTCGAAAATCTCGGCGCCGGGGGCGACCGCCATGCCATCCTCACGATCTATTACACGGCCGGCGAGCCCGCCGGTGGACGGAGGCCGTGAGCCGCCGCTTCTGAAAAGACATGAAACCGTTCTCGGAACGGGCCGCCGGAGGCCTTCCGCGCCCGGGGACGGAGACCCCTCGAAAGTCTCTAACCTCAATGGAAGGAACGGTTTTAGGTTCTTTGAGGAGATTTGAGCATAGCTCTGATGACCTTTGAGAACGCTCGCGGTTACTCTTGCGTTGTGGTTGGGCGGGGTGGTGATGTGGTTCTTTTCTCTTGATGGTTGAAGGTGGTTGGAGGGAGTCGGCAGTTGTTGGTTTGTTGTTTTCTTTTTTTGTAGTCCGTGGTTGGAGGGAAGCAGTCCTTTGTAGTTCTTGTAGCTCTGTCGTACTGGTCGTGGAGGGTCCGTCAGTCGGGTTGTATCTGTCGCCGTCTTTTGAATTGGTCCGAAAGAGGATGGAGGTTGTCGCCCGGGGGAAAGTGCCCCGGGCTTTGTTTTTTTGGCCCACTGCCTGGCCGGCTGCTTTTCCGCACGCCGCGTCTGATTTCCCATACGCTCAACGTCCCGGCCGAGGCTGCCGTCCCGTCGCGGTTGCCGCCTTCCGAGCCCATGGTTTCAAGGACTTGACTCGTGCCGGTCCGCGTCCGGCCGGCCCTGGCACCCCCGTCGCGCTGGAGTGGACAGCCTCGGCCACGTTCGGCCACTCCATGGATCTCTGGGGGTTCGAGAAGACCGAGCGGATCGGAGGCTTCCGCTGGGAGAACAGCCTCCAGATCGCCACGTTCCATTACGACTACCCCTTCTCCTTCCGCTCCGACCGCACCGACGCGCGCCTCACCACGGGGCTGGCCTTCCGGAATGCCTGGGGCGTGCTCCGGCTCCGCTTCACCTACGTCGACAACCTGCGGCAGGACTACGAGCTTCAGGGATTCCCATGAGAGCGCGCTGGAGCCGCCCGACGAAAAAGACATTCCCTTTATCGGGAACATGGTGTACACTGCTTGCAATCCTATGTTACCTCCAGACAATCCATCCGACCCGATCGACCCGATCGATGACCCGATCCATCATGCCCTGCTCCGAATCCTTCCCATCCTGGGCCCCATTTTCGATGTCTTCGAGGTCCCCCTCCACAAACGCCAGGAGGTCGTCGCCCAGGCCCGTCTCGAGCTGGTGATCAAGCATCCGGACCTGTTCCATACCGCCGAGCCGTGGCTGCTGCGGCGCATTCTGCGCATCTGCACCGAAGAGGAGGCGAATCTTTTCTGGGGGGATGGCGAAATCCCCGAGGAGCTCCTCTTCGAGGCTCCGCCCTTTTTCCGGAAGCACGGCAAAAATCGGTAGAGGGGTTCGGCCGCTGCACGCCCAGGCGCTGTATGTCCGGCAGAGGTCCCGGTGATATTTTCACATGAGTTGTAATAGAAGACCGTGAATGAATGAGCCGGACGTGTCCTCCATGTGGTAAGATCACAGACCATTTGGAGGTGACGTATGCGGAGGATTCTCGCCTTTTCCGCCCTGATGCTGCTGACGTCCTTGCCGGTTGCGGCGATCCAGGGGATCGCGAGCTCCAGCGTGAGCGGAAGCTCGGTCAGCCTCACGGTCGCGCTGCCGGGTAATCTCGGGGCCGACGTGACGCTGAGCTTCGAGAGCGTCACCGGGCTCACTCTGGCGAATCTCGGGGTCTCGGCCCAGCTGATCAACCCCTCCGATCCGACCCTCCTCGCCCGTCTCCCCGGGGGCTCGATCCCCGCCGGCGCCTTCCCGGTCCTCCTGCGCATCGAGCCGCCGGCGACCGGCAACCTGGCGTTCACCGGCATCGCGACGCTGGAAATCCACACTCACAATCTCCAGTACGTCGGCGGCTCGCCCCTGCGGATCTTCTCCGCCCCGATCGGCGGCGGCTTCCACGACATCACGGCCGACATGGGGGCCGGGAGCTATCGCGCCCGCGGCACGTCCGGAGGATTCTCGGAGTTCCTGATCGTCTCCGAGGCGCGGTCTCTCGCCACGGTCATCGCGGCCAAGTTCAACCGGCTGGAGGCCTTGCTGGACGGATACGAAGGATCGATGTCCGCGACGCTCTACGACGACCTCTCCGCGATCCTGGGGACCGCGCTCGCCGAGTACACACAGGGCGACACGTCCGGCGCGATCCACGAGATCGACGATTTCCTCGAGCTCGTCGAGGACAACAGCGGCACGGCTCTCCCGGACGTCTGGCGCTCGGCCCGCAACGTGGAGAACGTGGCTGGATACCTGCGGGCCCGCGCCCAGACGCTGCGCTTCAGCCTGGTCCTCCAGCGCGCCGGCGGCGTCTGACGCGGGGCGGTCGATGCCGGCGCGGTTGACGATCCACTTCCCCTCCCGCCCCGCGCGGGTGCTCTTGCTGCCGGACAGCCGCGAAGCTGTCGTCGGCCGCGATCCGGAGTGCGACGTGGTGGTGGACGACGACCGGGTCTCCCGGCGCCACGCGGTCCTCTCTCCCCAAGGCTCCGGCTGGTCGGTCACCGACCTCGCCAGCAAGAACGGCACTCGGGTCAGCGGCATGCCGATCCCGAGCGGAGCCCGCGAGGAGCTTGACGAGCGGAGCTGGCTCAGCTTCGGTGGCCTGATCGCCTGCTGCGAGATTGTCCGGGGCTCGATCGAGAGGATCGAGGAGGAGCGGCTGCGGCGCGTGACGACCTCGCTGGACGTGCGGCGGGGGCTGGACCCCCGGGTGGGGCTCGGTGAGCTGCTGCCCCGGGTGGTCGGCTCGATGCTGGAGCTGACGAACGGGGAGCGCGGATTCGTCCTGCTGACCAGCCCGGACGGGGGTCTCGAGGTGGCGGCCCGCTCCGGGCTCTCGCCCGAAGAGCTGGAGGCGGAGGAGTTCGGCGGCAGCCGCGGCGCCGTCCAGCGCACCCTCGCCACCGGGTGCCCGGTGGTGTGCACGGACGCCCGTACGGACGCCGAGCTGGGAGAGCGGGCGAGCGTCATCACCACCGGCATTCGCGCCCTCCTCTGTGTGCCGGTCCATGCCCTCGACCGGTTGATCGGGGTGCTCTACGCCGACAGCCGCAAACCGGGAGCGGTGTTCACCGAGCTGGATCTGGACATCCTGGAAGCGCTCGCCGCCCAGGCCGGCCTCGCGATCGCGGTGGCGCGCCTCGACGAGGAGCTGAAGGGGCTCGCCGACCGGATCGTGGGAGCGCCCGGAGCCGATTCCGGGCTGCGCGCGCGGCTCGCCGGCGAGGTGTCCGCCATCCTCGACCGCTCTCTGCGGCAGGCGCCGCCGACCTTTGAATGGACGGGAGTCTTCGCGGCCCCCGTGTCTCCGCTCAGGGCCGCTTCATGAAACCGGACCCGGCGGGCGGCTCCTCGCCTCCGCCGCCTCTCGCTCCCACCAGGACCTCGGACTCCATCCGGCACCTCGCGCCGGGAACCCTTCTCGCCGGCCGCTACCGCATCCTCGAGCTGGTCGGGGCCGGCGGCATGGGCATGGTCTACCGGGCAGAGGACGAGCAGCTCGACCTGCCCGTCGCCCTCAAGATCCTGCGCCCGGATCTGGCGCAGGAGGGGCAGCGGCTCGAGCGGTTCAAACAGGAGCTGGTGCTCGCCCGCCAGGTCAGCCATCCCAACGTCGTCCGCACCCACGACCTCGGAAGGGATGGCGAGATCGTCTTCCTCACCATGGACTTCGTGCCCGGGCGGTCGCTGGACCAGCTGCTCGCCGACGAGGGGCGCCTGGCTCCGGAGCGGGCGGCCGGCATCGCCCGGCAGATCGCGTCGGGGCTCGCCGTGGCCCATGACGCCGGCGTGGTGCACCGCGACTTGAAGCCCGGCAACATCCTGGTGGACGACGCGGGGCGGGCCGCGATCAGCGACTTCGGGATCGCCCGCTCGCTGGCCGGCTCCGGTCCGACGCTGCCCGGCTCGGTCGTCGGCACGCTCGACTATCTCTCGCCGGAGCAGGCGCGCGGCGAGGAGGTCGACGGCCGGGCCGATCTGTACGCCCTGGGCATCCTGCTCTACGAGATGCTGACGGGCAAGCTCCCCTTCGCCGGCGGCTCCGCCGCGGAGATGCTCGCGCAGCGGCTCACCGGGTCCACCCGGGACCTGGGCGCGACCGGCGTGCAGGTGCCGCGGCCGCTCGCCGCGATCGTCCGGCGGCTGCTGCAGCGCGACCGGGCGCGGCGCTACCAGAGCGCGCGGGACGTCCTGGCCGACCTCGACCGCATCGCGTCTCCCTCCGCGTGGCGGCGGCCCGCGCTGGTTGCCGGTGGCGTTCTCGCCTTGATCGGCCTCCTGGCCGTCCTCGGCTGGGCGGTCCGCCTGCGCGTCCAGCCCGCCGCCTCCGAGCGCGCCCCGCAGACCGCCGCCGCGCCGCGTCATACCGTGGCCCTCTTGCCCCTCGCGAACGAGACCGGCCGCGCCGACCTCGCCTGGGTCGCCTCCGGCCTGCCGGAAATGCTCGCCGCCTCTCTGGCCGAGGGACCCGCGCTGCGGGTGCTGGACAGCCAGCAGGTCTTCGAGACCCTGGAGAGTCTCCGCATGTCGCCCGGTCTGCTCTCCGCCGCCGACGCGCGGCGCCTGGCCGAGCTGCTCGACGCCGACCGGCTGGTCAGCGGCCGGGCGCGCGCCGCCGGGGACCGGCTGCGGATCGACCTGTCGGTGACCGCGGCGGACCGGCCGGATGATCCGGTCGAATGGCTCTACGCCGAGGAGAAGCCCGCGGATGCCTTCCGTCTCGTCGACCGGCTCGGAGCGAGCCTGCGCGCGCAGCTCGATGTTCCTCCGGGGCCCCCGGCTCCTCCAGTGCCCGCCGGAGCGGCGGTCAGCCGGTCGGTCGAGGCGCTGTCGGCGTATGCCAGCGGCCGGGCGAGCCTGCTGCGCGGAGACGCCCTCGCGGCCGTGAAGCTCCTGGAGGATGCCGTCGCGAAAGATCCCGGGTTCAGCGCCGCCTGGGTGCAGCTCGCCCGTGCCCGCGATGCCCTGGGCCGCCGCGAAGCGGCTCTGGAAGCCGCCCGGCGGGCGGTCGAGAGCCTCGGTCCGGGCGAGAGCCGGAGCGCTTTCGAAGCCCGGGCCATGGAGGCGCGCCTGCTCGGACGTCCCCAGAAAGCCCAGGAGATCCTCGCCCAGCTCGTCGCCCGCTATCCCGATGCCGAGGCCCGGGTGGCTCTGGGCGAGGCTTACGGGGAGCAGGGGAACCTCCAGCGCGCGATCTCCACCTTGGAAGGAGCGGTGCGGCTTGCGCCGCATCATCCGCGCGCCTGGTACCTGTTGGGAAAGTATTCGATCAAGGCCGGCAACGCCCGCCGCGCCATCGACGAGTACCTGGTGCATGCCCTGGTGGTGCAGAACCAGCTCGGCGGCGACGAGGGGCGGGCCGACGTGCTCAACGCCTTCGGCGTGGCCTACCACAATCTGGGGGAGATGGAGCGGGCCGAGGAGAGCTATGAGCAGGCCGCGGACATAAGGCGGCGCATCGGCGACGAGCGCGGCTACGCGACGACCCTGCGCAACCTGGCGAACCTGCACCTGATCCGCGGCGATTATGCGGTGGCCGAAAAGCAGCTCGAGGAAGCGCTCGCGCTGCTCGAACGCGTGGGCGACGGTCCCGGCATCGCCGACCTCTATAACAGCCTCGGCGCGCTCGCCGAGGAGCGCGGCGAGTTCGAGAAGGCGCTCGCGCAGTACCAGCGGGCCCTGCGCGTCCGCCGCGACCTCGGCAACGATCTCGCGCTCGCCGAGAGCTTCGGGAACGTCGGCTACGCGTGCTATCAGCTCGGCCGCTACGACGACGCCCTGGTCTATTGGCGCCAGGGGCTCGATCTGGCCCGCGCGAGCGGCGACCCGGGGGGCGTCGCCCTGGCAACGCAGAACCTGGGCCTCCTGGAGATGGCGCGCGGGGACTGGGACGCGTCGATCAAGTCCTTCCTCACCGCCTTGCGCACGTGCCGCGAGCTCGGCATGCAGGAGGCGATCGCCGCCTCTCTCGGCTCGCTCGGCCGGCTGGCGCAATATCAGGGACGGCCGGCCGCGGCGCTCGCCTCGTTCGCCGAGGCCCTCGGGGTGGTGCGCGAGATCGACGACCGGCGCGGTCTCGCCGAGTTCACCCTGGCCCAGGCCGACGTCGAGCTGGAGCTGGGAATGGAAAAGGCTGCGGGAGAGCACCTGCGCGCCGCGGCGAAGCTGCTGGACGAAGAGATGAGCGTCGAGCAGCAGGCCGAGCTCGCGCGGCTCCAGGGCGAGTGGCACCTGCTGAGGAACGAGCGCGACGCGGCGCGGCAGGCGCTGCGCCGCGCGGTGGCGCAGGCCGAGGAGAGCCACAGCGTGATCGCCCGGCTCGACACCCGGCTGTCAGCCACCCAGGCGGACCTCGCCTCCGGCCGCGCCAGGGACGCGCTCGCCGCGGCCGAGCGTCTCCAGGCGGAGGCCGACACGCTGGGCCACGCCCGGCTGCGCCTGCGCGCCGCCGAGATCCGTGCCCGGGCCGAGCTCGCCGCGGGCGATCCGGAAGGCGCCCGGTCGGCGGCCCAGGCGGGTCTCGACGTCGCCGCGGCCTGCGGTGGATACTCAGGCGCCTACCGTCTGCACCTCCTGGTGGCACAGGCCTTGGAACGGGAGGCTCGGCGGGCCGAGGCCCAGGCCGAGCGCGACCGGGCCGCCGGAGAGATCGCGCGCGTCGCCCGGGATCTCGGGATCGAGCAGAGACAGTCTTTCAACCGCATGGCGGAGGCACAGGACCTTGCGAAGCAGAACCGAGGATCCGGATGAAACACTGGTGACGAGCTCCCCGGACCCCATGCACGACATCGTCGACCGGGTGCGTCACATCACGGGCGAGAACGAGCGGCTCTTCCAGCGGCTGATCGAGGGCGAGCGCCGCTTCCGGGGGCTGGCCAAGGCGGTGTGGAAGGTGCAGGAGGACGAGCGACGCCGCCTTGCCCGCGAGCTGCACGACGGGCTCGGCCAGACCCTGACCGCCCTCACCAATCAACTGGAGCGCCTGCAGAAGAAGCTCGACGGGCGCATTTCGGGCGAGCTTTCGGGAGATCTGTCGGCCCACCTCGCCGACTCGGTGGACATGGCGCGCTCGGCCTTGAACGAGACCCGCGAGCTGTCCCGCCTGCTCCGCCCGCCCGTCCTCGACGACCTCGGTCTGACCGCCGCGCTCTCCTGGCTCGCCCGCACCCTGGAGCAGCGCACCGGCCTGCGCGCCGAGCTGACCCTGGAGGGGCTCGCGGAGCGCCTCGATCCGGACTTGGAGACGCTGGTCTTCCGCCTGATCCAGGAGGCGCTGACGAACGTGCTCCGCCACGCCGGCGTCGACCGCGCGGAGGTGACCGTCTCGCGCGCCGGAGGCTTCCTCGCGCTGCGGATCGCCGACGCCGGCCGGGGCTTCGAGTTCCAGGCCGCCTTCGCGGGCAGCGAGTCGACCGCCGGCTCGGGCCTGCGCGGCATGCGCGACCGGCTCGAGCTTTTCGGCGGACGCCTCGACATCTCCTCGGCGCCGGGCCAGGGGACGGTCATCGCCGCCATGGTCCCGCTCCTGGAGAGCGCCGGATGAGCCGGGTGCGCGTGCTGGTGGCGGACGATCACACGATCGTGCGCAAGGGCCTGGTGAGCCTGCTCGCAGAGAGCGGCGAGTGCGAGGTGGTGGCCGAGGCCGCGGACGGGCTCGACGCCGTGGAGAAGGCCCTGGCCACCCGGCCGGAGGTGGCGATCCTCGACCTCTCGATGCCCCGCCTTTCGGGCCTGGAGGCAGTGCGGCGCATCCACGACGCCTTGCCGCAGACCCGCATCCTCGTCCTCACCGTGCACGAGGAGGAAGAGTACGTCCTGCCGATCGTGCGCGCCGGCGCCTCCGGATATCTGATCAAAGACAGCGCCGTGGCGGAGCTCCTCGCGGCCGTGCGCGCCCTCCACGCCGGCCAGGGCTACTTCGGCCCCCAGGCGGCGCGGGTGCTCGCCGAGCAGTACCGCCATCCCGAGCGAACGCCGGACGATCCCTACGGAACCCTCTCGCCGCGCGAGCGCGAAGTCTTCCACCTGGTCGTCGACGGCCGCACCACCAAGGAGATCGCGCGCGACCTGGCCATCAGCGTCAAGACCGCCGACAACCACCGCTGCCGGCTGATGGAGAAGCTCGGCGTGCACAACACCGCCGAGCTGGTCCGCTACGCGGCCCGCCGCGGGCTGTTGGGATGAGGGCCTGAGGGAAATCCCTCACTCCACTCTGGGGGAAATTCCCCCCTCCACCTGAGGGCCTCGCCTCCTGCCGCCCGGTTCCCCGGCGCGCTACCGTGGAGCTGAGGAAGAGAGAGTCATTCATCTCAGGAGAATTACACCAGCTTGGAGGTTGCAGGCGGTCGCTCTCCCCGCACTCCCTGAGCCGCTTGTGGGTCCCATCCCCACAGGCGGTTCGCTTTTTGCGGCCCCGCCGCTCCCTCCTGACGTTCTCAACAATTGCCTCCCGCGCGGTGTCCACCTTTCAGGAGACCGCCCTGGCCGCAGAGGAAGAGTGCCGCTGCCGGACCGGGTCCGCAGGAGGACCGATGGATTTTGCTGATCGGATTCGAGAGTTGTCGAACCGCATCCCCCAGCAGTTGCCGCACATCCGGACCGAGGAGGCGACCAAGAACGCCCTGGTGATGCCTTTCATCAGCGCCCTTGGCTACAACGTTTTCGACCCCTTCGAGGTCACACCGGAGCTGGACGCCGACGTAGGTGTCAAGAAGGGAGAGAAGGTGGATTATGCCGTCCTCAAGGATGGCAAGCCCATCATGCTCTTCGAGTGCAAGCCCTGCAATTGCAATCTGGACGAGTGCCACGCCTCTCAACTCTTTCGCTACTTCTCGGTAACCGACGCACGGATCGGCGTGCTGACCAACGGGATCGTCTACCGGTTTTTTTCCGACTTGGAGGCGCCGAATAAGATGGATGCGCGCGCCTTCCTCGAAGTCGATCTCCGGGCGATTGACGATCTCCAGCTCGCCGAGCTGAAGAAGTTCTCCCGGTCCGCCTTCGAGCTCGGTTCGATCCTGGCCAATGCGAGCGATCTCAAATACACCCGGGAGATCAAGCGCATTCTGGCGCAGGAAATGAATCAACCCTCTGAGGAGTTCGTCCGCTTCTTCACGGCGCAAGTCTACCCGGGCCGGGTGACGCAGCGGCTGCGGGAGCAATTCGCGGAGATCACGAAGAAAGCACTCCAGCAGTTCATCAGCGAGAAGGTGAGCGACCGATTGAAATCAGCCCTGGCGCAGGAGCAGGAATCCGCCCAGCCGGAGCCAGCCGTAGAGACTTCCGTCGTGGCTGACGCGGGCGGGCCGGAAACCACCGAAGCAGAGATGCAAGCTTTTTACATCGTGAGAGCGATTCTGGCCCAGTCGATCGATCCCGAGCGCGTGATCATGCGCGACCAGAAGTCGTACTGCTCGGTGTTGCTGGACGACAGCAACCGCAAGCCCATCTGCCGGCTCTGGTTCAATGCGGCGCAGAAGTACGTCGGGGTCTTCGACGTCGAGAAGAACGAGACCCGAGTGCCGGTCGCCAACCCGGTGGAGATCTACCGGCTGTCGGGTCAGCTGCGAGAGGCCGTGGCGCGGTACGAGGGGAAGGGAGGAGGGGCGGCGGTAGAGGCAGGAGGCTCCTGAGGCGGCGGGGCCGACGCTCCCGTCGACGGCTTGCTTGCGAGGAGGGCTTGATGAGCATGAGCTCGGAACGTGCGGAAGTCCCGTATCTCATCTTTATGCTCTCGTTGAGTGTTGTCGCTGTCGTGGCGCTGGCGATCTCGGCCTTTGGGAAAACTTCTGCCAGTACAAGAACAATTCTGGAGTATGCCGACACGGCGGTTTGCGTCCTGTTCTTTATTGACTTCCTTGTAATGCTGGCCCGCGCGAAAAACCGCTGGAGGTATCTTGCAACCTGGGGTTGGCTCGACCTCGTCTCAAGTATCCCAGGTATTGATGTCTTCCGCCTGGGCCGGGCCGCCAGGGTGCTCAGGATCATCCGAGTGCTCCGAGGCTTCAGGGCTGCCAAGGTCTTGACAGCATTTATTCTCGATCGCAGAGCGCAAAGCACATTCTTCGGAGCGCTCCTGATCTCGATCCTCCTTATCATCTTGTCCGCTTCTGCGGTCCTCCAATTCGAGACCTCCTCGGAGGCGAACATCCGAACCCCAGAGGATGCGATCTGGTGGGCGGTCGTGACGATCACGACGGTCGGCTATGGCGATCGGTTTCCTCTCTCGACCGAGGGGCGTGTCATCGCCACTTTCCTGATGACGGCAGGCGTGGGCCTCTTCGGGACGTTTTCAGGCTTCGTAGCTGCGTGGTTTCTTGAAGCCCCACGATCCCCGTCAGCCGAGGTCCAGGCGATCTCCAAGTTGGAGGAGGAAGTTCGCAAGCTGCGCGAGCAACTCAAGATATAGGGATACTCTTGGCCTCGCACGCCGGCTGTAGCGGGCTCGGCTTCAGATGATAAGATCCAATTTGACCCCGAACGGCATGACCATGAAGCAGATCGGACGGAGAGTCTGTGAGGAGGAAGTCGAATCGTCGGGTGCCATGGTCATTCTCTCCTCAGAGGGTGGTGGGATCGATCACGGCGATGGGCAGGCCGAGTTGGGCCGCGGTGTCGCGAAAATGCGCCGTGCCTCCGGGGCCGTCTCCGGACTCGCCGTTCCAGACCAGAAGAAGCGAGGGCTTGCCGGGCTTCGCCTCCTCGAGGCCGGTTTGCAGGAGCCAGTCGTTGGTGCGCTCGAAGGCGTTCAGGTTCTCGGGAAGCGGCCCGAGGTGCTCCTCCTGGATGCGCACCTCACAGCGGGGGTCGCGCGCGAGCGCCCGGAAGCGCTCGGTCCATCCACTCCCGGGGAGCTCGACGGATTCCTCGATGAAGCGCTCCACCGGAAAGGCGAGGAGCAGGAGAATCCGGGCGCCGCGGTCGCGGCAGATCTCCGCGAGGAGGATGTCCGCGCCATTGGCTCCGCCGCAGATCGCCAGATCGCCGGCGCCGACTCCCCACGCGTCGAGCTGCCGCGCCATGGCGTCCCGGACCGCTGTCTCCTTCTCCGGCGGGAAGCGGGGGACCTTCCTGCCGGGGGCGTCGACTCTGTGTCCGCTGCCAAGGATGACTCGGGTTTTGGTGGTGTCTGACATTTCGAAGAATTCCTCCGTGAGGCTCGGGCTCAATTGAGATCCTGCGGTGTGGGCGGCCGGGGGAGCTTCCGCAGCAGCGGGTGGCCCGGGAAGGCTTCGGCGGCCCCTTTCCAGTCTCCTGCCGCGAGATGCCGGCGGATGGCCTGCTCGACGGTCAGATCGATCACCGGGGACATGGGGCGCGTCCTCGGATCGGAGAGGAACCAGCGGATGAGCGAGGCGGCGCCGAGCTGGCCCAGAGGTGCCTCCGCGGTCTCGCGGCGCAAGGCGTCGAGGCGCGCGAATTGATCGCTCATTTCCACCAGCCGGCCTTCCCCGTCGAGGGACCAGCCGGCGACGGCTTCGGCCCACCGGGCAAGGAGCTCCGCGTCCTCCTCCGGGAACCGGGGGACGGCGAAGACGTCGACCTGATTCAGGGAGGCAACCCAAAGGAGCTGGCCATTCGGGCTGAGCCGTGCCGCATGAATCAGCGAGGATGAGGGAGGTATCCGGACGAGGGTTTGTCCCGTCCGGGAGTCCAGCAGGCGGATGGGCTCGGTATCGGACAGCGTATGGACCAGGATGCGATCGCCGGCCGGGTCGAGCTCCGCGAACCATAGGGTGTCCTGAGCGAGCGCTCCCCCCTCGGGGCTCCCCGTCCCGGCGTCCCAGAGCTTCAGGGCGTTTCGAGCTCTGGTCAGGAGGAGATGGCCCGCGGGCTGGAATTGGATGGATTTCACCGGATACAGGTGACGCAGGGGGCCGGTGAGCAGCTTGCTGGACCGCAGGTCCCAGATCGACGTGAGCCCTCTCCGGGTTCCTGTCGCGATCCGCTTGCCGTCCGCGCTGAATGCGAAGGAGGTGACAGGACTCTCGTGCTCCATCAGGCTTCCGAGCGGCTGGCCTGTCCGGGGGTCCCGGGTGCGGACACCGCCTTTTGCGGAGACGGTGACGAGCCGGTCGCCGCCAGGGCTGAAGGCGAAGTCCGTGATCCTCTCACCCTGCCCCGCCGTTGCGATCAGACTCCCTGTGGCGAGGCTCCAGAGCTGGATCGTGGAATCCCTGCTCCGGATGCCGAAGATCCCCTTCTCGAGATTGAGATGGGCGGGCGCCCTGGACAGGAAAGCCGGGAGGTGGACGTCGCCGGGGATGCGGAGGGGGTGCCAGACCGGACGGCCGGTCCGTGCATCCCGGAGCTGCAGGGTGCCGTTGCCGCGTCCTTCGAGCAGAAAGCGGCCATCCGAGCTCAGCCCGAACGCTGCGACGTCCTGGATCGGAGGCCCCACGGGCCGGGCGGCATCGGTATCCCAGAGACGGACCATGCCATCCCCCGTTCGGGCCCCGAGGCGGCCTCCATCCAGGCTGAAGACAGGAGGCGTGTGCTCGTCGGGATGGTAGAGGAGCTCCGTGCCGGTCCAGGAGGGAGTAGCGCTCCAGACCCTGAGAATGCCGCTTTCGTCGCCGGTGACGATCTGCCCTGTGCCGGCGAGGAAGCGGCCCTGCAGACAGTCGCAGAACGCCTGGTTGACCGGGCGGCCGGTGTCGGCATCCCAGAGCTCCACTCCCTCCGGGGACGTCGTCAGGAGGAGCTGGCCGTCCCGGCTGAGCTCGGCGCGAAACAGGTGGCGTTTCCGGATCACCGAGATCGCCTCGGATGGGCCGCGGGTGTTCCAGATCCGGAGCGTGGCCTGGTGCTCGTCGTAGGTCGCGAGCCTGTCGTTCCCGGGGCTGAGCCACGCCTGGGTCGCATCGCCTGCGAAGCGCCCTCCGAGCGGGGCCTCCGCCGCGATATCCCAGAGCATCGTCTCGTTCCCGGTGACCAGGAGGAGGCGGCCATCGGGGCTGAAGCTCACAGAAGTGATGCGTCCCGCCGGCGGTGCCGGAAGGCTCCGGCCGCTCTCCACGTCCCAGAGGAGGATCTGCAGGTTGTCATGCGCGAAGATTCTGCGGCTGTCGGGGCTGAACCCGAGGCTCTCGAAGCCGCCCTGGGTCGCCAGCTCAGGGGGATCCTCCGGGAAGCTGATCTTGTGCTCCACGTTGGTGCCGACGTGCTTCAGGACGAGGGTCTTGCCGCCTTGATCCAAGGCGAGCCACCTGCCGTCCGGGCTGAGCCGCGCGCGCGATTTCTCTCCCAGCTCGATACTTCCGAGAAGGGACGTGCCGGTCCGGATATCCCGAAGCTGCGCCAGACCCGGGGAGAGGATCAGGATGCGCCGGCCGTCCTGACTGACGTCGAGAGACTCGACGGCCTCGGACTGATTGATCACGCCGGCCCGCTGGAGCGTCCGCGTGTCCCAGAGGCGGACCCTCCCACCGTCGATCGCGGCGAAGAGTCGCCCATCGTCGCTGAGATGGGCCAATTCGACGTCGGAGAGCCGCAGCTCGCGGATAGGCCTCGGCCAGGTCCTGTAGAGGAGGAGACCGGCCAGCAGACTCTGTGCCGGGACGCTCTCCGGCTCCTCCCGGATCGCGCGGGCCAGATAGGCGAGGGCGTGAGCGGGTACGTCGTCCTGGACGTCGCCGGCTGGATCGTCCTGGAGATTCCAGGCCCTCTCGATGTCCGAGCCCGCCAGGGCGTCTCTGGCCTGCTTCTTCGCGGCGAAACCCCAGCCGGCCAAGGCGACGACGCCGAGCAGCACGAGCCCGAGCAGCGCGATGACCAGCCGGCTGCGCCGCAGCCTGCGCTCCGCCTC
The DNA here is from genome assembly GCA_035264905.1 of Thermoanaerobaculia bacterium. Lineage (GTDB taxonomy): Bacteria > Acidobacteriota > Thermoanaerobaculia > Multivoradales > UBA5704 > UBA5704. Next base: position 27,287 of record DATFPH010000220.1, read on the forward strand.
GCGCCGCCCCGCCTCCTCCTGCGCCCGCGCCTCCCGCTCCCGGCGGCTGTCGCGGCTCTTGCGG
>DATFPH010000221.1:0-3475 GCA_035264905.1 Thermoanaerobaculia bacterium
CCGCGTCGAGCCGGGGGAGATCGAGGCGGCGCTCGCCGCGCAGCCGAAGGTGGCGGCGTGCGCGGTCGTGGTGCGGCGCGACGCGCCGGGTGAGCTCCGGCTGGTGGCGTATGTGGTCCTCGATCCGGCCGATCCGACCGATCCGACCGATCGGTCGGATCAAAGATCAGCGCTGGCCGCGCGGCTCCGCGACCGGCTGCCGCAGTACATGCTCCCCTCGGCGGTCGTGCTGCTCGACGCCCTGCCGTTGACCGCCAACGGCAAGGTGGACCGCAAGGCGCTCGCGAAGCTGCGCCCGGAGCGGGTGGCGCCGGAGGCCAGCGGGAGCACCGCCGGGGCGGCGCCCCGGACGCCCACCGAGGAGCTGGTGGCGGGGATCTTCGCCGAGGTTCTGAGCCTGGAGCAGGTGGGGGTGGAGGAGGACTTCTTCGCCTTGGGCGGCCACTCGCTGCTGGCGACCCGGGTGGCCTCCCGGGTGCGCTCTGTGCTCGGCGTGGAGCTGCCGTTGCGGACGGTCTTCGAGGCGCCGACGGTCGCGGGCCTGGCCGGCTGGATCGCAGAGCGGTCTCCCGTTGCCGCCATGGCCCCCCTCGTGCGGGTTTCGCGCGAGGAGCCGCTGGAGCTTTCTTTCGCGCAGCGGCGGCTCTGGTTCCTGGATCAGATGGAGCCGGGGAGCCCGTTCTACAACATCCCTCTGAAGGTCGAGCTGCGAGGACGGCTCGATCCCGGGATGCTGTCCGCGGTGCTCAGCGAGGTGGTGCGGCGGCACGAGGCGCTGCGGACCCGCTTCGCTGCCGGCCCGGTCCAGGTGATCGACGCTCCGGCTCCCGTCGCCCTGGCGGTGGCGGATCTCAGCGCCCTGCCGCGGCCGGAGAGCCGGCGGGAGGAGGCGCGGCTGACCAACGAGGAGGCGCTGCGGCCGTTCGATCTCGCGCGGGGTCCCTTGCTGCGCACGCTCCTTCTGCACCGGGAAGAGGGCGATTGGGTGCTGGTGCTGTCGATGCACCACATCGTCTCCGACGGATGGTCGATGGGCGTGCTGGTCCAGGAGGTCGGCGTCCTCTATGCGGCCTTCCTGGAGGGCCGGCCGAGCCCGCTGCCGGAGCTCGCGATCCAGTACGCGGACTTCGCCGCCTGGCAGCGCCGGTACCTGTCGGGCGATCGCCTGGAGCAGGAGCTCGCCTGGTGGCGCGAGCAGCTCGCGGGGATGCCGCCGGCGCTCGAGCTGCCGGCGGACCGTCCGCGCCCCGCGGTGTTGAGTGTGCGCGGGGGAGCGCACAGCTTCGCGATCGACGGGGAGACGTCCGCCGGGCTGGCGCGGCTCTCCAGGCGGCACGGGGCGACCCTCTTCATGACGCTCCTCGCCGGCTTCGCGGTGCTCCTGCAGCACGTATCGGGGGATGAAAGCGGGGACGAGCTGGCGGTGGGGACGCCGATCGCGGGGCGCACGCGGATAGAGGTCGAGCCGCTGATCGGCTTCTTCGTCAACACGCTGGTGCTGCGCGCGGACCTCTCGGGAGACCCGGATCCCGTGACTCTCCTGGGGCGGTTGCGGGAGACCACCCTGGCGGCCTATGCCCACCAGGAGCTGCCGTTCGAGCGCCTGGTGGAGGAGCTCGCGCCGGAGCGCGAGCGCAACCGTGCGCCGCTGGTGCAGGTGATGTTCGCCCTCCAGAATGCCGCGGCGGGTCCCTTGGAGCGAGGTCCAGGTCAACTGCTGCCCGGCCTCGAGCTCGAAGCGGTCGCGCTCCCCAGCGGGACGGCGAAGCTCGATGTGACGGTGGTGCTCCGCGAGACGGCGGAGGGGCTCGCGGGGGATGTGGAATATAGCCGGGACCTCTTCGACGGCGCGACGATCGAGCGGCTGGCCGGCCGGTTCGCGCGGCTGCTGGCCGGGGTCGTGGCGGACCCGCGCAGGCCGCTGTCGGAGCTGCCCCTGCTGAGCGCGGCCGAGCGCCAGCAGGCGCTCGTCGAGTGGAACGACATGGCGGCCGCCTACCCGCGGGAGGCGTGCCTGCCGGAGCTTTTCGCGGCCGTCGCGCTCGCGATGCCGGACGCGCCGGCGATCGTGGCTCCGGGCCGCGATGGGAAACCCGCCGAGGTCTGGACCTACGGCCGGCTGGACGCGGCGTCGAACCGCCTGGCCCGCCATCTCCAGTTCCAGGGCGTACGTCCGCAAACGCCGGTCTGCCTCGCGATGGAGCGTTCCCCGGAGCTGATCGTGGGCATTCTGGCGATCCTCAAGGCCGGTGGTCTGTACGTCCCTCTCGACGCGGGCTATCCGGACGAGCGCCTGGTCTTCATGCTCGTGGATTCGGGCGCCACGATCGTCCTCCTGCATGCCGAGACCCGGGAGCGGCTGGCCGGCTGGGTGGGCCTGGTCACGATGGTCGCGGTCGATGAAGGCGATTGGGAGAGCGAGGAGGGCGGCCCGCTGGACGTTCCCATGCCGGCGGAGAGCCCGGCCTATGTGATCTACACGTCGGGCTCGACCGGCCAGCCGAAGGGGGTCGTCGTGCCGCACCGGGCGATCGTCCGGCTGGTGCGGGAGACCAACTTCGTCTGCCTGGGCCCGGGCGGCCGCATAGGGCAGGTGGCGAACATCAGCTTCGACGCGGCGACCTGGGAGATCTGGGGCGCCCTGCTCAACGGAGCGGCGGTGGTGGTGATCCCGCGCGACGTGGTGCTCTCGGCGACCGAGCTGGCGGCGGCGTTGCGCGATCAGGAGGTCACCGCGCTCTTCCTGACCACGGCGCTGTTCAACCGGATGGCCCGCGAGGTGCCGGATGCCTTCGCGGGCGTGCGCGATCTGCTGTTCGGCGGCGAGGCGGCCGACCCGGCCATGGCGCGGGAGGTGCTGGCGGCGTGGCCGCCGCAACGCCTGCTCCACGTCTATGGGCCGACGGAGAGCACGACCTTTGCGTCCTGGCATCTCCTCCGCGAGGTGCCGGCGGGAGCTGCTTCCCTGCCCATCGGCGCGCCGCTCGCCAACACGTCGCTGTATGTGCTGGACCGTTGGCTCGCCGCGGCGCCGCCGGGCACGCCGGGCGAGCTGTGGATCGGCGGCGATGGTCTGGCCTGGGGCTACTGGAACCGGCCGGAGCTGACGGCGGAGCGGTTCGTGCCGGATCCGTGGTCGGCCGGCGGCCGGCTCTATCGCACCGGGGACCTGGTGCGCCGGCCGGCGGGCGGCGCCCTCGAGTTCCTGGGACGGATCGACCAGCAGGTGAAGATCCGCGGCTTCCGCGTCGAGCCGGGGGAGATCGAGGCCGCCCTGCTGGCGCTCCCCGAGGTCGCCGAAGCCGCGGTTGAGGTGCGCGAGGACGCGGGCGAGCGGCGCCTGGTGGGCTACGTGGTGCCGGCGGATCCGGCCGTCCCCGGGGCGCGGATGAAGGAGGCGCTGCGGGAGGCGCTCCTCGCGCGGCTGCCGGAGTACATGGTGCCCTCGGCGTTCGTGCTCCTGGAGGCGCTCCCG
>DATFPH010000222.1:0-10230 GCA_035264905.1 Thermoanaerobaculia bacterium
ACTTCTCGCAGACGCTGGCTCTCCTCCACCGCGCGGGCAACGAGAGCCAGGAAGAGGCGTTCCGGACCATGTTCCGCTTCCAGCGGCGGATCAACCAGCTCGCGCTCCACTACAAGACGAAGATGGAGAAGTACCTGGGCGACGGCGCGTTCTTCTCCAGCCGCGAGGCGCTCAACCTGCTGATCTGCTCGATCCACATCCAGCGCTATTACACCCAGGCCGTGAACGAGGGGCTCCCCTTCGACCGCGGGATGCGCATCGCGCTCAACTATGGCTCCTACCGCCTGATCCCGCTCTCCGGCGGACCGGAGGAAGGCGAGCGCTACGAGTTCTTCGGCCCGGGCCTCGTCGAGCTGTCGCGTCTGACCACCGGCAAGTCGACGAAGGAGGTCGACGAGGTGAAGTCCATGCTGATCAACCAGGGGTTCGACGGCATGGAGGTGCACCGCTTCTTCGCGCCGCTCGCCGAGAAGAACGTGGACGTGGTCAACAAGGGGGAGGAGGCGCGGCGCTTCTATGCCTATCTGAACCGCAACGGCACGCTGCACAACAACGGCATGGTGGCCACGCTCCCCTACATGACGCGCCTGGAGAAGGAAGTCGGTCCGCGCGCCCTGCACCGGGTCCTGGAGGGAGACCGGCGCTACATCGTCGTCGAGCTGCCGGGGACCGAGAGCCTGCTGGTGGCCATCCGCAAGCTCGGCATGGCGCAGGTCAAAGGGCTCGAGCAGTTCGCGGTCTTCGAGGTCGTCGACGCCAACACCCTGGACGCCGGGACCTTCACCCCGGCCGAAGGCTCGTTCCTGGTCAGCGCCCTCGACCGCGAGTTCGCAAGCGCGCTGACGCAGGTTTGATAGGCTCCCTCTCCATGGACGACATCCTCTGGCAGAGCGACCTGCCCGAGCTGCCGGCGCCGCGGCGGGGCAAGGTGCGGGACGTGTACGACCTGGGGTCGGAGCTGCTGATCGTGGCGTCCGACCGGCTCTCGGCCTACGACCACGTGCTGCAGCCCGGGATTCCCGGCAAGGGCAAGATCCTGAACCAGCTCTCGAACTTCTGGTTCGAGCGGCTCGGCGCGCGAGTCCCCAACCACCTGCTGGCGACCGAGCCGGAGGACTTTCCGGCGATCCTCAAGGGCCACCGCGACACGCTGCGCGGGCGCGCCGTGCTCGTGCGCAAGGCGCGCGTCGTCCCCTTCGAGTGCGTGGCGCGCGGCTACCTGGCCGGCAGCGGCTACCGTGAATATCGAATCAACCGCCAGATCTGCGGCATCGATCTCCCCTCCGGCCTCGAACGGGCGAGCCGCCTCCCCGCCCCCCTCTTCACGCCGGCCACCAAGGCCGAGACCGGACACGACGAGAACGTGGGCTTCGCCACGATCGAGACCGCCTTGGGCCCGGAGCTCGCCGCCACCCTGCGAGACCTCACGCTCGACCTCTACCGGCAGGGAGCGGCCCTCGCCGCCGGGAAGGACCTGATCCTCGCCGACACGAAATTCGAATTCGGTCTTGCTGACAACGGCCAAGCCGAGGGCGGCCAGCTCCTGCTGATCGACGAGGTGATGACCCCGGACTCCTCACGCTACTGGGACGTGCACCACTGGCTTCCCGGCCAGGAGCCCGCCTCCTTCGACAAGCAGTTCGTGCGCAACTGGCTCGACGAATCCGGCTGGGACAAGGAGTCGCCGCCGCCCGTGCTGCCGAACGACGTGGTGCTGGGGACGCGCGACCGGTATATGGAGGCGTTCCGGCGGATCACGGGGCGGGAGCCGGTGCTGTAGGAAAGAAAGAACACGGACTGACACGGACAATCACAGACTTTCACGGACCACGGAGGATCCTCTGGCGGCTTTCCGTGGTCGTCCGTGTAGCGTCTGTGTCTGTCCGTGTTCTTCGCTTTTCTCAGAACTTCGGAGCCGCCCCCAACAGATACTTGATGTTGTCGTCGCTCCAGCGGATCCCGCCGCCCAGGAAGAGCGAGTCGTAGCGGCCCTCCAGGAAGTCGTCGTAGCCGCCGATCACGTAGAGGTTCGGGTTCAGCTGATAACGGCCGGAGAGCCGCAGGTGCGGCGCTTCGTCGTCGGGACGGCTGAAGTCGTAGGCCTCGAAGGAGAGCCAGAGGCGCTTGTCGAAGAGCGGGTACTCCACCTGCGCGCCGCCGCTGCTCTCGATGAGCCCCGCCCACAGCCGCAGGTCCTGCGGCGTCTTGTAGCCGAACAGCGCCGTCGCCTGGTAGCTCTTCTCCCGCGTGATGGTCCGGGTGGTGGTCGTCTCCGTGGTGCCGTCCGGATTGGTGACCGTCACCTCCTGCGTCTTGTCGCGGCGCTTCCCCTGCGGCGAGCTCACGACGCCGGCGCGGTAGAGCCGGAGCTCGTCCTGCGGATCGATGTCCAGGATGAACTGGCTGCGGGAGCCCGAGCCGTCCTCCTCGTCGATGCCCGGCAGCACCGCGGCCTGCATGTCGAGGTTGATCTTGAAGAGGTTGATCGCTCCGAGGGTTCCGGAGAGCGTCTCGACGCCCCCCTGAATGGTGTCGAGCGTCTTCACGAGCTCGTCGTGCGCTTCCTCGCTGTTGACCAGCTTGCCGATCGTCCCCTCGCCGCTCGCGATCTTGTCCGAGATCTTGTTCAGGTTGTCCACCGAGGTCTGCAGGCTGCCCGTGAGCTCGCGGATGTTTTCGGTGCTCCCGGCCACGTTCGAGCGGTTCTCGGCGAGCAGCCCCTCGATCTGGGTGAGCGTGCGGTTCATCTGGTCGGCCAGGCGCGGCAGCTCGCGGGCCAGGGTGTTGCTCGCGCGGTCGAAGTTCCCGAGCGTCGAAGTGACCGTGGCCCGGTTCTCGGCGACCAGGAGGCGGATCTCGCGGCTGGTCAGCTCCAGGTCCTTGACCAGACGGTCGATCGAGCCGCCGAGGTCGACGTTGGAGAACGAGCCGGTCGCCTTCTGGATCGACTTGCCGATGTCCTGCAGCTTCGCCATGGCGTCGTCGAGGCTCACCGGCGTCTCGCCCGGGAGGATCGCGTCGTCCGGGAGCGGCGGGCCGCCCGCCGGGCCGGGGAGGATCTCGACGTACTTCTCGCCCAGCAGGCCCAGGTTGGCGATCCGCGCGATCGTTCCAGCCCTCAGATCGAGCGGCTTCTCCAGGCGGATGGTCACGCGCGCATTGCGTCCGTTCGGTCCGAGGCCGAGGGTTTCGACCTGCCCCACGCGCACGCCCGCCACGCGCACCGTCGCTTTCTCGTCGAGGCCGGCCACCGAGTCGAAGACCGCATCCACCCGGCGCTGCTCCTTCGCGAAGGGGTTGATCTCCTCGATGTTCCAGATCAGCACGGCCATCACCACCAGGCAGATGACCGCGAAGATTCCCACCTTCACCGCTTGCGCCATGACATCTCCCCGAGCGTCGGCCCCGCCTCCTGCTGATTCGGCGGCTTGCGGGCCTGCGGATCGTCCTCCGAGAGGGGACCTTCCGCGTGGCCATGAATGAATTGCTGCACTCTCGGATCCTCCAGCCGCCGGAACTCCTCCGGCGGCGCCGAGGCGATGATCTTACCTTTATGAATCATGGCGATCCGGTCGCCGATCCGGAACGCGCTTTCCATGTCGTGCGTGATGGTGACCGTCGTGGTCTTCAGCCGGTCGTTCAGACCCACGATGACCTCGTCGATGAGCGCCGTGGTCACCGGGTCGAGCCCCGTGGTGGGCTCGTCGAATAGGAGGATCTCCGGCGAGTGGGCGATGGCGCGGGCGAACCCCACCCGGCGGCGCATGCCGCCCGAGAGCTGGGACGGCAGCTTCTCCTCCACCGCCTCCAGGCGGACCATCTCCAGGCACTCGTGCACCCGGTCGTCGATCTCCCCATGGGACATCTGGGTGAGCCGCTGCAACGGGAAGGCCTCGTTCTGCCAGATCGTCATCGAGTCGAAGAGAGCCCCTTCCTGGAACGCCATGCCGAACTTGCGGCGGAACTCGGTGATCTCGCGGTTGCCCAGCGTCTCCACGGCCACGCCGTCGACCTGGATCGTGCCCGCGTCCGGCTTCAAGAGGCCGATGACGTGCTTGAGCAACACGCTCTTGCCGGTCCCCGAGCCGCCGATGATCACCAGCGACTCCCCGGGGGCCACGTCCACGTTGACGCCGTCCAGCACCAGCTTGGGCCCGAACGACTTGTGGAGGTCCCGGATGGAGATCTTGGCGCGGCTTTCGGCTGGGATCGGCTCGCTCATGGCTCCACTCTATCTAATAAGGAAGGAGGACCTTCGGAAGCCTAGAAGAGGACGCGGGTGAGGAAGAAGTCCGAGATCAGGATGGCGATGCTCGCCACGACCACCGCGGCGGTGGTGGACCGGCCGACCCCCTCGGCGCCGCCCGCGGTGTAGAACCCCTGCTGGCAGCCGATGGCGGCGAGCAGGAAGCCGAAGACGCCCGCCTTGATGAGCCCCGAGAACAGATCGTTCAGATCCATGAACTGGAACGAGCGGTCGACGTAGGTGATCGGGTTGGCGCCCATCATGATCACGGCCACCATATAGCCTCCGAGGATGCCCACGCCGTTGCCCATGACGACCAGTAGGGGGAGCATCGTCGTCGCGGCCCAGACCCGCGGGACGACCAGGTAGTGCACAGGGTCGGTGGCCATGACCTCCAGAGCGTCGATCTGCTCGGTGACCCGCATGGTGCCGAGCTCGGCCGCCATCGCGGAGCCCGCGCGGCCGGCCACGATCAGCCCTGAGAGCACCGCCGCCAGCTCGCGCACCATGGACAGGGCCACCCCCGATCCCACGAAGCTCTCGGCATTGATACGGGCGAGCACCGTGAAGGTTTGGAGCGCCATGACGCCACCGGTGAAGAGCGTTGTCAGGAAGACCACCGGGATGGAGTTGAACCCCACGCGGACCATCTGGCGCACCAGCTCGCGGACGTCATAGGGAGGCCGGGGCGTCCAGGCGAAGACCCGCCCCACGAGCTGGAAGAAGCGCCCCATGCTCAGGAAGAAGCTTTCGACCGGCTGCGGTAAATTCATCTCATCCTTCCTCCCGCCCGAAGACCCTCACCCCCGGCCCCTCTCCCGCAAGCGGGAGAGGGGTGAACAGCAAAGAATGCCTTCGCTTTGCTCCCCTCTCCCGCTTGCGGGAGAGGGGCCGGGGGTGAGGGCTCGGCGTCATCACCCATCCTCCCGCGAAAAGCGCGAGATCAGCTCCTCTACCCGGCCGCCGCGCACGTAGCGGCGCGGCAGGCGCAGGCCCAGGTGGCAGAGGATCTCCCAGGAGATCGTCCCGGCATGGCGCGCCAGCTCGAAGGCGGTGATCTCCTCGTCTCCCTGGCGGCCGAGCAGGACGACCTCGTCGCCGAGCTCGGCGCCGGTGTCCGTCACGTCGAGCAGCGTCATGTCCATGGTCACCGATCCCGCGATCGGCACCCGCCTCTCCCCCACCAGGGCCTCGGCCTTGCCCGTCAGCCGCCAGGCGTAGCCGTCGGCGTACCCCACCGGGACCACCGCGATCCGGCTGCGCCGCTGCACCACCGTCCGGCCGCCGTAGGAGACCGGCGTGCCCGCCGGCACCTCCCGGAGCTGGACGATCCGCGCGCGCACCGACATCGCGGGATGCAGGCCGGATTCCGGGAGGCCCACCGGGTCCAGCCCGTAGATCGCCAGACCGAGGCGCACCAGATCATAGCGGCTTCCGGGCCGGTGGAGCGCCGCCGCGCTGTTCGCCATGTGGATCATCGCCGAGCGCCGCTCCTCCTCGGTGAGGAGCTCCAGCACGCCGGTGAAGCGTTCCTGCTGCAGGCTGTTGCGCGGGCTGTCGAGGTCGTCTGCCTCGGCGAAGTGGGAGAGCAGGCCGGCCAGTTGCAGTACAGGATGGCCGCGGATGACCTCCAAGGCCGCCGGTACCTCTTCGAGTTGCACGCCGAGCCGGCTCATCCCCGTGTTGACCTTCAGATGGATCGGCTGCGGCGCGGTCTGCCCGGCGGTCCAGTCGCGCCAGAGCGCCAGCTCGGCGAGGCTGGAGACGGTGGGGGTCAGCCGGTAGCGCCGGTAGAGCGAGATCTTGGACGGCCGGGCCGTCCCCAGGACCAGGATCGGCAGCCGGACGCCCGCGCGCCGGATCTCCGCTCCCTCTTCGAGGAGCGCCACGCCGAGCCACTCCACGCCCGCGGCCTCCAGAACGCGGCTGACGCCGACCGCGCCATGGCCGTAGGCGTCCGCCTTGACCACCGCCATGGAGCGCGCGCCGGAGACCGCCCCGATCCGCTCGCGGAGGACCCGGACGTTGTGCTCCAGCGCTTCGAGGTCGACGTCCACCCAGGCCGGACGGAGCGCCGCTTCCAGATCCTCGACCCCGGGCGCCGCCTCTTCGTCAGAAGGGCGCGCCGCCACTGTAGCCCCCCCCGTACGAGTCCTGCGCCCGGCTCTTGAAAGTCGTCGTCTCGCCGATGAAGACCATCTCCACCGTGCCGGTCTCGCCGTGGCGGTTCTTGCCGATGATCAGCTCGGCGAGCCCCTTGTTCTCTTCCGAGGAGTTGTAGATCTCGTCGCGGTAGACGAAGGCCACCATGTCGGCGTCCTGCTCGATCGAGCCCGACTCGCGGAGGTCCGAGAGCTGCGGCCGGTGGTCGCTGCCGCGCCGCTCGGGGTTGCGCGAGAGCTGCGACAGGGCGATGACCGGGATCTCCAGCTCCTTGGCGAGCTGCTTCAGACCCCGGCTGATCGCGGCGATCTCCAGGTTGCGGTTCTCGTACTTGCCGCCCGCCTGCATGAGCTGCAGGTAGTCGAGGACGAGCAGGGCGAGCCCCTTCTCCGCCTTGAGCCGCCGCGACTTGGACGCCACCTCCAGCAAGGACGGGTTGGGCGAGTCGTCGATGTACAGCGGCGCCTCGCCGATGCCCCGGACGGTCTGATAGATCTTCGTCCACTCTTTGCTGGAGAGGTGGGCGCCTCGCAGCTTGCCGAACGAGATGTCCGCCTCCGAGCAGAGGACGCGCAGCGCGAGCTCCTGCTGGCTCATCTCCAGGGAGAAGATGCCCACGGTCTTCCCTTCCCTGACCGCCACGTTGGATGCCACGTTCAGGGCGAAGCTCGTCTTCCCCATGCCCGGGCGCCCCGCGATGATGATCAGGTTCCCCCGGTTGAGCCCGTGGGTGATGCGGTCGAGGTCCGTGAAGCCGGTCGGGATGCCGGTCAGCAGGCTGCCCGACCGCTCCTCCAGCTCCTCCAGGGTGTTGTGGAAGATGTGGCCGAGTTGGGCGAAGCCGCGCTGCACGGCTTCTTCCCCCAGACCCAGGACCGCCTGCTCGGCGCGCCCGAGCGCCTCCTGGGCGGTCAGCCCGCCGTCCAGGCAGTCGCGGATGATCTGGCTGGAGGTCTGGATCAGCCGCCGGCGGATCGACCTCTCTTTGATGATCTCCGCGTATTGATCGACCCGGCCGATGTCGGGCAGGTCGAGATCGAGAGTCGCCAGGTAGGCAAGGCCGCCGACCGAGTCGAGCTGGGCGCGCTGCTCCAGCTTGGCCTGCAAGGTGCGCAGGTCGACCTCGACCTGGTCCTCCTTCAGGTCGATCATCGTCTGATAGAGGACCTGATGGCGCTCGAGGTAGAAGTCTTCGGGGCGGAGACGGCCCGAGATGGTCGGCAGAACGTTCGGATCCAGCAGGATGCCGCCGAGCACGGCCCGTTCCGACTCCTCGCTATAGGGGAGTGCCTTCTGTTGAGGGAGAGTGTCGATCATGCCGGGAGGTGCGAGACAGCTCTGCCATTCTCCCGCAGGGCCGGGCAGACGCGCAAGTCTCAGAAGATGTCTTGGAAGCAGTTGGGAGGAAGCGCGCGGGGAGGCCTCCTCTCATCCCGGATCGCGGAGGCGCGGACGGCCTCCTCTCATCCCTAGATCTTAAAAATTATGGAAAAGGCCCGGGAAGTCATCCCCCCCGGGCCCCTCCGCCTGACCTCGGGTCGTGGCTCCATCGAGCCGCGGCCGAAACTCAAGCTTTCTCCCTTCCCTCCAGGTGCTGCAAACAGCAAAAAATTTGGCGAGCTTCGGTTCCCTCCGCCCGCGACAAGAGGAGAATAGGCGGGAGCCCTGTCTAAAGTCCTCACTGACCGCCTCAAACCTCCTCAAAAAATCTCAAATCCTCTTAACCGCCAGAGAACAAAAGAGTAATTCCGTTCCGGTCGTGGTGAGCGACCGGGCTTCCACCCCGAATCGAGGACCTCAGCGCTCCTCCTCCACTCTTTTTTCAAGCTCCTCGATCACCGAAACCAGATCCTCGAAGCGTTTCTGTTTTGCGCCGTGGGTCTCGGGGGTCAGGTTGGCGAAGCGGCGGGCCTGGAGGGTCTTCTTCTGGTTCAGCACCCGGATCTCCAGATCCTGGCCCTCGGCCAGTTCACCATGTACCGGGCGATGTGCCGGAACTTCGGCACCCACGAGTCAATCGTGATCAGCCACACCACCGAATGGCCAGCAACAACAGCAAGAGCCGCGGCGGCACCCAGCAGAGCTCCAGCAACCGGTGGGGTGACTACGCTTCGATGAGCGTCGACCCCTCCGACGGCTGCACCTTCTGGTTCACCACCGAGTACTACTCGAACAGCGGCACCTTCGACTTCAAGACCCGCATCGGCTCCTTCAAGCAGCCGGGCTGCATCTAAAGGCAGGAAGCAAGGACACAAAAGACAGCAAGGACATCAAGGCCCTCCTCGGAGAGTCCTTGGTGTCCTTGGTGTCCTCGCCGGACCATCGTACGATAGTGCCATGCGGACGACCGGCGAGCCTGAGGTGGAGATCCTGATTCCGGACGAGCTTCCCTTCCTTGAAAGCATCTCCTGGTTCGACCGTCTGTGGCGGGACCTCTCTCCGCTCGACATGCTGCGGCGGTACGAGTCGGGCTGGCGTTACTTGGGCGTCACCGCCGATCCTTCCCCGGAAGAGTGGGACCTCATCCGGGCGCTGATCGCCCGGTATGGGAGCCACCTTGAAGTTCGAGCGTGAGGCCCACCGGGTCGTCCTGGACGTCTTGGGCCTGCTGCGGGCCGATGTGCTCCAGTGCTGCCGCTTCCTCTTCGGTGGCGGGACGCGCATCGTCCTGGAGCTTGGCGAATACCGAGAATCCAAGGACATCGATTTTCTTTGCTCCGATCCTCAGGGCTATGCCGACCTTCGGTTTGAGGCATCGCGGCATGGCTACCCCGCTCTTTTCACGGCCGAGGGGCTGGAGCTCCTTCAATTCCCCCGAGAGATGCGGATCGACCAGTACGGGATTCGCTTCACTGGGATTTTGGCCGCAACGCCTCTGCGGATCGAGCTGATTCGGGAGGCTCGCATCGAGCTGGGTCCCCCGGAGCGGCCGGACTGGTCGCCTGTCGACTGCCTCTCCATTCCGGACTGTTATGCGGAAAAGCTCCTGGCGAACTCGGACCGCTGGGCGGACCGTCAGGTCTTCTCGCGAGACCTCATGGACCTGGCGGCTCTTCGAGCGAAGTGCGGCCCCGTGCCGGAACCGGCCTGGAGGAAGGTGGAATCGGCATACAAGTCGGCGCCGGCAGAGGATCTTCGCAAGGCTCTGGCCTTGGTCGAAGGTAATGGCCCCTACCGTCAGCGCTGCTTTCAAGGGCTGGAGATCAGAGATCCTACCGAGTTGCTGAAGGGGCTGGAGCTCCTCCGCGGAGACATTCGCCCCTCTTCCGCAGCGGACCGGCCTACCCCGAGGTAGGTGGCGGCGCCTGTCTCCTTACGTTCTCGCCAGCTGGATAGCGAATGGCGTGGCGAGCGCCAAGACGTCGGCGAACGCCGCGAAAAAGAAGACTCCGGCGAAGTGCAGACCCGAGCGCAGGCTGCGGTGCGGCGCCGAGCGCCGGTGGACGACGACCGTATCGGCCCATTCGTCCCCGAGGCGCTGCTCGCGCGGCGACTTCGACATCTGCGAGTACGCGATGAGTCCGAAGAAGAAGGCGTCGACGAAATAGAGGATCTCGCGCTTCCAGGCCTGGAGCCATGAACAAGGCCGGCCCGTCTCTTCCAGCACGACGATCCCGAGGAGGAGCTTGCCCAGCGAGCTGCCATGCCCTGCCGTGGAGACCACCAGGTAGAGCATGGAGCCTAGGAGCCTGCGCGCCAGGAAATCGGGAAGAGCGAAATCTTTCCTCGCGGCACTACCGCCGGGGCGGCAGTGCCATGAGGAGATCAATCTTCCGGTTTTCGCTGGCGGAGGTTGGCAGTACTCAGACGTGGACAGCCCG
>DATFPH010000223.1:0-21588 GCA_035264905.1 Thermoanaerobaculia bacterium
CGCCGCGATGAGCTCGCAAGCCGCAGCGTCGGCCTCGAGCTGGCTCATCGCAGCCCGCTGGCGGACAGCCTGGGCGCCCTCGCCCACCCGCACCAGGGCTCGCGCCACCGCAGGAAACGATTCCTTCGCGGAATCGGACAGCCTGCCGTATGTCTGCTCGGCACGAGCGGCCACTGCGCCTTCGACGCCGCCGAGCGCGTGGTACGCCTCGAGCGTCATGCAGCCGTTGACCTTGCGCCGGTCGTAGAGCGCTTGGAGAGTGAACTGGAGGAGCGGCAACGCCTGGGGATCGCGAACGGCGGCATCCCGGATGAGATCATCGAGCCGCTCCTGCGTCTCCGGGTTCTGCTCGAAATGAAGCCCGGCGGCGAAGGCGGGCTGGCGCACGATCTGACAGATCTCGAGAGCGCTCGGCGGCAGAAGGTGATAGGTGCCGCTGCCGCCCTTGAGCTCGATGAGCTGCGGCTCGTCGGCGCAACGCGCATAGAAATCGCTACGCAGCGTCGCGAGGACGAAGACGCGGCCACTGCGCGCCAGCGCGGCCAGCACGGCGATAAAATCCGCGCGCTGCTGGCGGGTGATCGCCTCGATGGTGAAGATCTCCTCCAACTGATCGATCACGAGCGCCAGTCGCGCCGCCGGCTGGGCGACGAGGTTCTCCTGGAGCTCGACCTCCCGCGCCGCTTGCGAAAGCCCACCCTTGATCAGGGCAATAACGCTTTCGGGGGCCTTCCGGAGCAACTGGGCCAACTGCTCCTTCGGAGTCCCGTCAGAAGCCAGCTCCGGAAGCGCCTCAGCGCGCAGGAGGCTTGTCGCGAGGCCGTCGAAGAGATCTCCGACCGCATCGGCTGGACGGAAAATGGCCCGGCGCCACAGGCCGATCCCTTCGACGACGCCCGGCCTCGTCAGCAGGGGCAGAGCTCCGGCCTTGACTAGAGAGGATTTTCCACATCCGCTCATCCCCAGAACAAGGACGAAAGCGCTGCCCTCCATGGCCTGCTTGCGAAGAGCCTCGAGGATTTCGCCGATGGCCCGGGTGCGACCGAAGAAGATGGCTTCATGCTCGAACTCAAACGGCTCGAGGCCCCGGAAAGGCGAGCCGGCCGTCCAGATCGGAACGCTCGTCGTGCCGCCGGAGCCGTCATCCTGCGCCAGATGGTCTGTCAGGAGCCTTCGCAGGTGCGTTTCGACCATCTCTTCGAACCGGCCCAGGTCGGTATAGGTGTGGAAGGCCGCCTTGAGGGTGTTCTCCGCGTGATCGATAAACCACCGCTTCTCGAAGGCCCGGAGCGCATCGAATTGCGCACTCATCTGCTGGCGGACCTCGACCGGCTCCGCGGGGATGGTCTTGGAGGTCTTGTTGAAATAGACCAGGAGCCTGGGGACGCCATGGCGGAGGGCGGCCGCTGCCGCATCCTCGAATTCGTACTCGGTTCCCGAGAGGTACGGCGTCCCATCCGCACGGTTGTGCTTCGCGTGCAGCCGTGAGCCCAAACGCGACCAGAGGATGCAGAGGACGACGTCGAACGTGGAGGGAGGAGGGATCTGGTCTTGAAAGTCGCGGGTCGCACGCATCGGCTCGTGCTCCCAAAAGTAGCTCTGCAGATCCACGCGGCCGACGAACTCTCCGGAGAGACGCTTCAACACGCGACCCGCGATCTCTCTTTCGCGCCCGACGTCCCCAGGCGAAGAGACGAAAACTTTCAGAGTATTCATGTCGTGAGGCCCTCGAAGAACCTCGCGCCCCGGCGGCGATCGGCCGAAAATCCATCCCCGCTTGTCGGATTGCCCGAAAGAAAGAGTAGTAACAGAGGCGAAGAGCGTCAATGAGATGCAGACATTGCGATAGATGCGTGGAGGGGCTGACCGGCCGAGAATGGGACGAACCAAAGCGGCGCTCCTGCGTAAGAGGAGGGACGAGACCCGTTCTCTTCGAGAGGAGGCTCCGCAGATGACCATCAAGGCCCTGGCTCTTGCCGCGCTTGTCGCCGCCGCCGTTCCGGCCATGGCCGAGACTCCCTGGGATGTGACCCTGCCCCGGGGCGAGGTCCGGGAGATCGACGCGAGGGGACCTGGATGTCTCTCGACCTCTCGCCCGACGGGAAGTGGATCGTCTTCGACCTCCTGGGCCATATCTACCGGCTGTCCGTTCAAGGGAGCGCGGGAGGCGAGGCCGAGTGCCTGACCCAGGCGAGCGGGGTGGCGCTGAACATCCACCCCCGCTTCTCCCCGGACGGCGGGCGTATCGCCTTCGTCTCCGACCGCGGCGGCATCCCCACCTCTGGGTCATGAACGCGGACGGCTCGGCCCCCCTCAAGATCCCGACCGATCCCAGGTACCGGCTCCTGCAGCCGGCCTGGAGCCCCGACGGGAAGCACCTCTTCGCCCGGCGCTGGGACGGCCTGTACCGGATCTCCCTCGACGCCCCCGAGGGCAAGACAGAGGAGCGGCTGGTGGAAGAGCTGGCGCAGTGGCCCTCCCCCTCGCGCGACGGCCGCTTCCTCTACTTCTACGCCCTCCGGCCGATCGGAGACAGCAATGAGATCCGCGGCGACCTGGCGGACGGCCGGACGCTCCGCCGTCTCGACCTTGCAACGGGCAAGGCGGAGGACGTCCCCGTGGCCGCGCTCCCCGGCGGCGCCCTGGCGCCCCAGATTTCCCCGGATGGCCGCCGGCTCGCCTTCGCCCGCCGCGTGTCCGGGGGGCACCACCACCTGGCGCGGCGATACCTATGCCGCCCGCACCGTCCTCCGGGTGCGCGACCTGGAGACGGGAGACGAGCGGGTGGTGATGGACCCCATCGAGACCGATCTCACCATGGAGTACGACAACCGGCCGCTGGGTCGCCTTCACCACCTGGGACGATCCCGGCCGCGGGCACGTCTGGAAAGCTCCGGTGGATGGCGGAGAGCCGGTCCGCCTCACGCGCGCCGCGGGCGAGTACCTGCACCCGGTCTGGAGCCTCGACGGCCGCGAGCTCCTGATCGTGCGCGGTCCCGGCGTCTATGCTCCCGGCTTCACATGGGCCGACAACCCCTGGTACGAGATCGCCACGCTTCCTTCCGGAGGAGGAGAGCCGCGGACGTTGACGAGGGTCAGCCGGCCCCGGTACGCCTTCGAGCCCTACTCCAACCGGCGGGAGATCGCCTGGCCCTCGTTTGGCCCCGGCGGCAGGATTTTCTTCCCCGAGCACCGTGAGCAGGACGGCGACTTCGTGACCGACCTCGTTTCAGTGGATCACAACGGCGGCGACCGGAGGGTCCACGCGTCGTTCCAGGACACCGACGAGGCCACGCCCTCTCCCGATGGCCATTGGATCGCCTGGGAAGCGGGAGACGAGGTCTTCGTTCATCCCTTCCCCCAACCCGGGACGGATGGCAAGCCGCCGCTCCTGGACCCGCGCGCCGAGGGCTTCGCCAGCCGGCGGCTCACCACCGACGGCGGACTCTTCCCGCGCTGGATCGGCGCCGACACCCTGGGCATCGGCGATGGCGACCACTATTACCTCTGCCAGGGGCCCGCGGATTGCCGACTGACCGCTCGCGAGGTGCGGCTGGAGCGCCCGCGCGCCATCCCTTCCGGAAGCCTGGCTCTCACCGGAGCGCGGCTCATCACCCTGGACGGCCGCAAGGTCCTCGAGCGCGGCACCGTGGTCGTGCGGCGCGGCCGCATCGCCTGCGTCGGCGACTGCGACGTCCGCGGCGTGGACCGGGTGATCGACGCCGCGGGCACCACGATCCTCCCCGGCTTCGTCGACATGCACGCCCACCACAGCGACGGGCAGGCCGAGATCATCCCCTGGCACAACTACGAAGCGGCCGCGTACCTCGCCCATGGAGTGACGACCACCTTCGATCCGGATGCCGGCTCTCAGAATGCGTTCTCCGCCGCCGAGACGGTCGAGACCGGAGGGATGGCCGGGCCGCGCCTCTTCAGCAGCGGCGATCCGCTGTTCTCCAACGACGGCCCGAACTGGATGGAGGTCCGGGACCCCTCCGAGGCGCGGGGCCGCGTGCAGAGGCTCGCCGGTTGGGGGGCGCCGACGATCAAGGAGTACCTGCAGCCCCGGCGCCCGCAGCGGCAGTGGCTGTACGAGGCGGCGCGCGAGGCCGGCGTGCGGGTCACCAGCGAGGCTTCGAGCTATAAGGAGAACCTCACCCGCGTCATGGACGGCGGCACCGGCTTCGAGCACGCGCTCGGCTTCGCGCCGATGTACGGAGACGTGGCGCGCTTCTTCGGCCAGGCCGGCTTCTTCTACTCGCCGACCTTCCAGGTGAGCGGCCCCGGCCCCGAAAGCAAGGAGCTCTTTCTCTCCCGGGTCAGCCCGGAGGAGAGTCCAAGCTCCGGCGCTTCCTGCCACCGTCCTATCTCCTGCCCCGTCTCCACAGACAGGCGGTTCGGCCGGAGACGGCCTATGGCTATCCCTTGGTCGCCGAGGGGCTGGCCGACGTGCTCGCGGCGGGAGGAGGCGGCGCCATCGGCTCCCACGGCGAGATGCACGGCCTCGGCTCCCACTGGGAGATCTGGATGGCCGCCACCGCCCTCGGCCCGCACGGCGCCCTGGAGCTCGCGAGCCTGCAGGGCGCGCGCTTCCTCGGCGTCGAGCGCGACCTCGGCTCCCTCACCGCGGGCAAGCTCGCCGACCTGCTGATCCTGGAAAAGAACCCGCTGGACGACATCCACAACACCACGAGCCTGCGCTGGGTCATGAAGGGGGGCAGGCTCTACGAGGCGGGCTCTCTCGACGAGCTCTGGCCGGAGGCGAAGCCGTATGGGCGGTTTACTTGGAGCGCGGAGGGGGCTGAGTGAGCGCAGGCGGTATAAGATCGGGTCATGTTGATTCCGAGTCGCCCCAGGCCTGAGCTCGACACCATCACGATTCGCGGGTTCAAGAGCATCGCGTCCATCGAGAAGCTGGCGCTCGGCGCGATCAACCTGGTGGTCGGCCCGAACGGCTCGGGAAAATCCAACTTCATCGGCGTCTTCTCTTTCCTGCATGCCATCCGCGAGGGACACCTGCACGACTACGTCAGCAAGGCCGGAGGCGCAGACAAGGTCCTGCACTTTGGCTCCAAGGTGACGCCCCAGCTAGAAGTTCACATTTCTTTTCAAGGGGGAAGGAACCAATACGAGATCGTATTGGGTGCTACGGCGGATGATCAGCTTTACCAAAAATCGGAATTCGTCTATTTTTGGGACAAGGAGAGGTATCCTGACCGGCCTTTCTCGGAAGGACTCTTGGCGAAAGGCCTCGAAGCCGGCATCAGTGATCCGAACCTCCGCTCGAAGGTTGGAAAGTATGTTCGTGACCATCTCGACCGCTGGCGGCTGTACCACTTTCATGACACCAGCGCGACCTCACCGATGAAGATGACGGCGGACTTGAACGATAACGACTATCTGCGCCCCGACGGATCGAATCTCGCCGCCTTCCTCTACTTTCTGAGGGAGAAGCATGCGGAGTCCTACAGCCTGATTCGCCGTGCCGTACAGCGCGTGGCACCGTTTTTTGACGATTTCCACTTGCGGCCTCAGAAGCTGAACCCGGGAAAGATAAGGCTGGAGTGGCGGCACAAAGGCACAGAGGCTTATTTTGCTGCGTCATCTCTCTCGGACGGCACCCTGCGCTTCATCGGGTTGGCGACATTGTTCCTGCAGCCACAGTCCTTACGACCCTCGGTGATTCTGGTCGATGAGCCGGAGCTCGGCCTACACCCCTACGCGATCACTCTCCTCGCTTCGCTGGTGAAACAGGCGTCTATCGGAACTCAGGTCATCCTGTCGACCCAGTCGCCTCTGCTTCTGGATCACTTTCAGCCGGAGGATGTGCTGGTTGCCGACCGCGTCGACGGGAGCACGCAGCTCACTCGGTTGGAGTCGGCTCGATTGGAGACCTGGTTGGAGCGGTACAGCCTCGGTCAGCTCTGGGAGAAAAACGAGCTGGGTGGACGCCCGGCCGGAGAGTGATCGAGTGGCCAGACTCCTCATCCACGTGGAAGGTGAAACGGAAGAGACTTTCGTCAACGAGGTCTTGGGACCTCATCTTTACTCGCGCGGTTACTTCCGAGTCAGCGCGCGACTCATGGGGAATGCCCGTCAGCGGGATCGGCGGGGGGGTATCCGGCCCTGGAGCACGGTCAAGCAGGACATCGTGACTCACCTCAAAGAGGACCCGCAGTGCTTCGCCGGCACCATGGTGGACTACTATGCACTGCCACAAACTGGCGAAAGAGCGTGGCCCGGCCGGAACAAGGCGGGGGTGCTTCCGTTTTTCCAGAAAGCACCCACGATCCAAGATGCTCTGCTCGCGGAGATCTGCGATGCGATGGGTAAGGGCTTCGATGCCAGGCGTTTCCTTCCCTACGTCATGATGCACGAATTCGAGGCCTTGCTGTTCAGCGACTGCGTGCGCTTCGCTCAAGGGATCGGCCGCCCGGACCTTGCTCCTCGATTCCAGCAGATTCGGAACGCGTTTGAGACACCGGAAGAAATTGATGATTCTCCTCAGACGGCCCCCTCAAAGCGGGTGCAAGCTCTCGTGCCGGGATATGAAAAACCGTTGATGGGAACCCTCGCCGTTCTGGAGATCGGACTCGAAGCGATCCGCGCACAGTGTCCGCATTTCCGAGGTTGGCTGGAACGCCTGGAGACCTGGTATCAACGCGCCACCTGACTGCCGCCATGCGCAGTCAAGGAGAAGCAGTCCATCGCCAACGCGATCCGATCTTCTCCAACGACGGTCTCAACTGGATATGAGGTGTGGCCTGGGACGAAGCGCTTCGGGGGCTTTCCGTGGCCACACCCCGCATCGCTTCATTCGAAGTAACCATTGACGTCCACGATCAGATGGACGTTTCCGGCCGGTTGACCGCAGAACACCGCCACCTGTTCCGAATTCCCTACCTGCGCGATGGCGTTGTTCGCACGAGTCTGCCCCACCGAGTAGTTGATCGTTGAAGCCAAGGGGACGGCGCTCCCAGCCGGATAGACCCGAAGATGCCCGGCGGCGTCCGGTTGGGTCACGGTGACGTTGAGCGAGAGCGCTCGCGCCGTCGGAGGGATGTCGCAGGCGCCGGTCACCCGGAAGAGCCGGATGGCTCCCGCGGCCAAGGCGGGGCCGCCGGAACGGCTGACGACGAGCCGGGTATCCACAAGCCGGCAGGGTTGCACGGTATGGAAGTCCAAGGGGGCGGGGACGAAACCGAAATACGTCACCACGGCCTCCTGGTCCTGGGTGAGCGTGCAGGAGCTTCCGCAGAACCGCCAGAGGTTGAACCGAAAACGCTCGCGGCCGGGCTCCGGCACGCCGCTCGTGAACACCTTCTCGTGGATGAGATCGGCCGGCGGCGGAACCCCGAAGTGGCGGCCATGGTAGACCGAGAACGTCACCGCCCACGGCGCCCACCGCATCAGGAACGTCAGTTGACTGGTGCCGTCGGTGAGCGTCACCGGAAAGCGGTCCCGATGGCCGCTCTGATCGAATGGCTGCACGACGAACTGCGCATTGAGCGGGTCGCCGGCAACGCCCCACCGGCTCAGCTCGATGTCCATCTCCCGCTGGGACGGCTGGGAATCCGGGTCCCACGTGAACATGCCAAAAACGGTCTGTGGGTCGAAATTGTCAACCCTCCCGATGGTATGGATCCGGTACTCGCCGTACCCGAGACTCCGCGCCAGCCAGACCTCGCCACCGCATGAGCTCGCCGCGAGCGTGAGATGGAGCTGTCCTTGACCGTCCACAAAGGTGTGGTCGGGAGAGAAACAGTTCGATGCGGGACCACCGGGGTAAGGCGAGTTGCGCTGGACCCATGTGTAGCCGGAGAACTGCACAGTGAACGGGGTCCGCTCGACGAGGTCCGAGGCGCGGCCAAGCAACTCATCCGGCAAAAACGCTGCGCCGCTGACCAGTGGGCAGGCATCGCCTATGGGAACAAGAAACACAGCATACCGATGAGCCAGGTTGTCGACGCCTCCGGTGGTTACATCGACCTCAAAATTGCCATTGGGAGCGAGCGAGGTGCACGGCGCCGCAAAGGTCGGTTTCACGTACCAGCCCAAGCCCTCGAGGAAGAGATACATCGCCACATGATAGGCAGCCGGATCGACGTTGCTGGCGCGCCCGTGCAGGTTCTCCGCGCTGCCATATGTCGGAATGGCGGTGATCTCGATCGGAGGTATCTGTGCGTCGAGGCGCCCGCACAGCACGACAGACACCAGCAGGGCGGCTCCCCATCGAACCTGAGAGAGCAATGGTACCTTCACCATGGTGACCTCCCTGCACCATCCTACCACCAGCTCGCCCAGTCGGCCCTTAAACGGCCGCGGGCGCTCAGGCCACCACAGATGAGGATCGATCTCAAGTGCTGGCGGAACTCTTACGCGCGAACAGCGCATGTCCTCCCATGCGACGCACATCGATCTTTCTCCTCACCTTCGCCTGTCTTCCTGTCTCTGGACTCGCATCGGCCGCCACGCCTGCCCCGCAGTTGGAGCTGAAGCCCTGCGCCATCCCCGGTCTGCCGCCGGACGCCCGGTGCGGCGTCTACGAGGTCTTCGAGAACCGCGCCGCACAGAGCGGGCGCACGATCCCCCTCCAGGTCGTGGTCCTCCCGGCGACCGGGCCGCAGCGGCTGCTCGATCCGCTCGTCTACTTCGCCGGCGGCCCCGGAGCGTCGTCGATCGACGAGGCGGTCGGGTTTGCCACGACCACGCCGGAGCTGCGGAAGACCCGCGACTTCCTGTTGATCGACTCCCGGGGGACCGGCCGGTCGGCGGCCCTGGCGTGTGACGAGCTCCATGGGACCGGCAGCATCCAGGGATTCCTGGAGGACTACATGCCCGCCGCCAAGGTCCGCGCCTGCCGCGACCGGCTCCAGAAGACGGTCGACCTCACCCAGTACTCGACCGACAACGTGGTGGACGACGCCGAGGAGGTCCGCACCGCCCTGGGCTACGGGAAGGTCAACGTGATGGGGACCTCCTACGGTACGCGGACCGTCCAGGTCTACATGCGCCGTCATCCGGGGAGCGTCCGGACGGCGATCCTGGGCAGCGTGCTCCCCCTCGACGAGGCGTTCCCCCTGGTCGCCGCCCGCTACTCCCAGCAGGGTCTGGACGGCCTGATCGCCGAGTGCGAAGGGGACCCGGCGTGCCGGAAGGCTTTCCCGAAGCTCCGGGAGGAGACGGCCGCCGTGTTCCGCCAGGTCGAAAAGGAGCCGGTGAAGGTCCAGGTGATCGACGCCGCAACCGGCCAGCCGATCGATTTCACCCTGTCGAAGAACGGTCTCGGGCTGGTGCTGCGGCGGATGCTCTACTACAACAGCTGGATCTCGATCACCCCGCTTCACCTCCATCTCGCAGCGAACGGCGACTGGCAGCCTTTGGCCGAATTCGCCCAGATCATCAGCGGGAGCCAAGCCTTTTCCACCGAAGGCTATTACCTCTCGATCACCTGCTCCGAGGACCTCGCCTTCGTCCGCGACGAGGAGATCCCCGCGGCCGTGGCCGGCACGTTCCTCGGCGATCTGCGCGTGCGCAAGCAGCTGGCGGCGTGCGCAGGCTGGCCGGCACCGAAGCTCGGCCCGGACTTCCGTGTCCCCGTCACGTCCGACATTCCAGCCCTGCTGATCTCGGGCGGGGCCGACCCCGCAACTCCACCGTCTTCGGCCGAGCGGGTGGCCCGGACGTTGAAGCGGAGCCGGCATGTGGTGGTCCCTGATGGCGGCCATGGGTTTGACGGCATGAAGGGCCTGGAGTGCGAATCGCAGATGGTCTCGGCGTTCATCGCGGCGGGCTCCGCCGAGTCGCTGGACACCTCCTGCGTGGCCCGTATGCAGAGGCCCGACTTCCTCCTGAGCCTCGAACCCGAGGTGCGGCTGAAGCCCGAGGAGCTCGAACGGCTCGCGGGCACCTGGACGTCCAAGGACGGGCTGATCATCAAAACGGACGTCGTCAGGGGCTTCCTCCGGGTGACCTTCCCGGATGAATCATCCGTCGCCGCCGCCATCTCGCCGACGCGCTTCCGCCAGCGCAGCGGCGAGACGGGATCGATCACCTTTCTCTTCAAGGACGGCCGAGCCGTCTCCATGACCCTGGAGGAGCCGGACGGGACCGTGAGCTTGACACGGCAAGGGGCATGACCTCGACCGATCAGCATCCCGCGGAGACCTCGACGAGCTCTGGCCGGAGGCGAAGCCCTGCGGGCGGTTTCCGTGGAGCGGCCTCACCGCCTACCGTTGCCGCCCGAGGGTCGAGACCACGCAGCCCTGGAGCTTACCGATCTGATCCTCGGCGATCACTCCGAAGCTGGCCAGGCTTTCGAGTGCCAGGCGCGCGTCGTGGGCCGTCCGGCTGACCAGCTGCCCGTGGCTGCCGCCGGCGAAAAGGCCGAGCAGGTCGACCAGGGCGCCGGTGCCGGCCGGCTTGTCACAGAGGCTCGCCGGGGTGATGGCGCCCACCGGCAGGCCGACCACCTGGGTGGTGCCGTCCGAGGAGGCGATGACCACGGTGGCCGAGGTCTGGACCAGAGCGGCCGGCGCCCCTGCCGGGCGGCACCCCGGCTCGTTCGGCGGACAGGGCTTGCACCCCGGCTCGTTCGACCGGCAGCCCGGCGGCGCGAAGGTCGACCAGAACAGTGGAATGTCCGGCGAGTAGGTGACCAGCGTATCGATCTCCAGCTCCACCTGGACGTTATGGCCGTTGAACCCCACCGCGCAGTCGACCGTCGTGGCCTCGGGAGTGATGTCCTCGCCGTCCTCGAACACCTGGAAGGTGTTGTTCCCGAAGCAGCGCACCCCATACTGCTCGAATTCGCCGTCCTCCACCACGTTGAAGGTGATCTCGAAGAACGCGCTCGGCGCGAGCGGCTGCTGGTGCAGGAGCAGGTCGTACATCAGGAGCAGCCGGGGTGGCGTGACGCTCTGGTCGGTATAGACGATGGCTCCCGCGCTGGTCCCCAGACCGGAGAGGTAGCTGATGTCCGACCACTCCTCGGCCCCACCCCCTGGGTGGCAGTCGGTGAAGGCTCCGTCGGTGACATGGCAGAACGCCGACGGTCCGGTGGAGAAGGCGCTCGCGCCAGCCGCCGAAGAGAGGGCGGTCAACGCCAGCAGGATCAGGACGACCAGGATTCCGGCAACGGTGCTTCTGGACGTGAGCATGGCGACCTCCTGACGAGTCGAACGTCGCGGGCGGCCCCCGGCTCGTCGACTCGTCGCCCGGGGGCGAGCTGGACCTTTTTTCGACGCCTGGACAAAGGCACGCATCTCGGACGGAGATCGAGGCGGGACCACTTCGGCAGCTCGGCGGTCTTGCGAGCCGGCGGGGCGGGGAGGCCCCACCGCGGAGGCGAGCGAGGACCCGTAGCTTGCGCACCCTGGGCTTCCCCGCCAACCTGTGTCAGGACCTGCCTCTATAGATCTCTGGTGCCTGTGCGAGAAAGAAGGGGACACGCACCTCGTGCCGCGGTAGACCGAATCCATGATTCAGGGTCTTGCTGGCTGTACGCAGCGCTGGAGGGATGAGCCGGGCCGCCCCACCACCTCACGGAGCGGGGCGGCCCGCCGTGTCCCTGCGTGAGCTTGACGCGGGAGGGGGCATCGATGATATGCCAGTCGGTGACATGACCTCGCCCGATCAGCATCCCGCGGTTCGCAACGAGCAGGTGCTCGCACGCCAGCTCTCGGCCGCCCAGCAGATGGCGATGGCGCTCGGCGGCGCGATCGGGACGGGCCTGTTTCTCGCCAGCGGCCTGGCGGTCAACGTGGCCGGGCCGGCCGTCATCCTGTCCTATGTGGTCGTAGCCGGCATCTCGCTGCTCCTCGGACGCGCGCTGACCGAGATGGCGGTGGCCCATCCAACGGCGGGAGCCTTCGGCGTCTACGCCGGGATGTACATCTCGCCTTTCGCCGGCTACGCGGTGCGCGTGAGCTATTGGCTGATGCAGGTGATCGCGACCGGCGCGCAGCTGGTCGCCGCATCGATCTACATGGGCTACTGGTTTCCGGGGGTGCCCGGGGCCGTCTGGGTGCTCGCCTTCTCCGTCGTGCTCATGTACGTCAACTCGCGCGCGGTCGGCCGCTTGGGCACGATCGAGTCCTGGCTCGTCCTGATCAAAGTCGTCGCGGTGGCGCTGTTTGTCGGTCTCGCCGTGCTGGTCCTGTTCGGCCTGACCGGCGAGCCCGCGATCGGCCTCAGGAATCTCACCGGACAGGGCGGCTTCCTG
Source organism: Thermoanaerobaculia bacterium (assembly GCA_035264905.1). Lineage (GTDB taxonomy): Bacteria > Acidobacteriota > Thermoanaerobaculia > Multivoradales > UBA5704 > UBA5704. Next base: position 12,224 of record DATFPH010000223.1, read on the forward strand.
CCGTTCGGTCTCAAAGGGGTCTGGCTCGGCTGCTGTTTCGTCATCTACTCGTTCATCGGCGTCGAGATCGTCGGCGTCACCTCGGGCGAAGCGACCGATCCGGCCCGCACGATTCCGGCAGCCATGCGGCGCATGGTCCTCGGCCTGTCGGCGATCTACATCGTGACGATCACTCTGCTGGTGGCCCTGACGCCGTGGAACCAGTTGGGCGTCGGCGAAAGCCCCTTCGTGAGCGTGCTGAAGGAGCTCGGCATTCCCGGCGCCGCGGGCGTGATGAACTTTGTCGTGCTGAGCGCCGCGCTCTCGAGCTCCAACGCGAACCTCTACCTGATCACACGGACGCTGTTCTCGCTGGCGCGCGCCGGATTCGTGTCCCCGGCGCTCGGCGCCGTGACCGGGCGCGGCGCGCCGGTCAACGCTCTGCTCGTGTCGAGCCTCGGCCTCGGAGGAGCCGTGCTGGTCCGGGCGCTCTGGCCCGACTCCGCCTACGTGTGGTTCTTTGGCATCGCGCTCTTTGGCGCTCTGTTCGTCTGGCTGATGATCTTCGTGACGCACATCGCGTATCGCGCATCCGCCGCCGGCGCAACCGTTCCGCTGGGCTCCTACGCGGGTGCCGCCCTGGTCGCCGCGACTCTGCTGTCCACCTGGTGGGTTCCCGGTCTGCGGTCCACGCTGATTGCCGGCGGCCCGTGGCTCCTGCTGCTGGCGATCGGCTATCGCTTGTCGGCCGGCCTCAAGACAGGTGCTCGCCCTGGTGCACGTGGGTCTCAAAATGAGCCGGCAACGAAACCTCCAGCAGCTGCAAATTCTCGGAGCAGTCCGTCAACGCCGTCTTCAGGTGAGGCGGAATGACATAGGCGTCGCCCTCGCTGAGCGCGTGGGCCCCCTGTCCCTCTCCGCGCAGCGTCACGGTGCCCGACAGGACGAACGTAAACAAAATATCTGATGTGTGACTGGTCACCTGGTCGTGCTGATCGGGGCTGCGGCCGACAGGACGGGCCACCTGGACGGACGCCACGCCCGCGGTCGCCGCGCCGATGCCCGTCTCCCGAGCCTCAAATCCGTTCAGTCTCCAGGGCGTCCAGACGGCCTTCTCCACCTCGCTCCGGCAGAATCTCTGTCCGCCAAAACCCCGGTCGGAGCGGAGAAACGGCGTGGGCAGCTCCATCTCGTGATCCACGGTGGTGATGTGCTCGGCCGGTACGCCGATCTCGACCACCTGGAGATTTTCAGACGCCTCGAGCACCCGGTGACGAATTTGCGGCGGCTGAATGACGCAATCGCCCGCCTTCAAGTCAAACGGCGGCCCTTGATCCTCGTACACCAGCCGGACCCAGCCGTGATAGCAGAAGATCAACTGAAAACCCACCGTGTGATAGTGAACCATGTCCGGAACGGGCCCTGCGTCGGGAATGCGGATGTGCGACGCGATGATGCTGCCGCCGAGCCGGCCAGGGATCAAATCCCGATAGCGCATGCCCGCGCGACCGATCACCCAGGGGCTGTTGTCCTTCAGGCGGCGCACGACAAACGCATGCTGCGTCGAAGGCGTCTCCAGCCGCGGACGGGCGTCGACGATCTGAATGCGCACACCGTTGGGAGCCGTCAGCTCCCGCCGGCCCTCGGCAAAGGCATCGGGATCGCGGCACAACAGCCGAAGAACACCCGGCGCGACGGCTGCGCCCCGCAGTATTGGATCAGGAGCGCCACGCTCCAAGCGGAGGCGCAGCCCATGCCCGGACAAGACGGCCACACCCGGATCGTCGGACGGGAAGATCATGTCCAGCCGGAATCCCAACTCCCGAGTGTAGAAGTCCAGATCGGCCGCGAGGTCCTGCGAGGGAAGGGAAACCTCGGCTGTCTGGATGTTGTCGATGCCCTGGATCATGCACGCCTCAGGCTCTTTTGGCGACTCGTTGAAGTCCTGCACATTGCTGGTTGCGACCGCGGTGCTGTTTGAGGCCTCGCCTACTTGAATTCCACGGTCACAAACCGCACCGGGTTCTTGCCCGTGTTCGTCAGCGTGTGGGTGTAGCCGCCGGGCAGCCATTTGACGTCCCCGGATTTGAATTTGCCGGGCATCGGCCCCTGCCCCTCGACATCGCTGCGAATCTCGAGATCGGTCACAGCCACCAGCAGATGCGGGCCGTCATGATGGTGGCTGGGCACCGTGGCTCCCGGTTGGAGCTCGACGGCCGAGACGCGGGCACCGTCGCGGACGAAGAGCTCCTTGATCCGTACACCCGGAAGCTCCTGGTCGCCGGCCCCCTGCGGCCAGGGAGACGGCGCCTCGCGAAGCTTTTCATCCTGCATCAGCTCGATGGTGACATTGCGGAACGGCTGGTCGGCGAGGTTCCTGGCCACGTGCGCGAAGTCGCCGGGCGTGAAACGGGTCTCGCCGTCCGAGAGCTTCAGCTCGACCGGTGGCTTGCCGAGCACCTCGTTCGAGACGTGGGCCTCTCCCAGCGTGACGAAGAGATAGTCGTGCTCGTGGTGGTGCAGCAGCGTGGAGGCGTGCGGCGCCACCTCGACCTGGAAGACGCGGACCTGTTCGTTGGCGAGAGCCAGGTGATGCGCGGGTTCGGCGGTGACCTCCACTGCCTCAGCCGAGGGCAGCAGCAGGCAAAACAGGGACAAAGCGAAGGAGCCGGTCATCCTCATCATCATACCTCCGTGACAGTGGGGCAAACGATTTCGTGCGCTTGCTTTGGCCTCTTCTCGTTGAGTGGCGCCTTTGGCTGCCGTTCCGTGTAGCATTACAGGCGAAGCAGGATCAGTGTCGAGGTCCCGGTCACTTACCCTAAGAACGGGAAGTAATTCCCGGAGGAGAAAAGCATGAAAAAGGCAGGCTTCCTTTCCCTTCTCACGATGCTCCTGGTCCCTGCGACGGGACTCTGCGGTGGCGCCTGGGTGCCGTCGCCAGGGGCGGGGGACGTCCAGCTCGGCGCGAGCCGCAAGACCGCCGGCAGCTCCTGGAACGTGGACGGCGAGACGTTTGACAACAGGAACGGTGCGGGCCAGATCAGCTACCACGATTTCCGCTATGCCTATCTGTCCGGCGAGGTCGGCTTGCTGCCGCGCCTGTCGACGCGCTTCCTGATCACCTACCTCGACGGTTTCGAGGGACCGCACTCCGACCTGGAGAGGAACACCGGTCTGTCGGACGCCTGGTTCGGTTTCAAGTATGCCGTGGCGCAGGGGAGCTGGCCCATGGCGCTCAGCGCGACGGTGCGCACCCCCTACTTCTACGATCTGCCCGGCGCGTACAACCGCGCTCTCTTCGATTCCCAGGGACGGCGGCGCGGCGTCAGCCCCGAATGGCGGGGGCTGCTCAAGCACGATTACTCGTTGACCTACCTGCTCAGCCATTCGTACCGGGAGGGGCGCGGTTGGATGAACTTCGAGACGGGCTACACCTGGCGTGAAGGCGCTCCGGCCGATCAGATTCCAGTGTACGCCGAGGTCGGATATCCACTGCCTGTCCTGGACGCCGCCGTCAAGGGCAGCCTGGTCTTCGTGCGCAGCCTGGGCAATGAGTCCCCGCGGCAGCCCAACGATCGCTTCGGCAGCGGCAGCACCACCAACTTCAACGATGCGAGTATGGCCAAGCTCGGCATCTCCTTCATCGCGCCTCTCGGTCGGAGCGGCAAGACCAACGTGGAGCTCGGCTACAACCAGTGGGTCTGGGGCGTCTCCGCTCGCCGCTACGATGAGCCGTTCCTCTCGATCGGGCGCCGATTCTGAGAGGAGTCAGAGGAGGCGCGGTGCGCCTCCGGCCCGCTGCAACCGGCATCCGCCCGGCAAGGGGACGCCGGTTGCAGCCATTGCCTGGCGATGCCAATCCCTGCCCTCACCTCGATCGGGTGAGTTGAAACCCCCTCTGATTGAAGTCCTTCGCCGCATTTATGGCGCCGGCAGCGCCGGGATCATCCACGGGAAGACATAGGCCTGAAGGAAGACGAGGACGCCGACCAGGGAGGCGAGCGCGATGCTGTGCCAGAAAACGTAGCGCAGGATCTCGCCCTCGTTGCCCTGCTGGCCGGTGGCGACGCCTGCCACGACGATGCTCTGGGCATCGATCATCTTCCCCATGACGCCGCCGCTGCTGTTGGCGGCACAGGCCAGGATGGGGCTCAATCCCAGCCGCTCGGCGCTGATCCGCTGAAGCCCCCCGAAGAGGACATTCGACGAGGTGTCGCTCCCGGTGAGCGCCACCCCGAGCCAGCCCAGGAGCGGCGAGAAAAAGGGGAACAGCACCCCGGTCGACGCAAAGGCGAGCCCCATCGTCGCGTCCAGGCCGGCATAGCGGGTCGAGAATCCCAGGGCCAGCATCGCGGCGACCGTCAAGAGCGACCACTTCACCCGCGAGAGCGTCCTTCCCAGGATCTTCCCCAGCTCGGCGGGCGAGAACCCGAGAAGGAGACCGCTCACGATTCCGGTCAGCAGGAGGCTCGTCCCCGTGGCGGAGAGCCAGTTGAAGGTGTAGACCGCGGCTTCCGGCGTCGGCTCCTGGACCACCGGCGGCATCCTCACGACCGCTTGGTCGAGCGCGGGGACGGGAATGTTGAGGACCGAGATCCCGTGCAGGAGGTTCTCGTGCCCTTCGGCGCCGCCGTTCAAGAAGCTCTTGGACGCCGGGTAGCCCCAGAGGAAGACGAAGACGCAGAGGAGGATCCAGGGCACGAGGGCTTTGAGCGCCGTCTTCGGGCTGTGCTCGGGCCGCGCCGCCGCTTCGGCCGCACGCTCTTCGGCCGACTCGTGCGCGAAGCTCCACGTCGTCTTCGGCCGCCAGAAGCGAAGGAGGACGAGCAGCGAGAGGATGGAGACGATCGAGCCCGCGATGTCGACCAGCGAGGGGCCGAAATAGTTGCTGACGAAGAACTGGGTGACGGCGAAGGAGACGCCGGCCGTAAGGCAGGCGGGCCACACCTCGCGCATCGACTTCCGTCCGGCCATCGCCCAGATCATCCAGAAAGGGATGAGAACCGAGAAAAAGGGAAGCTGCCGCCCGGCCATGGCGGAGAGCGCCCCTTCCGGGAGCCCGGTGACCTTGGCGAGAGTGATGATCGGGGTGCCGAGCGCGCCGTAGGCGACCGGCGCCGTGTTGCCGAGGAGAGCGAGCCCCGCCGCCTGGAGAGGCTTGAAGCCGAGCCCGATGAGCATCGCGCCGCAGATGGCGACCGGCGTGCCGAAGCCGGCTGCGCCCTCGATGAAGGCGCCGAAGCTGAAGCCGATCAGCAGCAGTTGGATGCGCCGGTCGCTCGCGAGGCCCGCGATCGTCGTTTTGAGGACCTCGAAATCGCCCGACTTGACGGTGACGTCGTAGACGAAGATCGCCCCGAGGATGATCCAGCCGATCGGCAGGAGGCCGAAGGCGGCGCCGTCGGCGGCGGCGGCGAGCGCGAGCTGCGCCGGCATGCCATAGACCAGGATGGCGATCGCAAGCGCCGTGGCGAGCCCCAGGAGCGCGGCCCAGTGCGCCCGGACGTGGAAGAAGGCGAGGAGCCCGAGGAGGACGACGACGGGAATGGCGGCAACGAGCGCCGACGCGAGAAGACTGCCGTTGACGGGAGAGTACACCTGCATCCAGGTCATTGTGCTGTTCTCATCCAGGCCACGCCAATTCTAGAGCGAAGAGGGGCGTCTCGGACTGCGCTGCTGCTGCGATCTTTTCGTTCGCTGGCACTCCCTCAGGATGTCGTCCTCGTTGACAGCCGCGGCGAGCGCGCCGAAAATGGCTCCAGCTTTGAGGGAGAGGCCCCTACGAGGGTGGGCCCGGCCCGGATCTGAAATGCCCGCCGGCTCCCTGAGGCGCACGTCAAGGCAGGCACCCTCTCACGCTCGCCCCAACTATAATCGCCCCCCAATGACCAGCTGGGCGCTCGACCTGGGGACGACGAACTGCGGCGTGGCGTGCTGGGATGAGACTCTCGACAAGCCCCGCCTCATCGAGCTGCCCGCCGTCTGCCGGAAACTCGACGCCAAAGACCCGCTGGAAGCGCCGCGCCTGGTGCCGTCGGCCGTCCATTTCATCGAACAGCCCGGGGCGCTCGACCGCCTGGGGAGCTGGCCTCCGCTGGCGCGGCGGTTCTTCATCGGCCGACGGGCTCTGATCGGACGGCCGGCTCTCGAACGCAACGACGGCGTGGTCCATCCCTCGTTCGTGCCCACGTTCAAGCCCGGCCTGAGCGGCGAGGCGCTGCGGCCGTTGGCGCGGGTGGGACGGGAGAGCCTCACCGCCCGCGACGCCGCCCACGCGTTCCTCCGCGAGCTGCTGCGCGAGATCAAGCGGGAGACGGGGCAGCGGGTGCGCGACTTGGTCGTCACGTCACCGGTGACAGCGTTCGAGACCTACCGCGCGGAAGTGCAGCAGGGGCTGCAAAAGCTGGGGGTGCGGCGGGTCCGCTTTGTCGACGAGCCGGTGGCGGCGGCGCTCGGCTACGGGATCAGCCTCAGCCATTCCCGGACGGTCCTCGTCGTCGACGTGGGGGGCGGCACGATGCACGTCGTACTCGTCCGCCTGTCGCCGCAGGGAGCCGCCAGCGGCCAGGCGACCGTGCTGTCCAAGCGGGGGCGTCCCCTCGGCGGCAACGCTGTCGACGGCTGGGTGCTGGACGACGTCTGCCGTCAGACGGGACAGGACCTCTCCACCGACGACGACGAGGTCACCCGCCTGTGGCGGCGGCTGATGCTCGCCGAAGCCTGCCGGGTGAAGGAGGCCGTGTTCTTCGAGGACGAGGCGGCCTTCCTGATGAGCCCGGAGGGGCTGACCTCCCGCGGCGCGCCGCGGCCCGGCGGCAGCCTCCTCACGCTCAGCCGCGCCCGCCTCCGGGAGATCCTCGACGAAAACGGGTTCTATCGCAGCCTCGCCGCCTCCCTGGAGGAGGTCCTGGAGCAGGGCCAGGTGACCGCGGGGGACGTCGAGGACGTGCTGCTGGTGGGCGGCTCGACGCTCCTGCCGGGCTTCTTCTCCTTTTTCGAAGAGCGTTTCGAGCGGCGCCGGGTCCGCGCCTGGCAGCCTTTCGAAGCGGTCGCCTATGGCGCCGCCTGCTTCGCCAGCGACCGGATGGACGCCCTCGACTTCATCGCGCACGACTACGCGTTCGTCACCCACGATCCGAAGACAGGCGAAGCCCAGCACACGGTCATCGTGCCCCGCGGCACGCGGTTCCCGACCTCGCCCGAGCTGTGGAAGCGGCAGCTCGTCCCGACGTGCGCGCTCGGCGAGCCGGAGAGTCTCTTCAAGCTGCTCATCTGCGAGGTCTCGCGCTCGGATGGAGACGGCGACGCGCGGCGCTTCGTCTGGGACGCCGCCGGCGACATCCACAAGGTGGGCGGCTCCTCCGGCGAAGCCCAGGTCGTCGTGCCGCTCAACGCGGCGAGCCCCACCCTCGGCTATCTCGATCCGCCGCACTCCCCGCGCGACCGCCGCCCCCGTCTCGAGATCGCGTTCGGCGTCAGCTCCGAGCGCTGGTTGATCGCCACCGTCCGGGACCTCCTCACCCAGCGGGAGCTGATGAGCGAGGAGCCGGTCGTGCGGCTGGTCTGAGGCGAACCGGGATGTGGGAGATCGGGCTGTTGCTCCTGACCGGCGGCCTGTCGGTCGCCATTCGGGAGACCTACCGGAATCAACGCCTGCGCCTGCAGATTCTCCAGGATACCGCGCAGCTCTGCGGCCTGCGCGTGGAGAGCACCTCGAGGCCTTTCCTAGACTCCCTACGGATCAAGGCACGGTCGGGGCCGACGACGGTGTGGATTGAGGACGCCGCGGAGGGAAGCCGGAAGCTCCATCCCCAGATCCGCGTCGAGGTTCCGGGGCCGCCGGGCTTTTCCGGCGTGAGGATCCGCCGCGAGGCGGAGAGGCCGCCCGGTGCGCGGGAGGTCGAGATTGGCGACGAGCGGTTCGACAGCACGTTCTACGTCGAAGGCCCGACGCGCCTTCTGAGCGTGCTGCTCGACGCGGAGACGCGCCGCCTGCTGGTCCGCGTGAACGCCGAGGGCCGATTGGCGATCACCGGAGGCGAGATCCGGATCAAGACGTCCGACAAGGACGTCGAGACCCTTCTGCCCCTCCTTCTCGACTTGACCCGGCGGTTCTCCGAAGAGGTGGACATCGCACAGCGCCTGGCCGAGAACGCCCGGGAAGATCCCACTGCCGGAGTGCGGCTCCGCAATTTGCTCTTCCTGATCCGTGAGTTTCCCGGGGAGCCGGGAACCCTCGAAACGCTCCGCGCCGCCTGCTCGGATGCGAGCGCCCAAGTCCGGCTGCGGGCGGCCATGGCGCTGGGCGCTGAAAGCCGCGACGTCCTGGTGGCGCTGGCCGAGAGCCAGGAAGACGACGCCTGCGGCGCCCAGGCCATCGCGCACCTGGGCCGGGATCTGCCCGTCGAACGCACGCGCGCTCTCCTCGTCCAGGCTTTGCGCAGACGCCACCTCCAAATGGCCCATGCCTGCCTAGAGGCACTCGGCCGCAGCAGCGACGCTGCGGACGTAGAGGTGCTGGCAAAAGTGTTGATGATCGAAAAGGGCGAGTTGGCTGCCGCCGCGGCCCTGGCTCTGGGGGCGACTGGAAGCCCGGCCGCCGAGCCGCCGCTGCTCCTGGCTCTCCAGCACGAAAAAGCGGAGATCCGGGTGACCGCGGCCACCGCGCTGGGCCGCGCCGGCTCGGCAGCGGCCGTGCTGCCGCTTAAGAAAGCGGCCGAGCGCCACCCGCGCGACGAGGAGCTCCGCCGGGCCACGCGCCAGGCGATCGCCGGGATCCAATCCCGCCTCCAGGGCGCCTCGCCCGGCCAGCTCTCGTTGGCCGTGGCCAAAGTGGGACAATTGTCGTTGGCGCAAGCCGAGGCGGGCCAACTGTCGTTCGCCACCGACTCGGCCGGACAGTTGTCGCTCCCGCCGGAGGCGGACCAGACGAAAATGGGATCATGAGCCGGAGGCCGGAATGCTGATTCGAGCCGAGCGCGACGCGGATCGCGCAGCTATCCACGCGGTGAACGCCGCCGCCTTTCCCACCCCTGCGGAAGCCGACCTGGTCAACGCGCTACGTCAGCAGGCCGATCCGCTCATCTCCCTGGTGGCCGAGCGCGACGGCGCGATCCTGGGGCACATCCTGTTCTCGCCTGTGACTCTCGAAGGCAGGCCCAATCTCCCTTTCATGGGCCTCGCCAGCAGCAGCGCTCGCCAGGGAGGCGGCGCATGGGGAGATCCTCCTGGTGCGAGACCTGAGCTAGTTCCTGTCCTGGAGCCTGTAAGTGATAGAAGAGGAATGACTTAAAGGCGCATTCGGGCTGGCGTTTTTTGCGCTGAGTGTCTAGAATCGGGGTCGCCAAACCTTGATTCGAGAGAACTTAGCCCAGAAAGAGAGG
>DATFPH010000224.1:0-41311 GCA_035264905.1 Thermoanaerobaculia bacterium
CCCAGCGACCAGCCGTCCGCCGCGATGTGGTGCACGGTGATCAGGAAGAGCCGTTCCGCGTCGCCCGTGCGCACCACGCGCGCCCGCACCAGCGGCCCGCGCGCCAGGTCGAACGGCAGGAGCGTCTCCTCGGATTCGTGACGGAACGCCTCGCGCTGCCGTGCCGCCGCGTCGAGCCCGCGCAGGTCGATCACCGTCAAGGGGATGTCGAGCGCCGGAGCGATGCGCAGCCGCGGCTGTCCGTCCGCGCTCCCGAACGTGGTGCGCAGCACCTCATGGCGGCGCGCGACCTCGTTCAGCGCGCGGGCGAGCAGCCCATCGTCCAGCGGTTCCCGCAGCCACGCCGAAAACGGCAGGTTGAGCGTCGGCGTGCCCGGATCGAGCTCGTCGAGGAACCAGAGCCGCTCCTGCGCGAAGGACAGGGGGAGCGGCCCCACGTCGCGCGGCACCGGCGTGATCGGCGGCAGCGCCTGAGGGCTCACCGCCCGCGCGACGCCGCCCGCGGCCTCGATCCGTGCTGCCAGACCGGCCAGGGTCGGCGCCTCGAACAGCGTGCGCAAGGGGATCTCGACGCCGAAGACCTCGCGCACCCTAGACACGAGCTGCGTGGCCAGGAGGGAATGCCCGCCGAGCGCGAAGAAGTCGTCCTCGCGGCCGACGCGGCTCGCGCCCAGGAGACCGACCCAGAGGCCGGCGAGCACCTCCTCGGTCTCCGTGCCCGGGGCCACCCACGCGCCCTCGCCGGCAGTCTCCGGCGCGAGACGGGCCAGGGCCCGGCGGTCCACCTTGCCGTTGGGCGTCAGCGGCAAGGAGTCGAGGAGGACGAAGGCCGCCGGGACCATGGGCTCGGGGAGACGGTCGGCGAGCCAGGCGCGGAGGGTCGCGGGTACGACCGGAGATGCCGGATCCAGCACCACGCAGGCGACGAGCCGCTTGCCGGCCGTGTCCTGCCCAACCACGACGGCGGCCTCGCGCACCGCCGGATGGGACGAAAGCAGGGTTTCGATCTCGCCCGGTTCGACGCGGAAGCCGCGGATCTTCACCTGCTGGTCGATGCGGCCGAGGAACTCGAGGCGGCCGTCCGACAGGAATCGGACACGGTCGCCGGCGCGGTACAGGCGCTCTCCCTGCTCGTCCGGCACGAAGGAGGCCGCGGTCAGGTCCGGCCGGTTCAGATATCCTCGCGCGAGACCGGCTCCGCCCGTGCACAGCTCACCGGGGACTCCCACCGGAACCGGCCGGCCAGTCCGATCGAGCACGACCACGCGCGTGCCATGGATCGGGCGGCCCAGCGGCACCGAGACGGCGAACGACTCCGGTCCATCCATCAAATGGCAGGCGGTGAAGGTGGTGTTCTCGGTGGGGCCGTAGCCGTTGATCAGCCGCGTTCCGGGAAGCGCCTCCAGCACCCGCTCCACGTGAGGCACCGACAGGGCGTCGCCACCAGCCAGCAGGAGCCGGACGGGCGCGAGCCGCTCCAGCGCGCCCTCCACCATCTGGTGGAACAAGCCCGCGGTGAGCCAGAGCACGGTGACCTGGTGGCGCTCGATCTGTTCCCCGATCTCCTCCAGAGAGAGGGTCCCCGGCGGCGGGACCACGACGCGGGCGCCGTTCAGCAGAGCACCCCAGATCTCCAGGGTGGAGGCGTCGAAGGCGAAGGGGGCGAGCTGCAGGATCGTGTCTCCGGGACCGATGCCGAGATCGCCCGCCCAGTGCGCCAACCGGGCGATTCCGCGGTGGACGACGGCGACGCCTTTGGGGGTTCCGGTGGAGCCGGAGGTGTACATGACGTAGGCGAGGGCGTCGGTGGTCAAAGGCTCCAAGGACACAGAGGAGAGGTCTTCGTTGTCCTTGATGACCTTGAAGTCCTCGCCGATCACCACCCCCACCCCCGCATCCTCCACCATCAGCGCCAAGCGCTCCTTGGGGTGCGCTGGATCGAGCGGTACGTAGGCCCCGCCCGCCCGAATCACCGCGAGCGCCGCCACCACCCGGTCGGCGGAGCGCTCCAGGAGGATTCCCACCGGCACCTCCGGCCCTACGCCCAGCTCGCGCAGGCGTTGGGCCAGCTCGGCCGACCGCCGCTCCAGCTCGCGGTAGGTCAGGCGAACGCCCGCGGCGTCTTCGAGTGCCGGCGCGTTCGGCGTGGCTTCCACCTGACGGGCGAAGAGGACGGAAAGCGGTTCGTCTTCCGGAAGCACCGCTTCGGTGCGGCTCCACTCGGCCAGCACCTGGTGGCGCTCGGCCTCGGGGAGCAGCGGCAGCTCGGCCAGGGGCCGGTCGGGATCGGCCGCGGCCCCGGCGAGAAGGATCGCGAAGTGGTCCAGCAGGCGGCGGATCGTAGGGGCGTCGAACAGGGCGGTGCGGTATTCGATCCCGCCGCCGAGCCGGCCGTCCATCTCGCCCAGCGAGAGCGTCAGGTCGAGCTTGGCCGCGGTCCCTTCCGACTGGAACGGAGCGACGGCGAGCCCGGGGACCTCCAGGGCCGCGCCGGGCGCGTTCTGCAAGACGAAGAGGACCTGGAAGAGCGGCGATTGGGCCAGGTTGCGCTCCGGGTTCAACTCGCCGACCAGCTTCTCGAAGGGGACCTGCTGGTGCGCGAAGGCGGCGAGGGCCACGCCGCGCACCCGCGCCAGGATCTCGGGGAAGGACGGCGCCCCGGAGAGGTCGGCGCGGACCACCAGGGTGTTCACGAAGAAGCCGATCAGCCCTTCGAGCTCCGTCCGGTCGCGGCCCGCGACCGGCGTGCCCACGGCGACGTCGGTCTGCCCTGTGTGACGGGAGAGGAGCGCCTGGAAGGCGGCCATCAGGACCATGAAGAGCGTCGCTCCTTCACGGCGGCCGAGGGCGTGCAGCTCGGCGGCGAGGCCGGCGGGGACGAGGAGCGGCGCGAGAGCGCCGGCCGCGTTCGGCGCCGCGGCGCGCGGCCGGTCGGTGGGCATCTCCAGGGCCGGCACGTCCGCGAGCTGGCCGCGCCAATAGTCCAAGGCCGCGGTCAGCGCCTCTCCCTGGAACACCCGGCGCTGCCAGACGGCGTAGTCCACGTAGCGGACGGGCAGGGGCGGCAGCGGCGACGCGAGGCCGCGCGCGAAGGCTTCGTAGAGAACCATCATCTCGCGCGCGAAGATCCCGGTGGACCAGCCGTCCGTGGCGATGTGATGGATCGTGCAGACGAGGGCGTGGTCCTCCCGCCCGAGGCGGAGAAGGAGGGGGCGCAGCACCGGTCCATGCGCGAGGTCGAACGGGCGCAGAGTCTCCTCGGTGTCCAGCCGGCGGGCTTCGGCCTCGGGCGCGGGCAGCGCGGAGAGGTCGATCTCGGGAAGGAGAAACGGAGCCGGCGGTGCGATCGTCTGGACCGGCACGCCGTGGACCGCGCCGTACGTCGTGCGCAGGGTCGCGTGGCGCTCGACGATCGCGCCCAGTGCGGCGGCGAGGATTTCGGCCCGGAGAGGGCCGGTGAGGCGCAGCGCCGCGGGCAGGTTGTACGCCGACCCGCCGCGCTCGATCTGGTCGATCAGCCAGAGCCGCTCCTGGGCGAACGAGACCGGGAACGGACCGTCGCCCGGCACGGGCTCGATCGGTGTGAAGAAGTCCCCGGCCGGCCGGGAGCCGGGATCGATCGCCAGGGCCAAGCCGCCGAGGGTGGGAGCCTCGAAGATGATCCGCTGCGGGATCTCCAGGTGGAACAGCTCCCGGACGCGGGAGACGAGCTGTGTGGCCAGCAGCGAGTGCCCGCCCAGCTCGAAGAAGTTGTCCTCCACCCCCACCCGCGGCACGCCGAGCAGCTCCCGCCAGATCGCGGCGAGCCGCTCTTCCGTGGGCGTCCGCGGCGGCGTTGAGATGAAGACCGTGGACGCCGGACCGGCGTGGCCTTCGAGCCCATGGCCACGGAGGGCAAGCCGATCCACCTTGCCCGAAGGGGTGACCGGGAACGCCTCCAGCGGCACGAACAGCGAGGGCACGATCGCCGCGGGAATGCGGTCCTGGAGGAAGGAGCGCAAGTCCGCCGCCTCGACGGCACCCACGGTCCAGGCGACGAGGCGCAGGGCCTCCGAACCGGGCTCGGCGACGGCGAGAACCACAGCCTGCCGTACGTCCGGATGCTCTTCAAGCACAGCCTCCACCTCGCCGGGCTCGACCCGCACGCCGCGGATCTTCACCTGGTGGTCGCGCCGGCCCAGGTAGTCGAGCGTGCCGTCGCTGCGCCAGCGGGCGAGGTCCCCCGTGCGGTAGAGGCGGGCGCCCGGCGTCTCCGCCAGCGGATCGGGGATGAACCGCTCCGCCGTGAGGCCGGGGCGGTCCAGATACCCCCGCGCCAGCGCTACGCCGCCGATGCACAGCTCCCCGCGCACGCCGGCCGGCAGCGGCTGCAACCAGGAATCGAGGACGCGGACCGGCACGTTCGGCAGCGGCCGGCCGATCGAGGGCAGAGTGGGCCAACTCTCGGGGTCGCCGGCCAGCGTCAGCGCGGTCACCACGTGGCTCTCGGTGGGGCCGTACTGGTTGTGGAGCCGCACCCCCGGGATCGTCCCGAGCCAACCGCGCACCGCCCGGGTGACCTGGAGCTGCTCGCCCGCGGTGACCACGTCGCGCAGGGTCGCCCCCCCGCCGCCCAATGACTCGGCGGCCTCGGCGAGCTGGCGCAGGGCCACGAACGGAAGGAACAGGCGCTCGATCCGCTCGCGGTCCAGCAGCTGCAATAGCGCGAACGGATCGCGCCGGGTCTCCTCGTCCACCAGGACGAGCGTGCCGCCGGTGATCCAGGTCGACACGATCTCCTGGAACGAGACGTCGAACGAAAGAGAGGCGAACTGGAGCGTGCGGGCCGGCCCGGGCAGCACTGCTTGCTGCCATGCCAGGAGGTTGGCCAGGGCGCCGCGGGTCATGGCGACGCCCTTGGGACGGCCGGTGGAGCCGGAGGTGTAGATCACGTAGGCGAGGTCGTCGGGGGAGGTGTAGAGGTTCAAGGGCCGCAAGGACTCCAAGGACTGCAAGGGCGCCTCTTCTCCCAGCAGCTCGCGCACCCTCTCCCGGGTCAGCACCACCGCCACCCCCGCATCCTCCCGCATGAACGCCAACCGCTCCGCCGGAAAGGCAGGGTCGAGCGGCACATAAGCCGCGCCCGCCATCAGCGTGGCGAGCACCGCCTCGACCATCTCCCGCGACCGCTCGGCGAAGATCCCCACCCGCGAGCCCCGCCCGATTCCGATCCTCTGAAGATGAGCAGCCAACCGTGCCGCACGGTCGCGCACCTCGCCGAACGTCCAGCTCTGGCCACCGTGAGCCACAGCCGTTTCCCCCTCTCCCGGCGGAAGGGGGGGCGATGGGAGAGGGGGCCAGGGGGTGAGGTCCCACTCCACCAGCGCCTGCATCTCCCCCTCCGTCAAAATCGGCATCTCCGACACCCGCCGCTCCATCGCCACCGCCCGCAGCATCCCCGCATATCGCTCCAGCAGCCGCTGCGCCGTCGTCCGGTCGAACAGGTCGGTCCGGTACTCCAGCATCGCGCTCATCCCGCCCGGAACCTCGACCACCGTCAGGTTCAGATCGAACATGGCCGAGTCGAGCGGCGCGTCCAGCGGCGTGAAGCGCAGGCCGGGGATCTCCAGGGTGCCGCCGGGGGCGTTCGCGAGCTGCACCATCACCTGGAAGAGCGGCGTGTGGGAGAGGCTCCGCTCGGGGCGGATCGTCTCCACCACCTGGCTGAACGGCACCTGGCCATGCTCCAGCGCCTCCAGCGACACGCGCCGCACCCGCGCCAGCAGCTCACGGAACGTCGGATCGCCCGACAGGTCGGTCCGCAGCACGAGCGTGTTGACGAAGAACCCGATCAGACTCTCGACCTCGCTGTGGTGGCGGTTGGCGACCGGCGTGCCGACCGTGAGGTCGTCCTGGCCGGAGAGGCGGGCGAGGAGGGCCTGGAAGACGGCCGCGACCACCATGAAGAGGGTGGCCCCTTCCTGGCGCGCCAGGGCTTCCAGGTCTTTCGCCAGGCTGCCGGGCATGCCGAGATGCACGAAGCTGCCGCCGGTCCCCTGCACGGCGGGACGAGGCCGGTCGGTAGGCAGCTCCAGCACGGGCGCGTCCGCGAGCCGGCGGCTCCACCAGTCGAGCGCCGTGGCGATCTCCGGCCCCTGGAAGGTCTGCCGCTGCCAGGCGGCGTAGTCGGCGTACTGCACGGGCAGCTCGGGGAGCGGCGAGGGACGGCCGTGCGAGAAGGCTTCGTAGAGCGCCGCGATCTCCTGCACCAGCACGCCGCTCGACCAGCCGTCCGAGGCGATGTGATGGAGGGTCAGGAGAAGCGCGTGCTCCTCGTCCGCCAGCCGCAGCAGGCGGATGCGCAGGACCGGTCCGGCACCCAGGTCGAACGGCGTGCTCCCCTCCTCGATCGCCAGCCGCCGCACCTCGGTTTCGCGCGCCGCGGCCGGCAGCGCCGCGAGGTCGAGCCGCGGGATCGGCACCGGACCGGGCGGGTGGAGGATCTGGACGGGCGGGCCGCCGGAGCCGCGGGCGAAGGTGGTGCGCAGCGTCTCGTGGCGCCGGACGATCTCGGCGAAGACGCGCGCCAGCAGGTCGAGACGCAGCCGGCCGCTCAGGCGGAGCGAGGTCGGCAGGTTGTAGGCGATGCTCCCCGGCTCGATCTGGTCGATGACCCAGAGGCGCTCCTGCGCGAAGGAAGTGGGGAACGTCCGGCCGTCGCGCGGCTGCCTGGGGATCGTCTCGCGCAGGGCCCGCCCTCCGGAAAGACCGGCCGCTCCGCCGCGGAGGCGCTCGATGAGGGCGGCGGCTCCGGCGGGCGTCGGGTCCTCGAAGAGCGACGGCAGCGGGATGTCCACGCCGAACGCGTCGCGCACCCGGGTGAGGGCCTGGGTCGCGAGGAGCGAGTCGCCGCCGAGGTCGAAGAAGCTGTCGTGCCGCCCCACCTGGTCGATGCCCAGGAGGCGCTGCCAGAGACTGGTGACCATCCGCTCCAGCTCGGTGGCCGGCTCCACGTAGGCGGTGCGCAGGCCGGGGCGAGGGTGGCTGGAGATGGCGGCTGGCGATGGCTCGGACCTCCTTCCTCCCCGGAGCTCGCTCAGGAGGGCAGCGAGCTTCTCGGCCTGGCTCTGGATGGCGGCGAGGTCGGCACTTCGAACTGTAGCCAACAGAGCCTCGGTCTCCTGGGCGAGATGATCCAGGTCGTGGCTGGGCAGGGGGGGCGCCTCGGGGGTCCCGCCCGCCTCTCCCTGAAGCCAGTATCGCTGCCTCTCGAAGGGATAGGTCGGCAGCTCGACGCGCCGCCTCTCCTCGCGTGCCCAGACCTTCGGCCAGTCCGCGGCGACTCCGGCGAGCCAGAGCTTGCCGAGAGTACCGAGGACGGTCTCCAGGTCGTGCCGGCTCTCGTAGGACGAGGGGAGCGACGGGAGGGCCACGGGGTCGTCTCCTCCCTGCGCAGCCCGCGCCACGGCGGGGTGTTGCAGAGCGAGCGAGCTCAGGCTCTGCCCGGGGCCGATCTCCAGGAGGACCCGGCCAGGCTCGCTCCACAGCTCGGCGATCCCCTCGGCGAAGCGCACGGGGCGCAGCAGGTGCTCGGCCCAGGCGCCGGGATCGGTCGCCTGCTCGTCGGTCATCCACGTGCCGGTCACGTTCGAGAGCAAAGGGATATGCGGCGGGCGCGGGCCGATCTCGCGGACGAGGTCGATCAGCCGCTCGGCGACCGGCCACATCGCGCGCGAATGGAAGGCGTGGGTGGTTCGCAACCGGCGGGCCGGATGCCCGGCCTCGGCGAGCCGCCGCCCCAGGTCCTCCACGGCCTCGGGCGGACCGGAGACCACGCAGGTGCGTGGACCGTTCGTCGCGGCGAGATCCAGCTCCGTGTCTTCAATCCAGGGGCGCAGCTCCGCCTCGGGGAGAGGCACGGCGAGCATGGCACCGGACGGCAAGCCGCCGATCCAGCGCGCCCGCTCTGTCACGAGGCGCAGGGCATCCTCCAGCGAGAACACGTCGGCGAGGCAGGCCGCGACGTACTCGCCGAGGCTGTAGCCGATCAGGGCGGAGGGCGCGATCCCCCAGGACCTCCAGAGCTGGGCCAGCGCGTATTCGACGGCGAACAGGGCCGGCTGGAGCACCTCGGTCCGGTCGAGCGGCCCGGCCTCGGCTGCACTCCCACGACCGAGCATCCGGCGCAGGTCGAGCCCGCCGCTTCCTCGCTCCTGATCTTCGGAGAACAAGGCTTCACGGATGTCGACGCCCAGCCGCGGCGCCAGCAGCTCGGCGCAACGGTCCAGCTCCTCACGGAAGACCGGCTCCCCCTCGTAGAGCCCGTGCGCCAGGCCGGGGTACTGCTCGCCGAGCCCGGCGAGCACGAAGGCCACCGCGCGCGGCGCACCGTCGGTCGTTCCCGAGAGCACCCGCCGCGGGTCGCGCGCCTCCAGGGCCGCGGCGGCGTCGGCGGCGTCCGTGGCCACCACGATCCGGCGGTGCTCGTGCGCCTTGCGGCCGGTCAGCAGGGTGAACGACACGTCCGCCAAATGGATCTCCGGCCGCTCCCGCAGATGCGCGGCGAGGCGGTCCGTCGCGGCTTCGAGCGCGGTGGGCGTGCGCGCCGAGAGGACGAGCAGGGCGCGGCTTCTCCCCGGTGTTCCAGGAACCGGCTCCGGCGCCTCTTCGAGGATGGCGTGGGCGTTCGTGCCGCCCAGGCCGAACGAGCTGACCCCGGCCCGCCGGGGCACGCCGGGCGGCGGCTCCCAGGGCGTCAGGTCGGTCGCCACCTGAAAGGGGCCGGCGGCGAAGTCGATCCGCGGGTTGGGCTTTTCGAACCAGAGGCTCGGCGGGATCTCGCGGTGCTCCAGGGCGAGGACCGTCTTGATCAGCCCCGCGACCCCGGCCGCCGAGCCGGTATGGCCGATGTTCGTCTTCACGGACCCCAGCGCCACGGGGCCAAGCCAGGGCTCGGCGGAAGCACGGGCGCGGAAGGCGCGCATCAGGGCCGCCACCTCGATCGGATCGCCCAGCGGTGTGGCACTGCCGTGCGCTTCGACGTAGCCGATCGTCTCCGGCGGCACGCCGGCCAGCTCCTGGGCCTCGGCGATCACCTCGGCCTCTCCCCGCTCGCTCGGCGCGGTGAAGCCGATCTTCTCGGAGCCGTCGTTGTTGAGAGCGGTCGCCTTGATCACGGCGTGCACGGGGTCGCCGTCGGCCAGGGCCGCGGCCAGCGGCTTGAGCACCACGATGCCCGCGCCGTTGCCTCCCACCGTGCCGCGCGCCGCGGCGTCGAACGCCCGGTTGTGGCCGTCCGGCGAGGTGATGCCCCCCTCGCGCCAGAGGTAGCCGGTGACCTGCGGGAACTGGATGGTCACGCCTCCGGCCAGCGCCAGCTCGCACTCGCCGTCGAGCAGGGCCTTGCAGGCCAGGTGGACGGCCACCAGCGAGGTCGAGCAGGCGGTCTGCACAGAGAGCGCCGGACCGCGCAGGTCGAGCTCGTAGGCGATGCGCGTCGCGATGAAGTCCTTGTCGTTGGCAAGGGTCGCCTCGAAGCCGTCGACGCCCGGCACGGAGGCGACGCTGATGCCGTAGACGCTCATCCCGGTGCCGGCGAAGACGCCCACGCGCTGGCCGGCCAGCGCCGGGCTTCCCGCCCCATGGCCGGCGCGTTCCAGGGCCTCGGCCGCGCACTCCAGCAGCACCCGCTGCTGCGGATCGAGGATCTGCGCCTCGCGCGGGCTGATGTCGAAAAACGGCGCGTCGAACCGGTCGGCGTCGTCGAGCACGCCGCTCGCCCGCACGTAGGCCGGATCGGCCAGCAGGGCCGGATCGACGCCAGCCTCCCGCAGCTCCTCCTCCGAGAAGAAGCGGATCGCCTCGACGCCCGCCCGCAGGTTCTCCCAGAATGCTTCCGGACTCGGCGCCTGGGGAAAGCGGCAGGCGAGACCGATCACCGCGACGTCGCGCGAGCCTGTCAGTTGATCTGAACGATGGGGCCGCTCCCGAGCAGGAACGAGCGTCTCTGTTTCCTCCGAATCTCCGGCCAGGTGGCGCGCCAGCGAGGCCACGTCGGGATAGCGGAAGAGGTCGAGGACGGGCACCTCGCGGCTCAAGCGGGCGCGCAGCCGGCTCTGCACCTCGACGAGCAGGAGCGAGTGCCCGCCGAGATCGAAGAAGCTCTCCTCGCGCCCCACCTGCTCGACGCCGAGCACCTCGCGCCAGATCTCGGCGATGACGCTCTCCAGGCCCGTCCGCGGCGCGGCCGGCGGCGCGGCGGTCGACTGCGATTCAGGGTCCGGCAGCGCATCCCGGTCCACCTTGCCCGCCGGCGTCAGGGGCATCTCCGGGACGACCACGAACGCCGCGGGCACGAGGGCTTCGGGGAGGTGGTCGGCGGCCCAGGCGCGGAATGACGCCTTTGGGTTCTTGGTAACAATCCAGGCGACGAGGCGAGGGCCTCCGGTGTGGGGACGGAGGGCCACGGCCACGTCGTCGACGTCGGGGTGCTGGCCGAGGATGCCCTCGATCTCCCCCGGCTCGATGCGGACGCCGCGGACCTTCACCTGACGGTCGATCCGCCCCAGGATGTCGAGCTGGCCGTCGGGTTGCCAGCGGACGAGGTCGCCGGTGCGGTAGAGGCGATCGGACCGATCCGTCAGATCCGTCCGATCGGTCGGATTCCTGAACGGGTGCGGCACGAAGCGCTCGGCTGTGAGGTCGGGCCGGCCGCGGTAGCCGCGCGCCAGGCCGAGGCCGCCAAGCCACAGCTCCCCCGGAACGCCGGCTGGCGCCAGCCGCAGTTGCCGGTCCACCACGAACGCCTCGATCCCGGGGAGCGGCCGGCCGATCGGCACCCGAAGGTCCCCGATGAGCGACTCATCCTCCACGAACAGAGCGACCGTGTCGCAGACTGTTCCTTCGGTCGGGCCATAGGCGTTGACGAACAGGCGGCCGGACGCCCAGCGCGCGGCCACCGCGGGCGGGCACGTCTCACCACCCGCCAGCAGGCATTCGAGATCCGGTAGATCCTCCGATGGAGTGACTGCCAGAGCCGACGGCGGCAGCGTGACGTGGGTGATCCCCCACTCCGCCAGATTTCGGGCGAAGTCGGGGCCGGGCAGCAGGGCCTCGCGAGGCGCGACACGCAGGGCCGCGCCGGCGCCGAGCGCCATGGTCATGTCCCAGATCGAGGCGTCGAAGCTCGGCGAGGCGAACTGCAGGACGCGGCTCCGGGGGCTCGCCCCGAAAAGCGCCCGCTGCGCCGCCGCCAGGTTGGCGAGCCCGCGGTGCGGCACCATCACCCCCTTGGGCCGGCCGGTGGAGCCCGAGGTGTAGAGCACGTAGGCGAGGCGGTCCGGGTCGAAGCGCGATGTTGGCGGCGTGGGCAGCTCGCCGGAGGCGTCGGATTCATCCAGAAACAGGGTCCGAACGCCCTCCGGAACGTCGACGCGCCCGGCGAGAGCGCGCGTGGTGAGGAGCACCGCGATCCCCGCGTCCGCCGCCATGTAGGCGAGCCGGTCCGCGGGATAGTCCGGATCGAGCGGCACGAACGGCACGCCGGCCGCGAGCGCTCCGAGCACCGAGGCGATCAGGTCCGGCGAGCGCTCCAGGCAGATCCCGGCGCGCGCCTCCGGTCCGGCGCCCAGCGACAGAAGCCAGCGGGCCAACCCTCCGGCGCGCGCAGCAAGCTCGGCATAGGCCTGGACCTCGCCGCCGAACAGAACGGCCGGCGCCTCGGGGGTCCGCTCCACCCAGACCGCGAATTGCTCGGGGACCAGGGGGACCTCCTCGGCGGACGGTCCGGCGCTCCACTCCGTCAGCACCTGCTCCCGCTCGGCCGCGGAGAGGAGCGGCAGGGCTTCCAAAGAACGGGAAGGATCGGCCACGGCCGCCCGCAGAAGGACGCCGAAACGCTCGGCCATGCGCCGCACCGCCAGGGCTGCGAAGAGATCGGCGTCGTACCGCCAGTCCGCGGCGATCCCGTCGGGCGTCTCCACCGCTTCGAGGCTCAGGTCGACCACGGCTGCGGCCGGCGGGAGCGGCATCGAAGCGAGGGTGAGCCCCGGCAGCTCCAGGTCGCCCACGGGCGCGTTCTGCAACGCGAAGGCGACCTGATAGAGCGGCGAGCGCGACAGGTCGCGCTCCGGCTTCAGCTCCTCCACGATGCGCTCGAACGGCAGATCCTGGTGGGCGTAGGCGCCGAGGGCGGTGCTCCGGACCTCGTCCAGGAGATCGAGAAACGTCCGCCCCGGCCGCTCCTCCGCGTCGACGCGCAGGACGAGGGTGTTGACGAAAAACCCGATGAGCCCTTCGGTGTCGATCCGGTTGCGGTTGGCCACCGGCGAGCCGATCACGACATCATCCTGGCCCGCGTGCCGGGCGAGATGCAGCGCGAAGGCGGCGAGCAGGACCATGAACGGCGTGCCGCCGCGCTCCCGCGCGAGCGCCGCGACGGCCTCGGCCACGTCCGGGGGCAGCAGGTCGCGGAGGGCGGCGCCGCGGTGGCGCTGGACGGGCGGGCGCGGGTGGTCCGCCGGCAGGTCCAGCGTGGGCGGCGCCCCGGCCAGCCGCTCGCGCCACCAGCGGAGGTGCTCGTCCAGGGTCTCGCCCTGAAGCTTCGCCCTCTGCCAGTCGGCGAAGTCCGGATACTGGATCGGCAGCTCGGGGAGCGCCGCCGGCTCGCCTCCGGCAAAGGAACGGTAGAACGCCCCGAGCTCGCGCACCAGCACGCCCATGGACCAACCGTCCGAGACGATGTGATGCATGGTGAGGAGGGCGAGCCAGCGCTGGGGACCCAGCCGCGCCAGCCGCGCCCGCAGGTGCGGTCCGCGCGGCACGTCGAACGGCAGGACCGCTTCGGCTTCCGCGATCCGCCGCCCCTCCGCCTCCGCCCGCTCCGGGTCGAGCCCCGCCAGGTCGATCACCGGGATCGGAAAGCGCTGATCCTCCGGCGGCTCCACCCGCTGCACCGGGCGACCGTCGACCGTGTCGAAGACCGTGCGCAGGGCCTCGTGGCGCCGGACGATGGCGCCCAGGGTGCTCTCCAGGGCGGGAATGTCGAGGCACCCCTCCAGGAGGAGCGCGTCCGCCACGTTGTAGACCGAGGCTCCGGGGACCATCCGGTCGATGAACCAGAGGCGCTGCTGGGCGAAGGAGAGGGGGAACGGCTCTCCCTTCTCGCCGGTACCGCGCAGGGGGCTCCGCGGAATGCCCTCGGCGCGCTGCTCCGCCTCCTCCCGCTTGCGCAGGCGGGCGAGAAGGAGCTTCTGCTTGGCGGGCGAGAGCTTCTCGAAATCTCCGATGCGCCCGATGCGGATATTGCGGGTGCTCACGAATCGGCTCCGGTTCCACTTTCTTCTTCGGCGAGCAGCGCGAGCGCCTCCTCGTCGGAGAGGTCGTCCAGCTCGGCGAGTATGCGGTCCATCTCGCCGTCTCCCTCTCCTTCTTCCAAGGTGCGCGCCAGGACCTCGCGCGCCAGGTCCTCCAGCGTCCGCAGCTCGAACAGCCCATGGAGCGGCAGATCCACGCCGAAGCGTTGCCGCACCCGCGAGACGAGCTGGGTGGCGAGGAGCGAATGGCCGCCGAGGGCGAAGAAGTCGTCGTCCAGGCCGACCCGCTCCACCCCGAGCAGCTCGCTCCAGATCTCCGCCAGCCCTTCCTCGACAGGATTCGACGGCGGGCGGATCTCACGCGCCGCCGTGCCGGCCTCTGGCGCCATCCGTTCGAGAGCACGGCGGTCGAGCTTGCCGGCCGCGGTGACGGGCAGCGCGTCCAGGGCCACGATCTCCGACGGCACCATCCAGGCCGGGAGCCGCCTCTCCAGCGCATAGCGCAAGCCGGCAGCGTCCCCCGCTTCTCCGCGCCAGACAACAAACGCGAGGAGCCGCGCATTGCCGGACGCCTCGACGCGGGTCACCGCGGCCGCCTCGCGCACCTCCGGGTGCGCCGCGAGCGCCGCCTCGACCTCGCCGAGCTCGATGCGGAAGCCGCGCACCTTGACCTGCGCGTCGATGCGCCCGGCGAACTCCAGGGTGCCGTCGGGGAGCCAGCGGGCACGGTCGCCGGTGCGATAGAGCCGGCGGCCGGGGGCAGCGGAATCGGACCGATTGGACGGATCGGACCGATCGGTCGGATCAGGCAGGAACCGCTCGGCCGTCTGCGCCGGATCACCGAGGTAGCCGCGCGCAAGGCCGACGCCCCCGAGGAACAGCTCGCCTGTGGCGCCCAGGGGCAGGGGCCGCAGATCGGCGTCGAGGACGTGCGCCCGCCACCCCGGGAGCGGCCGGCCGATCGGCACCTCGCGGACCGGGAGAGCGCCCCCCGGATGCTCCTGGAACGTCGCGCCGATCGTCGCCTCGGTGGGGCCATAGGCGTTGAACAGCCGTGGCCGGAATCCCGGTCCCCGCCCCCACGCCGCCCAGCGCTCCGGCAAAGCCCGCTCGCCGCCCATCACCACCACGCGGAGACCCGCCGGCCACTCCGCCTCCCCGGATTCCAAAGCCGCCGCGAGAAGATGCCAGTACGCCGTCGGCAGGCTCAGCAGGGTGAGACCGAGATCGGCGCAGCGCTGCAGGAACGTGGCGGCGTCCTCGGCCGGGCCGGAGCGGACCACCAGCGAGGCCCCGGTGGTGAGGGCGGTGAAGATCTCCTCGGCGCTGGCGTCGAAGCTCAGCGAGGCGAACTGCATGGCCCGGTCGGATGGGCCCAGGCCGTAGATCGCGCTGACCGCGCGCACGTAGGCCGCGAGCGCGCGGTGGGTGACCAGGACGCCTTTCGGGGTGCCGGTGGAGCCCGAGGTGTAGAGCACGTAGGCGAGGTTCGCGAGGGAAGAAAAGGACCTAAAGGACTCAAGGGACCCAAAGGACGACACAACCCGTGCCCGCACCGGCGGCAGTGAAGCCGCCAGCGACTCCTGCGTCAGCAGAACAAGCGCTCCGCTGTCTTCCAGGAGAAAGGCCACCCGCTCCGGCGGCGCCTCCGGGTCGATCGGCACGTACGCGCCGCCGGCTATGTGCACCGCGAGCACCGCCTCGATCATCCGCGGCGAGCGCTCCAGCCAGACTCCCACCCGCGCCTCCGGGCCGACGCCCATCTCGCGGAGGGTCCCGGCCAGCCGGCCCACCCTCTGCACCAGCTCGCCGTAGGAGATCACCGCGCCGTCCATGGTGAGGAGCGCCGGCGCTTCCGGCCTCTCGGCGGCGCGCCTCGCGAAGCGCTCGTGGACGGGCAGATCGTCCTCGACGACCGGCTCCTCGATGCGCCACCCCTCTTCCCCCCAGGCGAGGAGCTGGCTTCTTTCGGCCTCGTCGAGCAGCGGCACGTCGCGCAGGGGGCGGTCGGGATCGGCAGCCAGGCCCACGAGCAGCGCTTCTAGGTGCCGCAGGAGGCGTTCGACCGTGGCCGGCTCGGTCTGGTGGTCGTGGCTGATCATCAGGCCGAGCCTCTCTCCGCTGGGAGAGGCCACGGCAGAGAGCGGCACGTCGGCCCGGTCGCGCACCAGGAGCTCCTCGACTTCCAGGCCACGCGCCTCGTGGGCCAGGGCCTCATGGTAGGGGAACCTCTCGAAGACGGTGATGCTGTGAAACAGGGGCTCGCCAGGCGGCAGCTCGCTCCAATTCTGGACCGCGGCGGCCGGCACGTGCTCGTGCTGCCGTACGTCGAGCAGCGCCTCCTGCACGCCGCGCAGCCAGGCCGCGGCCGGCGCGTCCGGATCCACGTCGAGCCGCAGCGCCAGCGTGTTGATGAACAGGCCGATCATCGCCTCGACGCCCGGCAGCTCGGGCGGACGGCCCGACGTGACGCTGCCGAACAGCACGTCGCGGCCGCCGCCGTAGCGGCTCAGCAGGAGCCCCCAACCACCCTGGAAGAGGGTGTTCACGGTGAGCCGGCGGCTCTGGAGGAAGGCCTCCAGCGCCGCGGTGCTGGAGGCGGAGAGGAACCGCACCCGCTCGCCCGGCTCGACACCGGAAAAATCCAGCGGCAACGGCGTCGGGGCGGTGAAGCCCTCCAGGCGCCGGCGCCACCAGCCCTCGGAGGCCTCGACCGGCTTCTCGGCGAGCCAGGCGATGAAGTCGCGGTACGGCCGCGGCACCGGCAACCTTGGCTCCTCCTCGCCGTGGGCGAGCCCGAGATAGAGCTGGAACAGGTCGCGGAAGAGCGGCGAGAAGCACCAGCCGTCGAACAGCAGGTGGTGGAAGGTCCACAGGAGGCGGTGCTCGCCGTCCGCCGTGCGCACCAGCAGGACGCGCTGGAGCGGCGGCCGGCCCAGGTCGAACACCCGCCGCATGTCCTCGTCCAACCTCTCCTGCCAGCGGGCGCGCTGCTCCTCCGCCGGTACGCCGCGCCAGTCCTCGCTTTTCCACGTGAGCTCGACGCCGCGGCGCACCACCTGGAGCGGCTCGTCGAGGCCCTGCCAGGCGAACGCCGTGCGCAGCGCCGGATGGTGGTCCGTCACCCCCTGCCAGGCGCGGCGGAAGAGCGCTTCGTCGAGCCCCCCCCGCAGCACGCACGAGAGCTGCTCCAGGTAGAGCGGCGACTCCGGCGCGTAGAGGCCGTGGACGAGCATGGCTCTCTGGAGCGGCGCCAGCGGATAGAGGTCCTCGATCGACGGATCGCCGCCGAATACCGCGTCACGCACCGCCGGATCGAGCCGGACCAGGGGGAGCCCCGGCCCGGCCGTCGAATGGATTGCCGGCATCTCCCCTTCAGCCACTGGTTGAGCCACCGCGGCGAGGCCGGCGATCGTCGGGTGCTCGAAGATCTGACGCGGCGTCACGACGAGCCCCTCCTGCCGGGCGCGCGCCACGATCTGCAAGCTCAGGATCGAATCTCCGCCCAAGCGGAAGAAGTCTTCGTGGATGCCGATCTGGTCGAGCCGCAGGACGCCGCGCCAGATGCGGCTGAGCGCCTCCTCCACCCCATTGCGCGGCGCCTCCTCGTGCGCCGCTTCCGGCGCAGCGGCGGACCGGTGCACAGAGGCTTCGGTGAGTGCGCGCAGATTCTCCTCTCCCGGGAGGACCGGCACTGATCCCAGAGTCCACTCCGGGTTCTCGGAGAAAGCGGCCAGCACGGTTTCGAGCTGCGCCAGGATGCGCTCCGCCGTCTCCGGCGTCACCCGGGCGTCGAAGCCCAGGCGAAGCAGAATCTCGTCGCGCGCCACCACCGCCAGGGTCAGCGGATAGTTCGACCGCTCCGACACCCGCACGTCCCCGATCTCCAGCTCCCCCAGGTGCTCGCCGATCGATGGATCGACCGGATAGTTCTCGAAGACCAGGAGGCTGTGGAAGAGCGGCGCGCCGGGCGGCAGCTCGCTCCATCGCTGCACGTCGGAGAGGGGGCTCCATTCGAACGCCCGCTGCTCCACCTGCTCCTCCTGGAGGCGCCGCAGCCAGGCGAGGACCGGCTCTTCCGGATCGATCTCCGCGCGGACCGGCAGGGTGTTGATGAACAGGCCGACCATCGACTCGACGCCCGGCAGGTCGGCCGGGCGGCCGGCCGCCACGGCGCCGAAGACCACCTCCCGCCGGCCGCTCCAGCGCGCCAGGAGGAGCGCCCAGGCCCCCTGCACCAGGGTGTTGAGCGTGAGCCCCCCCTCCTGCGCGACACGGGCGAGCCCGCGGGCCCGCGGCCCGGGGAGGCGGACCTCCACCTCGCGGAAGTCGGTGACGGATCGGCCGGCGGGCGCCTCCGGATCGTCGAACGGCACCGGCGTCGCCGCGGATCCTCCGGCGAAGCCGGCGAGGCGGCCGCGCCAGAAGGCCTCGGCGCGCGCCGGGTCCTGCCGGTCCAGCCAGGCGAGATAGTCCCGGTACGGCCGCACCGGCTCGAAAACCGGGGCCTCGCCGCGCCGGAACGCCTCATACCCGGTGAACACCTCGCGGAACAGGATCGAGAAGCACCAGCCGTCGAACAGCAGGTGGTGGAAGCTCCACAACAGGCGGTGCGCGCCGTCGCCTGTCCGGATCAGGGCGAAACGCAGCAACGGCGCCCGCGCCAGATCGAACCCGCGCACCTGGTCTGCCAGCACGTAGGCCTGGAACCGCGCCTCGGCGTCCGCGTCTCCTCTCCAGTCTTCCAGCGTCCAGGGGACTTCGACACCGCGGCGGACGATCTGGAGCGGGCGCTTCAGCCCCTCCCAGGCGAACGCCGTGCGCAGCACCGGCTGGCGGTCGACCACGGCCTGCCAGGCGCGCGCGAAGGCCGCGACGTCGAGCGGCCCGCGCAGGGTGGCGGTGAGCTGCTCGAAGTAGATCTCCGAGCCGGGCGTATAGAGCGTATGGAACAGCATCCCGCTCTGGAGCGGCGCCAACGGATAGACGTCCTCGACCGCCGGATCGCTGCCGAGGAGCGCGTCCACCTCGGCCGGAGCGAGCCGCGCGAGCGGGAGGTCCGAAGGCGTCCAACCGCCGGCCTCCGGCGCGAGGCAATGGGCGATCAGCTCCTGGAGAGCGGCAGAGAAACCTTTCGCGAGCCGCTCCATCGTCTCCCGGGCCAGCAGGCGCGCCGCGTACGTGAAGTTGACGCGCAGACGCCCTTCCCAGACGAGGGCGTCCACGTCGATCCGGTGGCGCCGCCGCGCCCGCGGGCTCTGCTCCGGCCCGGCCGGCTCCGGCGCCGGAGCGAAGGCGCCGCCCGCGGGCAGGACCGCGTCGAGCTGGCCGAGATAGTTGAAGCCGACCTGCGGCTCGGGCCGCGCCGTGAGGCGCCGGTCGCCGCCAACGCCGGAATACCGGAGCAGGCCGTAGCTCAGCCCCTTGCCCGGGATCGCCCGGAGCTGCTCCTTGACCGCCTTGATCGCCTGCCCCGGCCCGTGGGTCCCTGCGAGGTCCAGAGCGACCGGGTAGACGGTCGTAAACCAGCCCACGATCCGCGACAGGTCGATCGCCCCCCGTCCGATCTCGATTTCTTCGCGCCCATGTCCTTCGAGCTCCAGCACGAGGCGCGGCTCGCCCGTCCACTGAGCGAACGCCTGGGTGAGGGCCGTGAGCAGCAGATCGTCCACCCGCGCGCGATAGGGCACGGGCGCCTCGCGGAGCAGAGCCGTCGTCGCTTCCGCCGGCAGCCCGACCAGGACCGTGTCCGCCGCACCCATCGTGTCGTCCTCGGGAGTCCCGGGAAGATCGGCCGGCAGCTCCGCCGGAGCCGGCACCGCAAGCCAGTGCTCCAGCTCCTTCCGCACCGCGGCCGAACGGGCATACGCCCGCAGGCGCTCGGCCCAGCGCTTCCAGGAGGTCGTTCTCGGAGGCAGGGCTTCCGGCTGGCCATAGGCGGTCTGCAAATCCTCCAGGAGGATGCGCCAGGAGACGGCGTCGACCACGAGATGATGGGCCGCGAGGAGAAGGCGGCGGAGGGTGCCGTCCGAGAAGAGAGCGGCGAGAAACACGGGGCCGTTCTGGAGATCGAAGGCGGTCTGGAGCTGCGCCGACGCCGCCTCGACCGCCTGCGAAAATACCTCCTCCGGCAGCGCCGACAAATCCACCTGCACAAAAGGGATCGTCGCAACCGGCTGGATGAACGCGCTGCTCCCCCCGCCCGCTCTCCACCGCAGAGCGTCGTGCCGCGCCGCCAGAGCCTGCAACGCTCCGTCGAGCGCCCCCGGCTCCAGCGGCAGCCGCACGTCGAGGAGCAGCGACTGGTTGAACCAATCCGGATCGACCGGCTCTTCCTCGAAGAAGCGGAGCTGCACCGGGGTCAGCGGCACCTCGCCCTCGACCGGCCCCTCCTCGGGCTCGGCGTCTTCGCCGGCGGTCTCCGCCACGGCGGCGAGGGCCGCGATGGTCTGGTTCTCGAAGATCTGGCGCGGCGTGATCACCAGCCCCGCCTGCCGCGCGCGGGCCACCACCTGGATGCCCAGGATCGAGTCGCCGCCCAGGCGGAAGAAGTTGTCGTGGATGCCGACCCGCTCCACCCCCAGCAGGCCGCTCCAGATCTCCGCCAGCACCTCCTCGGCCGGCGTGCGCGGCGCGGTCGCGGCCGCCGGACCCGCAGCCGCCGCGCTCCCCAGCTTCAGCAGGGCGCGGCGGTCGACCTTGCCGTGCCCGGTCAGCGGCAGCTCGGGCAGGGGCACGAAGGCGGAGGGCACCATGTGTTCGGGGAGGCGGCGAGTGAGCGCGGCGCGCACGGCCTCTTCGGTCTCCTCCCAGCCGCCGCCGTCGACGTCCGGCACCACGTAAGCCACCAGCCGCTTGTCGCCCCCTTCGACCGCGGCGGCCAGCACCACCGCCTCGCGGATCGCCGGGTGCTCCAGGAGAGCCGCCTCGATCTCGCCGGGCTCGATGCGGAAGCCGCGCACCTTGACCTGCTCGTCCACCCGGCCGAGGAACTCCAGCAGGCCGTCCGGGAGCCAGCGCGCCAGGTCGCCGGTGCGGTAGAAGCGATCGGACCGATCGGACCGATCGGACCGATCCGTCCGATCGGTCGGATTCCCGGCGGAAAAACGCTCGGCCGTCAGCTCTGGGCGGCCGAGATAGCCGCGGGTCACCCCGGGGCCGCCGATCCAGAGCTCGCCGGCCACGCCGATCGCCGCGATTCCGCCGGAGCGGTCGACCAGGCGGAGCTCGGCGTCAGGCAGCGGCCGGCCGAGCAGGGTCTTGGGGCCGTGGTCACGCCAGGGGAGATCGTTGGCCCGCAGGCTGGCGCAGATGATCGTCCCTTCGGTCGGACCGTAGAGGACGCGGATCTCCGCCGTCGGGAAGACCTCCGGCAGGTCGGCCAGCAGCTCGGGCGGCACCGCGTCGCCTCCCACGAAGACCGTCCGCACCCCCGGCCAGCGTTTTCCTTCGGTTTTTCCCTCGGCGCGGGCCAGCGCCACGATCTGGCGCATCAGTGCGGGCACGGCATGGAGGCGCGTGGCGCTTTCCAGGCCGGCCATCAGCCGCGGCAGGTCGAGGGCCGGCGCGAGCGGCACCAGCTCGGCCACGCCGCCGGCGGTCAGCGGGCTCCACAGCTCGAAGAGGAAGATGTCGAACGAGAACGGCGCCAGCACCGGGATGCGGTCGTCCGCCCTCCAGCCGAATTCCCGGCGGCTGGCGCGGAGCGCGTGGGCCAGGTTGCCGTGCTCCACCAGCACGCCTTTGGGCTGCCCGGTCGTGCCCGAGGTGTAGATGACGTAGGCGAGCCCCTCGCCCCCGGCCCCTCTCCCATCCCCTCCCGCCCTTCCGGGAGAGGGGGGGAGGACCTCTTGCTCCAGCTCATCGAGGGAGAGGAGAGGCGTGCTCGTTTCCGGCAGACGCGCGGCGGGCCCGGATCTCGTCACCACGGCGGCGAGCCCGGCGTCGTCCAGGATATAGGCAAGGCGGTCCGCGGGGTAGGCGGGGTCGAGGGGGACCCAGGCGGCTCCCGCTTTCCAGATACCGAGCATGCCGACGGCGACATCCGCGGTCCGGTCGACGCAGAGGCCGATCCGCGCTTCGGGTCCAATCCCCTGTCGGTTCAGCCAGGCGGCGAGGAGGCCGGCGCGGCGGTTGAGCTCGCCGTAGGTGATCTCGCCGTCGGGCGTGACGAGCGCCACGGCTTCCGGCGCTCGCTCCGCCTGCTCCTCGACGAGCTGGTGCACGGGCAGGGCCGGCTCCGATACCCCGGTGTCGTTCCACTCGCGGAGGACCTGATGCAGCGCGCCTTCTTCCAGCAGCCGCAGCTCGGACACCCGCAGGTCCGGGTTGCGCCCGACCTGGTCGACCAGGGTCTCGAACGCCCGCGCCAGGCGCTCCGCCGTCGTCCGGTCGAAGAGGTCGCGGTTGTACTCGACGAACCCGGTGAGCTCGCCGGAGCCCTCCAGGACGGCGAGGCCCAGGTCGAACTTCGCCACGTCCTCCTCCAAGACGATCTCCTCGAAGACCAGGCCCGGCATCTCGATCGAGGAGGAGGAGCCCTCGGTGTCGAGCACCAGCAGGTTGACCTGGACGAGCGGCGCGCGGCTCGGATCGCGCTCCGGCCGCACCGCCTCGACCAGCTTGCCGAACGGCAGGTCCTGGTGGGCGAACGTGCGCAGCGCCGTGCCGCGGACGCGCTGGAGCAGCTCGCGGAACGTCGGGTCCTCCGAGCTGTCCACGGCGAAGAGGATCTGGCTGAGGAAGAAGCCGATGAGCGGCTGGATCTCCATCCGGTTGCGGTTGGCGTTGGGAGCGCTGATCAGCACCTTCGCCTCGCCGGTGAGGCGATGGAGCAGCGCTCCATAGATCGACAGGAAGGCCATGAACGAGGTCGCGCGCTCCTGGCGGGCGAGGGTGCGCAGAGCCTCGGTACGGTCCGCCGGCACCCAGAGCTGCGCCTGCGCACCCCGGGTGGTCTGGAACGGCGGGCGCGGCCGGTCGGTAGGGAGCTCCAGCGCGTGCGGCGCCCCGGCGATCTCCTCCACCCAGAAATCGAGGTACCGCTGCAACGCCTCGCCCTGCATCCACTCGCGTTGCCAGACCGCGAAGTCGGCATACTGGACCGGCAGCTCCGGCAGCGGCGAGGGCTTTCCCGCGAGGAAGGCCAGGTAGATCGCCGCGAGCTCGCCCCAGGCGATCTGGGATGAGATCCAGTCGGTCACGATGTGATGCACGGCGAGGATGCAGTCATGCTCCTCGTCCGCCTGGTGGACCAGCACGGCGCGGACCAGCGGTCCACGGTCGAAGTCGAACGGCTGCCGCGCCAGGTCGCGGGCGATCTCCGGAGAGAGCGCCTGGCGCCGCTCCGCCGGGATCTCCCGGAGGTCCACCACGGGCGCGTGCAGCTCCAGATGCGGCAGGACCACCTGCACCGGCCGGCCGTCCACCGCCGGAAGGACCGTGCGCCACGATTCGTGGCGGCGCACCACCTCGTTGAGCGCCGCGATCAACCGCGGCAGATCGAGCCGCCCGCGGATCTTGGTGATCGTAGCGACGTTGTAGGCCGTCTCCTGGGGATCGAGCTGGTGGAGGAACCAGATCCGCTCCTGGTCGAAGGAGAGCGGAGCCGGTCCCGGGGTCTCGCGGCGCGGAATCGGCCCTTGCGGCGGCCCGGCGGGCGCCTTCCTCGGCTGCTTGCTCCGAAGCAGCTCGAACATGGCCCGCTGCTGGGGCGAAAGGGCGGCGATGCGGCCGGACAGGTCCTTCATGGGGGTACACGCTACCAGACGCCCCGCACTTGACGCGCAGCGGCGAGGTGGGCTGAAGTTCTACTCCTCATGAACGAATTCAGCAAGCCCGATTCCTCATGGCGCCCCCTGCTCGACGGCGAGATGGCCGACCGCGCCCTGGAAGCCGTCTTCGCCATCGCCGAGGACATCCCTACGCGCAGCGGGTGGGTCCACCCGCGGGTGACCGGGGACTACTCACCCGTCTGGAGCGCCGGCCTCGCCTCCGGCGCCGCCGGGCAGGCGCTCTTCTACGGATACCTGGCCCTGCACACCAACGAAGAGCGCTGGGCGGACCTCGCGCTCGAGCTCCTGGACCGGGCGGCCGAAGCGGTCGCGTCGAATCCCATGACCGAGAGCCTCTACTCCGGCTTCCCGGGCATCGCCTGGGTGAGCGACCATCTCCGCGGCCGTCTCTTCGAGGGGGACCCGGACGAGAACCGCGAGATCGACGAAGCCCTCCTCTCCGCGTTCTCGCATCCGGACTGGCCGCGCGAGTACGACCTGATCAACGGCCTCGTGGGGCTCGGGATCTACGCCCTCGAAGGGCTGCCGCGCCCGACCGCGGCGGCCTGCCTGGAGCGGATCGTGGAGCGCCTCGCCGCGCGTGCCCTCGACGAGCCCGAGGGAGCCGCCTGGTTCAGCCCGCCCGAGGTGCTGCCGGAGCACCAGCGCCTCGAACAGCCGGAGGGCCTCTATAACCTGGGTGCCTCGCACGGGATGGCCGGAGTCGTGGCGCTGCTCGGCGCGGCGAGCCGGGCCGGCGTCGCCGCCGCGCCGCCGCTCCTCGAACGCGCCATGTCCTGGCTCCTGGCCCGCCGGGTGCCCGCGGAACGGGGCTTCTGCTTCCCTCATTTCTACGTGCCGGGGAGCGAGGTCCGCGGCAGCCGCGTCGCCTGGTGCTACGGCGATCCCGGCATGGCCGCCGCCCTCCTGGTGGCGGGCCGCGGGGCCGGCGATCCCGCCTGGGAGCGCATCGCGCTGGAGGTCGGCCGCGACGCGGCCGGCCGGCCGGAGGAGCAGGCGCGCGTCCAGGACGCCGGCCTCTGCCACGGCGCGACCGGCGTCGCCCACATCTTCCACCGCCTGCACTGCTCGACCGGCGACGCAGCGCTCGCCGAGGCTGCTCAGGTCTGGTACGAGCGGGCCCTGCGCTACCGCATCCCCGGTCTCGGCTTCGGCGGCTTCCGCGCCTGGTCGAGCGATGGCGACGGCAACCTCGACTGGCGCGAGGACCCCGGCTTTCTCGAAGGCTCGGCCGGCATCGGCCTGGCCCTGCTGGCCGCCGTCTCGCCGGTCGATCCCGGATGGGACCGCGTGTTCCTCGAATCGCTGCGTGAGCCCGAGTTGTCTCCTCCGCAGGCCGATGCGACACTCTGAGAAGAGGAAGCCCGCAACGGGTCCGGAAAGGAATCGAGATGCAGAAGCGCGACAGAAAGCTCCAGCTCCACCGTGAGACCCTCCGCCAGCTCGACGCCCGCCACCTCACCGCCGAGGACCTGGTGAAGGCCAGGGGCGGCATCGACTGGACCGGCTGCATGTCCGAGTGCACGGAGTGCGGCACCATCGCCGCGCAGCGCGACGCCTAATCGCGATCCCAACAAAGGAGACGTCATGAAAAAGCGTGAGAAGAAGCTGCAATTGAGCCGCGAGACAATCCTCCGCCTCGAGCCGAAAGATCTGCGCGAGGTGGCCGGCGGCGTCTGGACGAGCTGCATCGAGCCGAATTGCTGCGGTTTCGATCCGATCAAACAGGCCGGCGAGTAATCCATTTCATTGCTCCGGGGGGAGCGCCCTTGCGGTCCCCCCGCCCCTTCTCCTCCCTGTTCGGCCAGCCTTCCCGTACAATCTCCAGAGCTGGCTCGGCCCGCCCCGGCGTCCGGGTGGGGAGCTGAGCGTCCCACCCCATTCCGAGGAGAGTGAGTCATGTCTTCCGTCCCCGATGCCTTCCTGCGGCGGCTCCGCCGTTCGTCCATCTTCCTGGCGCTCATCCTGGCGAGCTTCCTGGGAGTCTTCGCGCAGGCCGCCGCGGCGCAGACCCCGCTCGGCGCCACCCTGGTCTCCGGCGGCGTGCAGTTCGCCGTCTTTTCCCAGAATGCCACGCGGATCGAGGTCTGGACGTTCTCCACGCCCACGTCCTCGACCCCGCTCAACCGATACACGATGACCAAGACGGACACGGTCAACCACATCTGGACCGTCACCGTCTCCGGTCTCGGCGCGGGCACGCTCTACGGCTATCGGGCGTGGGGTCCGAACTGGCCCTACAACGCGAGCTGGACCGCCGGCAGCAACCTCGGCTTCATCTCGCACGTGGACTCGAACGGCAACCGCTTCAACCCCAACAAGCTGCTGACCGATCCCTACGCCAAGGCGGTCACCGGCGAGCCGGTGCGCGTCCTCTCCGGCGGCAACTACCACTACTCGACGGCCATCCTGGGCGGCACCGACACTTACGGCTTCGTCGACAGCGCCGGCGCCATGCCCAAGTCGATCGTCGTCAGCGACAGCTCGTTCGACTGGACCGGCGACGTGCGGCCGGACAAGCCGATGAAGGACTCGGTCGTCTACGAGGTCCACCTGCGCGGCTTCACGAAGAACGACTCCTCGGTGACCTCGACCCTGCGCGGCACCTTCGACGGCTTCAAGGCCAAGGCTTCCTACTTCACCGACTTGGGCGTCACCGCGGTCGAGCTGCTGCCGGTCCACGAATACCCGCAGTACGACGATCCCGTGGGCGGGGCGACCGCCGACCGGGTCAACTACTGGGGGTACATGACGACCCAGTTCTTCGCGCCGAACCGCGAGTACCTCTGCCCGGACATGGCGAGCTGCACGTACACCGCCGGGCAGCAGGTCAATTCGTTCAAGGGGATGGTCAAAACCCTCCACGCCCAGGGGATCGAGGTGTGGCTCGACGTGGTCTTCAACCACACGTTCGAGGGGGGCGCCTGCTCCGGCTACCCGGTGCGCTACTTCAACCTGCGCGGCCTCGACAACGCCACCTACTACACCCTGGCGGACAACAAGACCTGCTACTGGGAGTCGACCGGCACGGGCAACAACCTGAACGCCAGCCGCCCCGCGGTGCGCCGGCTGATCCTGGACAGCCTCAAGTACTGGCACGACCAGATGGGGGTCGACGGCTTCCGCTTCGACCTGGCCTACGAGCTGGGCCGCGAGGGGAGCGACGGCCGGGTGTTCAACCCGAACGCGCAGGCGCTGATCGACATCGCGCAGT
This sequence comes from Thermoanaerobaculia bacterium, assembly GCA_035264905.1. GTDB lineage: Bacteria > Acidobacteriota > Thermoanaerobaculia > Multivoradales > UBA5704 > UBA5704. Next base: position 26,301 of record DATFPH010000224.1, read on the forward strand.
CCGCGCAGGACAACAGCTTCAAGGTCGTGGCCGAGGCCTGGGACACGGGCGGCTACGGCGTCGGCGACTTCCCGGCCGGCTGGTCCGAGTGGAACGGCAAGTGGCGCGACAACGTGCGCAAGCTGGTGAAGAGCGACAGCGCGCAGGTGGGGGGCCTCGGCTCCTCGATCACCGCCACCTGGAGCGGCTTCGGCGAGCCCGAGGAGAGCGTCAACTTCGCCACCGCCCACGACGGCTTCACGCTGAACGACCTGGTCACCTACAACACGAAGCAGAACGGCACCGGCGCCTGCAATCCCACGGGGGCCGATCCCGGGAGCGGCGGCAACGACAACGACAGTTGGGACAGCGGCGGCGACGAGGTCGTGCGGCGGCGGCAGATCCGCAACTTCGCCACGCACCTGTTCGTCCACCACGGCGTGCCGATGCTCCTGGCCGGCGACGAGTTCCGCCAGACGCAGGACGGCAACAACAACGCCTACATGGCGGACAACGCCTGCGGCTGGATCAACTGGCAGAAGAAGACGGACAACCCGAAGACCTACGACTTCTTCAAGAAGCTGATCGCCTTCCGCAAGGCCCACCCCGGCCTGCGCCGCACCGTGCCCGTGGGCGGCGCCGACCACGACGGCGACGGCTACAAGGACCTGGCCTGGCACGGCACCACGCCGGACACTCCCGACTGGAGCTCGACCTCGCGCACGCTCGCCTTCCTGATCGACGGCTCGACGGCCGAGACCGGCGGCAGCACCGACGCGCCGGACCTTTACGTGGCCTACAACCACTACTGGACGAACCTGACCTTCACGCTCCCCACGGCCCCGAACGGCAAGTGCTGGTGGCTGCTGGCCGACACGGCCGACTGGGCGGAAGGGACGGGGAACGTCTACTACAACCCCGCGGTAAGCGTCTGGAATTCGCAGGCGCTGCCGAAGATCACCGGCACGACCTACGGCGTGCAGGCCCGCTCGGCGCTGCTGCTCGCGGCCCGCTCCTGCACCGCCACCGAGGCGGTCCGGGTGGACTTCACGGTGAACAACTTCGTGACCTCGCCGGGGCAGGACGTCTACATCTCCGGGAACGTCCCCGAGCTCGGCAACTGGGACGTGACGAAGGCTGTGAAGCTCAACTGGGTGGACAGCGACACCTGGAGCGGTCCGGTCTTCTTCTCGACCAGCAAGGGCGCGGCGATCCAGTACAAGTACATCGTGCGCCAGGGAGGCACCACCACCTGGGAGAACGGCGCCAACCGGAGCTATACGGTACCCACCAGCGGCTCCGCCAGCCGCAACGAATTCTGGCAGTTCTAGAGGGGTGAGACATCGGACCGATCGGACGGATCCGTCGGATCGGTCCGATGATCCGTCCGATGCTCACCCCGCCGCCCGGGTCGCGAGCAGGATCCGCAGCAGCTCGCGCTCCCGGGCGGCGTCCTGGTCGACGGCCGTCAGAATGGCTTCGGCCCGGTGGATCTCGCCGCGGCGGACCCGGCGGATGAGGTGGCCCAGGGAGTCGGGGAGCCGGGGGAGACCGAGCGTCGCGCTGGCGCCCCGGAGCGAATGGGCCACGCGCTCGATCGCCGCGGCATCTTCCTCGTCCACCGCCTCCCGCAAAGAGGTGAGCTGGAGGTCCAGGTGGACCAGAAAGCTCTCCACGAGGCGGATCGTCTCCTGCGGATCGAGGCGCCACAGCTCGTCGATCATCGGAAGAGAGGGGGTGTCGGGCTCCGCAGGCGTCCCCGGGTTTGCGCGCTGGAGGGTTTCGGACAAGGCCCGCAGGTCGATCGGCTTGCTCAGGTATTCATCCATGCCCGCCGCCAGGCAGCGCTCCCGGTCCTCACGCATGGCGCTGGCGGTCAGCGCCACGATCCGCGGCCGCCGCTCCGCCGGCCAGCGCGTCACGATCCGGCGCGTGGCCTCCAACCCGTCGAGCTCGGGCATCATGACGTCCATGAGCACCAGGTCGTAGTCCTGCCTCTCCAGAGCCGCGAGGACCTCCAGGCCGTTGGCGGCCAGATCGGCGGAGTAGCCGAGCTTCTCGAGCAGGAGCCGCGCGACTTTCTGGTTGAGCGGGTTGTCCTCCGCGAGCAGGATGCGCAGCGACTCCGGCGCGCCGGCCGGCCGGGCGGCCGGCTCCAGGGTCAGCAGGGCGGCCGACGCGAGGTCCGCTTCGGTGCCCCGGCGGAACCGGACGGTGAACGTGAAGATCGAGCCCTGGTCCGGGTGGCCTTCGGCGCTGATCCGCCCGCCCATCCTCTCCACCAGCCGCCGGCTGATCGCCAGTCCAAGCCCGCTGCCCCCGTACCGCCGCGAGGTCGACGCATCGGCCTGGAGAAAGGGGCTGAACAGCTCCTCGATCCGGTCCGGAGGGAATCCCACCCCCGTGTCGCAGACCCGGAAGCTCAGCACCGCGTCCTCGCCCTCCTGCGCGGCGAAATCCACCGTCAACACCACCTCGCCGGAGGGCGTGAACTTCACCGCATTGCACAGGAGGTTCAGGAGGATCTGCTGCAGGCGCGCCGCGTCGCCGACCAGCACCTCCGGACATCCGGCGCCGACCTCCCAGCGCAGCCGCAGCCCCTTGCGCCGGGCCTCCGGGGCCACCAGCTCGAACGCGATGGCGACCCGCTCGCTCAGGAGGAAGGGGTGCTCTTCGAGCGGCATCCGCCCCGCTTCGAGGCGCGAGAAGTCGAGGATCTCGTTGATCAGGCTGAGCAGCGCCTCGCCGCTCTTGCGGATCGTCTGCACGTGGTCGCGCTGCTCCACAGGCAGATCATCGCTCCCCAGGAGCACGCTGGTCATGCCGATCACCGCGTTGAGCGGCGTGCGGATCTCGTGGCTGATGTTGGCCACGAACTCGCTCTTGGCGCGGCTCGCCGTCTCCGCCGCCTCCATGGCCTCGCGCACGGCCTGCTCCATCCGCCGCCGTTCCGTCAGGTCGAAGAAGACGAGCACGGCCGCCACCGTGTCGCTCGGCGTCTCCAGCGGGGTGATGGCATACGAAACGTCCACCAGGGAGCCGTCCCGGCAGCGGAACAGGGAATCCTCCACGCGCACCGCCTCGATGGAGCAGCCCGGCGCCCCCTCCGCTCCGCCCTCCTTCGCGTCCTCCTTGCGCAGCGCCCAGGAGAGGAAGCAGCGGCCGGCGAGCTCTTCGGTGCGGCATCCCAGGATCCGCTCTCCCTCGGGGTTCATCGACACCAGGCGGCCCGCTTCGTCGAGCTGGGCCACTCCAGCTCCCAGCGAGGCGAGGACGGCGCGCAGCTTGTCCCGCTCGGCGGACACCCGGCCTTCCGAGGCGGCCCGCAGGGCCTCATACAGGGATTGCATCTCCTGCGAGGAGATGGTCAGCGACCGTTCGAGCAGATAGCGGTCCTGATCGGCGGTCCGGTAGGTCCGGTCGACCAGGTCGAGCAGCGCGCTCACCGGAGCCTGGAGTGGCGCCGGGAGGCTCTCCGCCGTGAGACGGAGACGCTTGAGCTGCCGCTCGAGGAGTGGATGGCGGCTCACGGCTCGGCGAAGGTGGTCAGGGTCATGGTCTGATTGTGGAGCTCGCAGCGGCCCTCGCCATAAGGAGAGATCTCGCCGTAGGAGTAGAAGCCGACGAAATGCGTCCGGCGGGGCAGGGTCTCGACCGTGACCTCCAGCTCCTCCTCGGTGCGCTCGCCGAGGACGAGCCGCCGGCCGACGCAGCTGATGGCCACGGCGAGCACGTCGACGTCCTCGGGCGTGTTGGCCCGGGTCGCCAGGGCCGCATGAGACGCTCCCTGCACCAGCCGGTCGAAGTTGGCTTTCATGAGCTGCGCCATCGACCCGGCCGGCACGTCCCCGGCGAAGGTCATCGAGCTGTCCTTCTCGCTGACGTCCAGGACGGTGCGCACGGTTTGCCGTCCGTCGCCCGGCGCGCGCACCGCGAGCGGGAAGAGCAGGGCGGTGGCGGGCAAGCCCGTGGCCAGCTCGCCGAGATATTCTTTATAGAGCTCGAGAGCCGGCCGGCCGTCGAGCTCGAAGAGCACGTTCCCCTCGGAGCGCGTGATCAGCCGCTCCGGCCCGAAGATGTCCCAGCCTCCCTGCGAGCCGTGGCCGATGCGGATGCGCTCGCCGTAGAACCCCACGGCCGACACCTCGCCCTGGCACAGATCGCGGTCGCGGATCACCCAGGTGCGCTGGAAGCGGTTGCCGTCCGCCGCCAGCCCGCCGGTGATCGCCAGGCCCTCGGGCAGGACGGAGCCCAGCCCCCGGATCAGGGCCGTGCCGTTGACCGTGTGGCCGTCGGAGAGGACGAAGATCCCCCGCAGATCCGGCGCGGCCAGCTGCTCGGCCACCGCCACGCCGGCCGCGAAGGAGCTGGCCGCCCCCTCGACCCGGGCATAGGCCCGCCGCAACGGCGTCTCCTCGAAGCGGACGATCGCGCAGGAGAGGCTCTCGTCGCGCAGCTCGGCGCCGTAGATCTCCCCCGCGCTGGAGCACCCGAGCACGTGCGAATGCGGGAAGGCCGCCAGGAGCTCGTCGACCGGCCCGCGCTCGTCGTAATACCCCGGCGCGCAGAACGCGAGGACCAGCGTCTGCGGCGAGTCGAGCTCGACCGGAAGACGCTGCGACCAGTGGTCGCGGGGTGTGTAGCTGAAAGTTTTCACTGACCGTCCAGCCTGGTCTCTACTTCATCAACAGACTCCGCCCATCCAGCTTCGTCGGCGGCTGCACCCCATAGATGTCGAGGATCGTGGGCATCACGTCGCCCATGTAGGCCCCCTGGCCGTTCAGCCGGAAGTTGGCGAACAGGATGCCTTCGACCAGCGGCGGATACACCGAGCAGTGGTCGCCGCTCCAGATCTCGGTGTTCGGCTCGACGATCGTCTTCGCGATGCCGCCCAGGCTGTCCTGCCAGCCCACCCGGAAGCCCTCGCTGTTCGACGGGATCAGGTCCGGGATCAGCTCGGGATCGAAGGTGCCGTACGCCTCTTCGCGCGTGAACACGTGGGCCACCGGCTTCTCGCCGGTCTCCTCGTCCACGAACCCCTCGAGCCCCTGCTTGATCGCCATCCGCACCTGCTCGTATTCGGCGCCCGGCGCCACCATCCCCTTGGCCTCGCGCCCCTTCAGGTTGATGTAGATCTGCCCCAGGCCCAGCGCGTACGCCTTGGTCTTCGACCAGTCGACGTTGGTGAAGAAATCCCCCTGATCGAACAGGTCCTCCAGGTTCTTCCGCCCCGCCTCCTCGCCGGTCAGCGTCATGAAGCCGTTCTTCGCCAGCCAGGTGTTGTAGTTCATGCTGCGGCGGAACGACGCGAAGCCGTGGTCCGAGAGGATCATCAGCCGGGTCCCCGGCGGCATCTTCGCCATCACGTCGCCCACGATCTGGTCCATCTGCTGATACGATTGGAGGATCGAGCCGCCCCATTTGGCCGCCCCCTCCTGGGTCCAGAGCGGATGCTTTGGATCGAAGAAGCGGAACATCATGTGCTGGACGCGGTCGGTGAACTCGAAGTAGTGGACCAGCACTTGCCAGTCGTTCTGCGCCAGCTCGCCGTTGAGGATCTCCCGCTCCTTGTCGACCGTCATCTTCACGTCTTCGAGGAACACCTCTTCCGGGACTGTACCGTTGGTGAGCGACCAGGTGTCGATCATCCAGCCCATCGTCTTGAACAGTCCGTGGTGGCCGGTCAGCTCGTCCACGAACTCGCCGGGCGTGGTGATGGCGAAGCCCGGCGGCAGATTCTTCGGATCGAACTGGATCGGGGAGAGATAGAGCCGCACCTCAGGCTCCACCGAGAGCAGGCGGAAGCGGCCGATGCCCTGCACCTTGATGATCTGGTTGAACGGGAAGGTGAAGCGCACCCAATCGGTCCACTCCCCCGGCTTGAGCGTCAGATCGTTGCCCGAGACCTGGATCTTGAGCGACTGGCGGTCCTCGGGCACGGTGAGCTTCATCGGGATCTTGATGAAGTCGCTCTGCTGCGGGAACAGCTCGTTCGGCGGCCCCTTGATCTCGGTGTCGATCACTCCCTTGTTGTCGACCAGCTCGACCACCTCGAGGGAGAAGTCGCCTCCCCCCTTCGGCTGGAAGAACAGCTCGGAGGTAAAGTAGAAGGGCTTGCCGATCCGGCCGGAGAGGTCCGGAACTCCCAGGCCCGCCAGCAGCTTGCCATGGGGATACGGGACCGGCGGGAAGGTCACCGGGATGCGCATCACCTGCACCCGCTTGCCCTGCTTGCCGAGGAGAGCCCAGAACGTCTGGCCGCGCTGGCGGTTCTTCGCCACCGGCTTCTCCTTGGGCAGCAGGCGGTCCGCCGCCACACCCGCGCCGCCGCCCGCCGCGACCGCCAGCGTCAAGGCCACCGCCGCGGCGACCACCGTGCGCACCCGGAAGAGCTTGAGCGCCAGGAAGAAGAGGAGAAGCACGACGAGAGCCGCGCCGGCGCCCACGATCCACGGCGTCCGCGTCCCCCAGAGGAACGGCTCGCGCGCCTGATCGAACGCGGCGAAGCTCGGGATGTACGTCTTCGGGTCGCGCTTCAAGAAGTCGAAGACCCCGTGGCGGCCCGGAGAGAGGCCGGTCGCGAAGGTCGACCAGGAGACCGGAGTCTGCGACGGAATGGTCGAGCGCAGCGGGGCGAACGTCCCCTGGCCGCGCAGCTTCGCGAGGTTCGGCAGCTTTCCCTCGTCCATCCACTGCTGCGTGAGCTTGGCATCGACGCCGTCGAAGCCGAGGAGGATCAGCTTCTGGTCCTGCGCGCCCGGAGCGGGGCTCGGCTGCGCCGGCAGGCAACGGGCGGACAGGGACAACGCGAACCACGCCGCGAGGGCGAGAGGAATCGTACGGACAATGCGGTTCATAGGCTCAATTCTTGGGAAAATTGGGGAAAGTTGCCAGGCTCTCGGGTCGACTGGACGGTGCATTGTATCAAACCGGCCTCGGGGAGCCCGTCAAAAAACCCTCGCCGTGGGATACCGTATCTAAAAGGACGGTCATGCAAGCTCCTCCCGAAGATCTCCGCCGGCTGCTCGCCCTGGGGTTGTTGGGGGCCCTGAGCTTCGCCGGCGGTCTGGCTTTGGCGTTCCATCGCCTCCCCGAGTGGCGCTCGGCCCCGGTGCCGCCGCCGTCCCGCTTCATCGAGCGCTTCCGCGAGCAGAGCGGCCGGCTGTCGTTCCAGCCCGCCGACCGCCGGCGGCCCCACCTCACCCTGGCCACCCAGATCGTGGATCTGGATCTCACCTGCGACGCGCGACGGCCGGGCGCCCCGGCGACCGCCGAGTCCTACAGCGTCTGTGTCGAGGCGCGGCAGGACGGCGTCCTCCCCGGAGACGACCGGGCGCGCGAGCTCGTGCTCTACTTCTCCCCGCAGGGGCTGCCGCGGGCGGCCGCCTGGATCGGCAACTACATCCTGTTCAACGCGGTCGTCGAAAACCCTGTGGCACCGCGCCAGCGGGTGGAGGCATTCACCCGGGTTCTGATGTATCCGGGGGAGACCCTCGGCCCACCGTACAGCGCCCTGGTCTACCGATCGGCGGCCACTCTCTACGACCTGCGCGGGAGCGCGCCGGCCGAGCATGTCCTCATCCTCAGCCTGGCCGGCGGGGGCCTGATCGCCATGCGCGAGCACGGCACCGCGGCCGAAGGGCTCGCCCGGCAGACGACCCTGCAGTGGGGTCCGTTCGTCGAGGGGATCGCGCGCACTCTGTTCATCCTGGGCGTCTGCATCCTCTTTCTGGTGCTCGTCGGCAAGCGGCGCGTCGACATCGTCAACGGCGGGGTCCTGGCGGCCATCGTCCTGGCGACCCTGGTGCCCGAGCTCTTCACCCACGCCCCCACGCCCGCCAACCTATCCGTGCAAGGGCTCTCCATCCTGATCAAGGTCGTCTGGATCTTTCTCGTCTGGTCGGCCGGCGAGTCGCTGATCCGCTCCTACCGTCCTCTCTTCACCACCAGCCTCGACTCCCTGCGCGCCGGCCGGATCGGCCCCCGCGGCGGGCGGGCGCTGCTGTTCGGCCTGTCCCTGGGAGCGGTCATGGCAGGCACCCGTCTGGCGTTTCTGAGCCTCGCCTTCGACGTCCCTGCGATCTGGCCGACGAAGGCGAGCCTGACCCTCCCGCTCGCCAGCCTCGGGGACAATCCCTTCGGCCGCAGCATCGCCCTGGCCGGCACCGTGGTGCTGCTCCTCGCCGCCTTCCTGCGCGCCCTGCCAGCCCGTTGGGCGGCCGTGGCGGCATCCGTCTCCGCGGTCCTCTGCTGGTACGTGCCGGTCCACCTCACCAACTTCTGGGTCGAGCTGGGCGTACGGTTCTTCCTGGCTGCGGTCCTGGTGTGGGCTTTGCGGGCCTTCGGCCTGACCGCGCTCCTGGTCGCTTCCGTGAGCTTCTATCTGTTGCCTGCCGCGGTCTACTCCAGCTTGAACCTCGCCTGGATGCCCTGGGTCTTCGCCGGCACGGCCGGGCTGACGACAGCGTTTCTCCTCCTCGGGTTGGTCGGTCTGGGCCGCCCCTACTCCGTGGAGGCGCACCGCCTGCAGCCGCCGCCGTTCATCCGGCGGATCGAGGAAGAACGGCGGCTGCGCTACGAGATGCAGCTCCTGGCGCGCATGCAGGTGGGTCTCCTGCCGCAGAGCGTACCGGAGCTGCCGGGATGGGAGATCGCCGCGCGCTCCATCCTCGCCACGGAAGCGGGGGGCGACCTCTACGACTTCCTGTTCGACGACGACGGCAAGCTCTGGGTCGCGGTCGGCGACGTCGCCGGGCACGGCTACTCCTGCGCCATCGTCCAGGCGATGACCACCGCGGCCCTGACCAGCCTGATCCGCCCCGGCTCCCAACCTTCGGAGATCCTGGTCCAGGTCGACCGCGTCATCCGCCGCGGCGGCTCACCCCGAAACTTCGCGAGCCTCGCGCTGCTCCGGCTCGACCCGCAGACCGGCGAGGTCGTGTTCAGCAACGCGGGCCACCCGTTCCCCCTGCTACTCCAGGACGGCGACGCGACCGAGATCGTCCTGCCCGGTCTGCCGCTGGGCAAAGGTCCGCGGCGCACCTATCTGGACGTCACCCTGCACCTCCCCCCCGGCGCCGCCCTGGTCTTCTGCTCCGACGGCCTCTGCGAGACCCAGGACTGGCAGGAGAACCCCTACGGATTCGACCGGCCCCTGGAAGTCCTGCGCCGCACCCCGAGCGCCCCGGCCGAGTCGCTCCTGGAGATCCTCCTGGCGGATTGGCGAGGCCACCTCGGGAGCGAGGAGCCTCCGGACGATACGACGGTCGTGGTGGTGCGGCGGGCGGGGTAGGAAGAAGGGAGATACCGAGGTATCCCGCCTGTGATACCATACCTCCCGTGAAGATCGGAGTCTCCTTGCCCGACCACCTCCTCGCCTTTGCGGACGAAGAAGCGCAGCGTCGCGGCACCACCCGGTCCGGTCTGCTGGCCCGACTGCTCGAGGCGGAGCAGATCCAGACGCAGGTCCGGCGGTACATCGACCGGCACGGCTGGGATGTTGCCGACGATGAGGGGCGCTGGCGGCAATACCAGCAAGCCCGGATGGCCGAGGAGTACCGTGACGACGACTGGTGAGCCCTTACCAGGCCGAGGTGAAGTCTGGTGGGTGAGGGTGGATAAGCGCAGACCGGCCATCGTCATCCAGAGCAATGCCGTGCGAGAGCCTCGGGTCCGCACGTTCCTCGTCGTACCGTTGACCAGCCGGCTCCACTTGGCAGAGCTGCCGGGCAATGTTCAGCTCTCCCGGAAGGTGACGGGATTGCCGAAGGACTCGGTGGCCAACGTCTATGACGTGCAGAAAGCTCTGCGCGCCGACTTCCTCGAACGCGCCGGTGCCCTGCCGGCGGAGAGCCTTGCCAGCCTGGACGCCGGGCTTCGCCTGGTTCTCCATCTCTGAGTCCTGGACGACCCCGATTCATGCAGGCCCTGGACGACGAGATCACGCGCCGGGCGGAGCCGATCGAAGGGATCTCTTCCCTCTTGATCTTCGGCTCGCGAGCCCGCGGCACCGAGAGGCCGGACAGCGACCTGGACGTGGCCGTCCTGCCTTCCGTGGGGGATGATCCGACAGCGAGGCGCAAGCTGCAGACCGGTCTCGCCGTCGCGCTCGCCGAGCTGGCCCCCGAGGGACGGGTCGATGTGGTCCTGCTCGACGAGGCGACGGACCTTCTGCGGCAGCGGGTGCTGGAGACGGGCCGCCTGTTGATCTGCCGCGATCGCGTGGCGTTCCGCGACCTGCGGGTGCGGACCATGCGCGAATATGGCGACCGGGAGTGGGTGCGTGAGCTCACGATCACCGCCCAGAAACGGCGCCTGGAACAGGGGGAACCCAGTGGTCGATCGGGCCGCGCTCTCGAGTCGCTTAGACGTATTGGAAGGCTATCTCGCTGAGCTGCGTCCCTTTCGGGACGTGCGTCGCGAGGAGTTCGTTCGCGAGCTTGCCATGCACCACCTGGCGGAGCGCTTCCTCCATTTGGCTTGCGAGTGCATCCTGGACATCGCCCAACACGTGATCGCCGATCAGGGCTATCGCCAGGCCACGAGCTACAAGGACGCGATGGACGTTCTCTGTGAGGAAGGGCTGCTCGACAGGGACCTCGCCGATCGGCTCAAAGGCTGGATGGGATTCCGCAACGTGCTGGTCCACCTCTATCTGACGATCGACCACGGCCGCACCTACGACGCGATCCGCGATGATCTGAGTGATCTCGGGCAGTTCGCGGTGGCCATGGCTCGGCTGCTGGGAGACTGAAGCTGACCTGTCGAGTCGGCCGACGACCAGCGCGCCCATTTCGGTCTTCTCGGTCGTCAGCCGAGGCCTTCTTCCCAATCTTCGAGCCTGAGACCGCTCACGCGAAGGAACTCTCTCAGGTTGTGGGTGACGAGGATGAGCCCATGCGCCCGGGCGGCTGCGGCGATCAATAGATCATTTGGTCCGATCGGAGTCCCGGCCCGTTCCAGTTCCGCTCGAATGGGCCCGTAGTGTTCCGCGCTCGCATCATCGAAGGGGAGGCTGCCGAAAGGCTCGAAGAAGCGAGCCAGCAGACCCAGGTTTTCGGTTACCCGAGAGCTCTTGCAGGCGCCGTAGATCAGCTCGGCCTTGACGATCGAGCTGATGCCGATCTCCCAGGGCTCATGACGGCGGAGCCGCTCGACCAGATTGCGGGAGCTGTTGTTGAGGATCCGGATGCAGGCGTTCGCATCGAGGAGATATCTCAAAGCTCGTCCCGCACCTCGGGAAGGTGCTGCTCGGGACGCACGAGCGACTCACCCTTCCAGCCGCCGACTACCTCGTCGAAAAAACCGGCCGGCCAGCCGCTCGCACGGCCTCCTCGCACCATCTCCGCGACGATACGATTCACAGACACACCTCGGGCCTCGGCCTGTCGCCGGACCTCCTCAACGACGTCTTCTGGCAGATCGAGCTGGATTTGGGGCATGGCGTCCTCCAGGGTCCAAGGATCAGGGTAGCACGGCCCTATCAACGCCGCGCCGGGAGGTCCCAATGTCAGCCCTCCCCCCGGCTGTACAACGCCTCCCAATGCGGCCGTCCCTTGCGGACGAGATGAATCCGCCGCAGGCGCTCCATGCGCCGCAGGACCACCGAGATCTGGCGGGCGTCGACGGACCGCCGCAGGCGGTTGCCGAAGCGGCGGTTCACGTCCGAGGCGAGGCCGACCGGGCCGAAGGGCTCGTTCTGGCCCTTGCCGGCAAGGACGAACTCGACCATCTTGCCCAGCCGCGGATTGGAGGCCGAGCCCAGATCGGCACTCTCCTCGGCCTCGGCGGGGCGGGCCAGGGTCTTCTCGGCCAGCTCCAGCGCGCCGGAGGCCGCCGCCCCGAAGGCTTCGAGGTTGCGCTCGATCTTCTCCCGCTCGGTCCCGTAGAGGGTCCGCTGCTCGCGATGGAAGGCCTCGTGCCTGGCGTGCAACTCCTCCTTCTCCCGATAAAAGGCGAGCTGGCTTTCGAGGCTCGCCACGACTTCCGCAATGGTCCGGTTCGATTTCATCGAGCTTTCCTCCGGCGCCGCAAATCGGCTCTTCCGTGCCGCAAAGCGAGCTCTCCGCGCATCCGAAAAGAGCCCCGACACCGCAAATTGAGGAGAGAGTACCACGAGAGGAGAGAAATATGCCGCGAATAGCCTTCACTATGCGGCAGGAAGTCTCTTGCGAAAGGCCGGGAGCTGGCCATTTGCGGCAGATTCGATGAAATTTGCGGCACCGCAAGCTCTCCAGAGCGCCCGCAGTCGCTTCCGGGACGCTCTCTGTCCTAGATTTGCGGCATATAAGTGACTCCGTGCCGCAAGTTGTCGAAGGGGAACGGTCGCCCTTCGCAGAATATGCCGCAAATTGTCTTCGTTCTGCAGCAGAGTGGATCGGGGACGAAGCTCCCCCTGACCGATTTGCGGCACGGAATAAACGGTGGGAGGCGCCTACAGCAACCGCAGCTCGCGCTTGATCTCGGCGATGCGCGCCTGGACCTCGCCGCGGTCGAGCTCGCGGTAGCGCTCCGGGAGGAGCTCGCGGCTGGTGGATTCCAGGACGGCGCAGAGGATCTGCATCTCCCTCTCGCGGCTGTTGGCGGGTGGGATGAAGTCGGTGAACGCCTTCTTCAGGTGCTCGGGGAGGACCTCGGCCGACTCGGCGGCTTCGGCTTCCAGGACGGCGCGCACGAGCACAGCCTCCAGGTCCGAGCCGGAGAGGCCCATGATCTGGTTCTCCTCGGCAACATCGCGCAGACGCTCCACCGCGGTCCGGAGCCCCAGCTTCTTTTTCATCACCTGAAAGACCTCGTCGACCTCCTCCACCGTCTCCGGATAGAAGAGCGGGATGTGCTCCTCCGCCCTCCCCTGCCGCTTGAGGTCGATCGGCAGGAGGTCCGGACGGGCGGTGATCAGGAACCAGAGGATGCGGCCGCGGTAGCGCGTGTCGCCCATGAAGGAGGCGATCTGCGCGAAGACGCGATTCTGCGTGCCCGAGTCCCCCTGCTGCTCGCGGTTGCCCAGAGCGGCGTCGGCCTCGTCCACCACGACGCCGACCGGCGTCAGCGAGGCGAGGATCTTCAGAATGCGCTCCAGGTTCGACTCGGTGGAGCCCACCCACATCGAGCGGAAGTTCTTGAGCTTGACGCAGGGGAAGCCGATCTCGTTCGAGAAGCACTCGACCAGGAAGGTCTTGGCGCTCCCCACCGGGCCGCAGACGAGATAGCCCATCGGCACCGCCGCCGGGTTCCCGCGGGCGATCGCCCGCGCGGCGCGGCGCAGGCGGTCCTTGACCATCGGCATCCCGGCGACCATCGAGAGGTCGAACTTCGGCTCGACGTATTCGAGAAGGCCCAGCCCTTCGGTTTCGATGACCTCTTTCTTGACCTTGCGGACGACATCCCGTGTCAGCCGCGTCCCTTCAGCATCCGCTCCGTCCAGGAGCTGGCCGATCTGCACGCGGGTCATGCCTGCGGTCATCTCGGCCAGGCGCGCGGGCGGCAGATCGGACATCCGTTGGTACCAGTCGGGTGCGCGGACCGCCTCCAGGTAGGTGAGGCGCTCGGCCTGGTCCGGCCGGACGATCTCGATCTCCTGGGTGGCGTGCGCGCGCAGCAGCTTGGGGTCGAGCTCCGCCAGGCTCTCGGTGACCAGGACGATCACCACGTTCTTGGCGAGGAGCACCGGGTCCTGCGACCACTTGCGGAGATAGACCAGGACGGTGCGGTCCTCGGGCGAGCGGTAGCCCGCTTCGGACGCCGGGACGACCGTCTCGGCGAAGGGCAGAAGGAGGACGACCGGCCGCGCCGGGGTCTGGGCCGTGCAGTGCCGGAAGTAGGAATCGAGGAGAGCGAAGCAGTTCGGGGCGTCGCGCGGCAGGCGGTCGGCCCAGGTCGTGCCCTGGACCGCGTCATAGGCGCGCAGACGCTCCAGGAAATGCGAGCGCGCCGCCTGGCCGGAGAAGCCGAGCCCCTCGGCCCGGTTGTAGGTGAGGATCGACGGGAACGCCGAGAACAGCTCCTCGGTCAGGAACGGATCGAGCCCGAGGAAGCGCAGGCCGGCCGCGCCGCGCACCGGCACCAGATCGGCCGGCACGCCGTGGAGCACGAAGGTGTTCGCACGCTTGGCGCGGATGGAGCGCACCAGCTCCGCCGCCCAGGAGGGGAGGGAATTGAGAAACGCGGGACTGCTCATGCCACCCCTGGCCTACACACCTTCCGGGGTCCGCTCCGGCGGCGTGGCCTGCCCTGCGCCGCCTTCCGGGAACGGCGCGGCCTCGCGGGTGGCGTCCGGCTTTTTGAGCCCCATCTCCACCTCGAACTCGGCGAGGACGCTCTGCGCCTGGATCTCGCGCGCCTTGCGTTCCATCTTGATCCGCCCGGTGTCGAGACCGCCGGTGGCCACCTCGACCGACGCCTTGCTATCGGCGACGCGCTGCTTGATTTCTTCGAGGTACTTGTCGGCGGTCGAGGCCGTGCCGTACTGCTCCAGCTCGGCGAGGGCGCCAGCGGCGCTCTTGAGCACGGCCGCCTTCTTCGACTCCTGGATGGCGCGGCGCGCCTGCTCCATCCGGTCGCGCAGCTTGGTCTTGATGTCCTCGACCGTGATCTGGGCGTTCTCGAAAGCGTTGCGGGCAGCCATGAGCTGCTCTTCGGTGGCGGTCAGGTCCTGCCGCACCTGCTGGAGCCCCAGGGCGTCGTTCTCGGCCAGCTTGCGCGCCTCGGGGCTACCTTCCGTGAGAGCCGCTTTGATGGAACCGGTGAGCTGCCTCTCCTTGCGCGTCAGCTCCTCCTTCTCCTGCTCCAGGCGGAGCACGGTCGCGCGGGTGGTCACCAGGATCTGGTTCAGCTTCGGCAGGGTGTTGCGCATCTCCTCGATGGACTCCTGGAGCATGACCTCCGGGTCCTCGGCAAAGGAGATGAAGTAGCCGATCCAGGACTTGAAGACGCGCGCGAGACGTTTGAACATGGCTCTCTCCTCGAACGGCGGCGGAAGCGTGAAAAAGCAGGAGAAAGCGTATGGCCGGCCGGGGGGGGTGTCAAGGAGAGGG
>DATFPH010000225.1:0-11601 GCA_035264905.1 Thermoanaerobaculia bacterium
GGATCGGCGCCGCGGGATCGCGCCAGGGCGCATTGTCCGCTTCGACCGCTTCGACCGCGCCATGGGCGGCGATCTCCGAGACCTCGCGGAACGTGGAGAGCCAGGCGGGGAGGGGACCCTCGCGCCGGTGCCCGGGGGCGAGCACGCGGCGGAGCGCGCCGGGGTCGAGGCCGTCCCAGGCGAGGCGGCGGGCGAACGCCGCAGAGTCGCCGCGGGCGGACCGCTCGGACCAGAGAGCCATCAGCGCGTCGGCGCGCGTGGCCGCCTCCGGGCCCTCCTCGGGGTGCCAGCCGGCCGCGAGCCGTTCCGCGACGGTGGCAGCGAGATCCAAGCGGTCTTTAGGCTTCCGCCGACGGAGGGTCGGGGACCGTGAAGTAGAACGTCGTGCCGGTGCCTTCGGTGCTGTCCAGCCAGATGCGGCCCCCCATCTGCTCCACGGCCTCGCGGGCGATGGCGAGACCGAGCCCGGTGCCTTCCTTGATCTCCGGATGGGCGCGCACGAAATGGTCGAAGACCCGGGGCCGCATTTCCTCGGGGATGCCGAGACCGTTGTCCGCCACCATGATGCACCAGGTGCCGCCATCCCCCCGCTGAACGCTGGCGCGGACCCAGCGGTCGTCCTTCGCGGTGTCCGAGTACTTGATCGCATTGCCGATCAGGTTGATCAGCACCAGCTCGACCCGCGTGGCGTCGACCTGGACGTCGGGCACGGTGTCCTGGGATTCGAGCCGCACGCCCTTCTCCTCGGCCATCCCGAGCAGCTCGCTGACCGTCTCCTCGACGAGCGCGCGCAGCGGCAGGCGCCGCCCCTGGGCCGTCTCCTCGCTTCCCTGGGCGATGGCGAGAGCCTGGACGTCGTCGGCCACGCCCTGGATGCGCCGCAGGGTGTTGCGCAGCATCTGGAGCGTCTTTTCCCGCCGCTCGGGATCGAGATCCTGCGACAGGAGGTGGAGGGCGGTGTCGGCGGTGGCGAGGCGGTTGCGCAGCTCGTGGGCGAGCTCCCGGCCGAAGCTCCCGAGCAGGCGCGCCCGCTCCCGGCGGTCGCGGAACCCCTCCTCGCGGAAGGTGGTCGCCGTGATGCTCGTCATCACCATCAGGGCGCGGGAGAGGCGCTCGGCGACCTCGATCGCGTAGTCGGCCGGCACCTGGCGGCCGAAGATCCGCGCCTCCTCGCGCAGAGCGCCATAGAGGATCTCGCCCAGGATCTCGAACTCGGCGAGGATCTCGTCGATGTCATACCCCTGGTCGCGGCGCAGCTTCGCCAGGCGCTCGAACTCGTACCGGACGATGTGCTCCGATTCGAGATCGCCGCCGGAGCAGAGATAGTCCGAGACCGCCCGCAGCACGTCCGGGATGTGATTGAGCAGGGTCTCGGAGGGGAAGATCCGCCGCGGGGTGATGTTGTCGAGTCGCGCCATCAGCCGCTCCAGCCAGGTGCGGGTCAGCTCGGCGGAGCGGCGGTGCAGCTCTGTCCCCAGGTGGGCCTCCAGGGCCAGTACGTCCTTCGGTTTCATCCGGCCTCCAAAAATTGAGACTTCATCATAACCTGGAGTCGTCATAACGGGAACGCCGGACGTGCTGGCGCAGGCCATGGAAGATCCACGGCAGGGTCTCCGTCGTGCCCCGGTCCATGGCGTGCGCCGGGACGAATCCCCCGGGGTCGGTGAAGAGGCGGAGTGTGGCGAGAGTGCCCCCGTTCTCCGCCGCGGTGAGCATCCAGGAGCCGTGGTGGTCCTTGACGTTGCCCGAATCGGGCACGTAGGTCCACTCGACGTGCCACACGGTCCCGCCGGCGGTCCGCTCGACCCGGTCGCGGACCCGGACGCGATAGGAGCGGCGGCCGATCGGAAACGGGAGCTCCAGCCGCTGGAAGCTCTCGACCGAGCCGTCCTTGCGTCGCTGCGCCGTGGACTGCTCCAGGAACGGCATGAATTCGTGCCAGTGCTCCACGTCCTTCAGGGCGCGGAAGACCCGCTCGGGAGGCGCCGCGATGACCCCGCGGCCGATCCCCTCCCGTGGGCCCTCCTGGCGCTCGGGGCCGAGGGAGACCCGCACCTCGCCGGTGGGAGTGGAGACGACCCGCTCGGGGGCATCCGCGGCGGCCAGAGGCACGGCAAGCCAGGCTGCGAGGAACAGTGGTTGCAGGAGAGGTCGGCGCATGGCGGAACTATATGCGCATCCGACGGATCAGACCGATCTGTCGGATCGGACGGATTATCGGTCAGATCCGTCAGATCCGACTGATCCGTCCGATGCAAAGGACAACAACAGATGACCTGGCGCCGGGCTCTGCGCTGGTTGGCGACGCTGGTGGTCCTGGCGGTCCTCGGCCGGCTGCTCTACCCCTACGCCCGCCAGGCCGTCCGGGTGGTCCGCCTGGTCCGCGAGCCGGCGCCGGTGGCGCTCCCCGTGCCGGTTGAAGGGGTGGAGCCCTCGCGGCTCGCCGACACCTGGGGCGCCGCGCGCAGCGAGGGGCGGAGGCACGAGGGGATCGACATCTTCGCGCCGCGCAATACGCAGGTGCTCGCCACCACCGAGGGCATCGTGATGCGCCGCGGCTGGAACCGGCTCGGCGGCCGGACGATCTCGATCCTGGGGCCCGGAGGCCAGTCCCACTATTACGCTCATCTGGAGGAGTATGACGATCCGGCCGTGGGCGATTGGGTGGAGGCTGGGGAGGTGATCGGCTACGTCGGCGATTCGGGCAATGCCCAGGGCACGCCGACCCATCTGCACTACGGCATCTACGAAGGAAGCGGCGCGATCAATCCGTACCCGAAGCTGACGGCGACCCCATAGCCCTCTCCCGCAGCGCCGTCACCTCCCCGGTGGCCGCGGGGCGCCAGATCCCGTTGTTGCGCCGCTTTTCGATGGCGGCCGGCTCGTAGCGGACCGACGTGACCAGCTTGCCGTTCCGGTTGAAGACGTGGGTCCGGCCGCGGTCGCCAAGGACGATCAGGGTCTCGCGCCGGGTGTCGAAGAACAGGTTCTCCGGCGTGGCGCGGGCCAGGTCGGCCAGGGCCATCCGCGTCGGACGGTCCCCTTCCTGGTGGCGGCGCTCGGCGTGCTGGGTGCGCCGCTCCTTGCCGCGCGCCCCTTTCTCCAGCCGTCGGCCCAGGGCATTGATCAGGCCGTCGAGCCGCTGGTCCAGCACCTGGGGCGGCGTGCGCGGCGCCTTGGCGAGCTGGTGCTCGATGCCGGTCAGCACCGACTGCGTCCAGCGCACCGGGTCGTTCCACGGGATCTCGCCGAGGCGGTCCCAGAGGTGCTCCAGAGGCTCCCCGCCGGGGCCGGAGCCGATGACGTTCAGGCCGAAGCGCCGCCGCTGCCCCTGCGGGCGCGAGGAGATCACCTGGAAGGACACGGCGAGCGGCCGGCGGTGCCCCACCGGGCCGTTCGGGTCCGGCGCGCGGTACCAGCCGACCGCCACCTGCCCGTGGATGCGATAGCCGCCGTTCTGATCAACGGGGATGAGGTCGCCCGAGAGCTCCGGCTCCAGGCTCACCGCGGCTACGAGCTGCGGCGGCTCGCGATAGAGCAGGTCCACCCGCGGATCGCGTCGCTCGAGCAGCCACTGGCCGAAGTCGCGGTAGCGGGGGACGCCGGTGCTGGCGTAGCCGGTGAAGACGTGCCGCGCGTCCGTGGGCGCCGCGTGCTCGCAGCGCGAGCTCTGGCAGCGCAGACAAAAGACCCGGCCCGGCTGGAACACAGAGCTGTGCTCGACGAGCGCCTGCACCGCGGCCTGAACGGTCTCCTCGGCCTCGCGCGCCGCCTGATCGAGCCGCCCCTCGCGCAGAGCCGTGGGCACGCTGAGGTGGAGCTCCAGAGGCTCGCCTCGGCCAGCCAGGAGATGTCCCAGCGGATGGCGGTCGATCCGCTCACGCACCTCGTCGGTGAGGAGCCTGAGAACGTGGTGCATGCGGTCGGGGTTCTGAGACATCGAAAGAGCCTCCGGGGCAAATCGTTACAAGCAACGACGGCGGGTAGGGTATTCCGGGAGAGTCGCTACACTACCTTCATGGCTGCCGAGCCGATCTCCCCGAAAGTGCGCCTGGGCATCTCCGCTTGCCTGTTGGGCCAGGAGGTCCGCTACAACGGCGGGCACAAGCGTGACGCCTTCCTCACCGACACGCTCGGGCGCTACGTCGAGTGGGTGGACGTCTGCCCCGAGGTGGAGATCGGCCTCGGCACCGCGCCATCACGGCATGGCCCCGGAGATCGAGTGCGGGTCGAAGGTGATCACCACCGACCCGCCGCAGATGCTTCTCGATCGCCTCCCGGTCGAGCCGAGCGATCGGCTGCCCCACATCGCGAGCAGCCGCTCCACCAGCCGCCGGTATCTCGCCACTGTACCTCAGGCTGCTCTGGCATGACGGCACCTGTCAAGACACCGAAGCCACAGCAGCGGGGCCGGACCCACCCGTCACTCCACCGCCACCGCAATCTGATTCGCGAACGCTTCCAAAAGGTGCAACCGGTCCGGAGGCGTCAGAAGTGCCGGGTCCGTGGGATGGACGCCCAGCACTCCGACGATCCCGCGCGAGGTGCGCAGCGGCAGGTACAGTCCTTTCGAAGCCGGTAAGGTGTCCGTGGTCTTGCCCGCCGGCCGGCCATGGTCGAACACCCACTGCGCCACAGCCTGCTCGCGGGTGTCGAAGAGATAGGTGACGGCCTCGGACGCCCGCTCCGTCACCCGCCCCATCTCGTCCGGGAGGAGCAGCAGGACCTGGCTCAGGAAAATCTCCTTGACGTGCCGGGCCGCGGCCTGGAGCACCTCCTTCTCGTCCGCCGCCGCGGCGAGGTCGCGGCTCATCGCATAGAGCGCCGCCGTGCGCGCCTCCCGGTCGCGCGCCACCTCTGCCTGCTGGCGCAGTCGGCTGGTGAGTGTGGAGATCACCAGGCCGGTGACCAGCATCACCACGAAAGTGATCAGGTACTCCGAGTCGGAGACCGCGAAAGTCAAATACGGGTGGACGAAGAAAAAGTCGAAGACGGCGACGGAGAGGACCACCGCCAGGACCGAGGGCCCGCGGCCGAGCCGGGCGGACGCGACCACGATGCCGAGGAGAAAGACCATCGCCAGATTGGTCGATTCCACGCGTCCGAACAGAAGAGCGCCGACGCCGGCGCAGAACGCCACAATCACGAGACTCCAGAGATAGGAGCGCAGCGGAGAGGCCGCTCTGCGGGCGGGCAGCGGAGGAGAAAATCCCCCGGCCTCCTCGCCGGAGATCACATAGACGTCGATCTCGTCGCTGCCCCGTTCGAGCTCGTCGCGGACCGATCCGAAGACAACGTCCTTCCAGCGCGAATGCGCCGGTTTGCCCACAACGATCTTCGAGACATTGCGCCGCCGTGCGTAGCGCAGGATCTCCTCCGCCGGGCGGTGGCCGGTCAGGACCGCGGTCTCCGCGCCGAGCTTCTCGGCCAGCCGCAGGGTCTCCCAGACACGCTGCTTCTCCTCTTCCGGCAACCGCGCTTCGGAAGACGTCTCCACCCAGACGACCAGCCATTGGGCGCGCAGGCGCTCCGCCAGGCCGCGCGCCGCCCGCACCAGCCGGGCCGAGCCCGGGCCGGAGCTGACCGCCACCAGGATCCGCTCGGCCACCGGCCAGGTCTCGGCGATGCCGTGGAGCTGCCGGTAGCGCTCCATCTGCGCGTCCACCCGCTCCGCCGTCTTCCGTAGCGCAAGCTCCCGCAGGGCGATCAGGTTACCCGGCCGAAAGAATTTCTGGATGGCCTGCGCCGCCTGGTCCGGCACGTAGACCTTGCCTTCTTCGAGACGCTTGATCAGCTCCTCGGCCGGGAGGTCCACCAGCTCCACCTGGTCCGCGCGGTCGAACGCCGAATCGGGCACAGTCTCGCGCACCACGATCCCGGTGATCTTGCCCACCAGGTCGTTCAGGCTCTCCAGGTGCTGCACGTTCATCGCCGTGAAAACGTCGATCCCCTCGGCGAGCAGCTCCTCGATGTCCTGCCAGCGTTTGGCATGGCGCGAGCCCGGCGCGTTGGTGTGGGCCCACTCGTCCACCAGGATCACCGCCGGGCGGCGGGCCAGGGCGCCGTCCAGGTCGAATTCCTTCAGCCGAATTCCCCGGTGCTCGATCTCGCGATGCGGCAGGATCTCGAGGCCGTCGAGCAAGGCCTCGGTCTCCTTGCGGCCATGCGTCTCGGCCCAGCCCACGATGACCTCAATGCCCCGGCGCTTAAGCTCGCGCGAGTTCTCCAGCATGGCGTAGGTCTTGCCGACCCCGGCCATGGCACCAAAGAAGACCTTGAGCCGGCCGCGCCGCTCGCGTTCCTCCTCGGCATTGGCGAGGGCGAGCAGGGCATCGGGATCGGGACGGTCATTCATCGCAACTCATCCAGCGCCAGATTGAGCCTCAGCACATTCACCCGCGGCTCGCCGAGCACCCCGAACGTCCGCCCCTCGACGTGCTCCTCGACCAGCCGTCGCACGGCCCTGGGATCGAGGCCCCGAGCCGCCGCGACCCGATCCACCTGGTACAACGCCGCGGCTGGGCTGACGTGCGGATCGAGACCGCTCGCCGATGCGGTGACCAGATCGACCGGAACCGGCGTTTTGCCGCCGTGGGCGGCCCGGACACGCTCCACGTCCGCCTTCACGCGATCGAGGAGCGCCGGGTTGGCCGGCCCCAGGTTCGAGCCCGACGAGGCGGCGGCGTTGTACGGGAACGGCCCTGTGGCCGAGGGACGGCTCCAGAAGTACGTCGGGCCGGCGAACGGCTGTCCGATGAGCTCGGAGCCCACTGTTTTGCCATTGTGCTCGATCATGCTGCCGTTCGCCTGATGCGGAAACACGAGCTGAGCGATGCCGGTCACCACCAGAGGATAGATCAAGCCGGTGATCACGGTCAGAACCAAGAAGATCAGAAGCGCGGTCCCGAGCTGTCGCATGATGTCGTCTTTCGAGTCCTTGCTGTCCCTTGTGTCCTTCAAACCAGCCCCAGCGCCCGCAGCATCAGATCAATAAGCTTGATCCCCACAAACGGAACAATGACCCCGCCGAGGCCATAGATCAGCAGATTGTCGCGCAGCAGGTGCGAGGCCGAGTGGCGGCGGAACTTGACGCCCCGCAAGGCCAGAGGGATCAGCGCAATGATGATCAGCGCGTTGAAGATGACCGCCGACAGGATCGCGCTCTGCGGGCTCGCGAGGTGCATCAGGTTGAGCCGGTCGAGCACCGGGTAGGTGGTCGCGAAGGCCGCCGGAATGATGGCGAAGTACTTGGCCACATCATTGGCGATGCTGAACGTGGTCAGCGCACCGCGGGTCATCAGGAGCTGCTTGCCGATCTCGACGGTCTCGATCAGCTTGGTCGGATTCGAGTCGAGGTCCACCAGGTTGGCGGCCTCCTTGGCGGCCTGGGTGCCGGAATTCATGGCGACTGCCACGTCCGCCTGGGCGAGCGCCGGCGCGTCGTTCGTGCCGTCGCCGGTCATTGCCACCAGCCGGCCGCCCGTCTGATAGTCCCGGATCAGCCTGAGCTTGGCCTCGGGCGTCGCCTGGGCGAGGAAGTCGTCGACCCCCGCCTCGGCGGCGATGGCGGCAGCGGTCAGCGGATTGTCGCCGGTGATCATCACCGTCTTGATTCCCATCTCGCGCAGCTCGGCGAAGCGCTCGCGGATCCCTCCCTTGACGATGTCCTTTAAATGGATCACACCGAGAACCTGCTGCCCCTCCGCCACGACGAGCGGCGTGCCGCCGCCCTTGGCGACCGTCTCCACCTTGGATCGCACGTCCACCGGGAAGAGACCTCCTTGCGACTGGACGAACGCCTCCACGGTGTCGAACGCCCCCTTGCGGATCTGTCGGCCGTTCAGGTTCACGCCGCTCATGCGGGTCTGCGCGGTGAACGGTACGAAGTGGGCGCCGAGAGCGTGGATGTCGCGCTGGCGGATGCCGTATTTCTCCTTGGCGAGCACCACGATGCTCCGCCCCTCGGGGGTCTCGTCGGCCAGCGACGCGAGCTGGGCGGCATCTGCCAGCTCGGATTCCGTGATACCAGCCGCCGGGAGGAATTCGGTGGCCTGCCGGTTGCCCAGGGTGATCGTCCCCGTCTTGTCGAGG
The DNA here is from genome assembly GCA_035264905.1 of Thermoanaerobaculia bacterium. Taxonomy (GTDB): domain Bacteria; phylum Acidobacteriota; class Thermoanaerobaculia; order Multivoradales; family UBA5704; genus UBA5704. The sequence continues at coordinate 8,092 of DATFPH010000225.1, forward strand.
AGGAGCACGTCCACGTCGCCGGCAGCCTCCACCGCGCGGCCGGAGGTGGCGATCACGTTCGCCTGGATCATGCGGTCCATCCCGGCGATACCGATTGCCGAGAGAAGGCCGCCGATGGTTGTCGGGGTCAGGCAGACGAGGAGCGCTGTCAACACCGTGACCGTCACCGGCATGCCCACACCGGCCGAGGTGACGCTGTAGATCGAGAACGGCAGCAGCGTCACCGTTGCAATCAGAAAGATCAGGGTGAGCGCGGCGAGAAGGATCGACAAGGCGATCTCGTTCGGCGTCTTCTGGCGCTTCGCCCCCTCGACGAGCGAGATCATGCGGTCGAGGAAGGTCTCGCCGGGATTGGCCGTGATGCGGATGATCAGCCAGTCGGAGAGCACCTGGGTGCCGCCGGTGACCGAGCTCCGGTCGCCGCCGCTCTCGCGGATCACGGGAGCGCTCTCGCCGGTGACCGCAGACTCATTGACCGAGGCGGCCCCTGCGATCACCTCGCCGTCGCCGGGGATGGTGTCGCCGGCCTCCACGAGAACGACGTCGCCTTTTCTCAGCTCCGTGGAGGAAACCTCGCTTCGGGCCGCGTCGTATCGCGGTTCCCGGAGCTTCTTGGCGATCGTGGTCTTGCGGGTCTGGCGCAGAGCCGCAGCCTGCGCCTTGCCCCGCCCCTCGGCCATGGCCTCCGCGAAGTTGGCGAACAGCACGGTGAACCACAGCCAGAGGGCCACCGCGAGGATGAAGCCGGCGGGCGCTTCCCCTTGTCCGATCAGCGCCTGGAGGAACAGACCCGTGGTGAGGAAGCTCCCGATGTAGACCACGAACATCACCGGATTGCGGACCATCACCTGCGGGTGGAGCTTGCGGAATGAGTCCTTGACCGCCCCACGGACGATCCTGGGATCGAAAAGTGCTTTCTGACGCTTGGACATGACTCAGATTCCTCCGGCGATCATCTGCAGGTGCTCGACGATCGGGCCGAGCGCCAGCGCCGGGAAGAAGGTCAGCGCTCCCACCAGGACGACCACGGCGATCAGGAACACGACGAAGAGAGGGGTGTGCGTAGGCAAGGTCCCCGGGCCGGGCGGCACCAGCTTCTTCTTCGCCAGCGAGCCGGCGATCGCGAGTGTCGGGATGGCGAGCCAGAAGCGGGCGAAGAACATGGCGAGGCCGCCGGTTGTGTTATAGAACAGGTTGTTGGCGCCCAGACCCGCGAAGGCACTGCCGTTGTTGCTGCCTTGCGACGTGAAGGCGTACAGCACCTCGGAGAACCCATGCGCATCGGGGTTGAAGATCGTCGCGAGACCCGGCTTCACAACCACCGCGAAGGCGGTGAAGATCAGCACGACGAACGGCATGATGAGAATGACCAGCGAGGCCATCTTCACCTCGTAGGCCTCGATCTTCTTGCCCAGATACTCCGGCGTTCGGCCGACCATGAGGCCGGCGATGAACACCGCAACGAGGACGAAGACGAGCATGCCATAGAGACCCGATCCGACGCCGCCGAAGACCACTTCGCTGAACTGCATGAGGAAGAGCGGCACGAGGCCTCCGAGCGGTGTGTAGGAGTCGTGCATGGAATTGACCGAGCCGTTCGAGGCCGCCGTTGTCGTCGCCGTCCAGAGGGCGGAATTGGCGATGCCGTAGCGGACCTCCTTGCCTTCCATGTTGCCGCCGGGCTGGCGCGTGCTCGCTTGGCTGTCGACTCCGAGCCGGTCGAAGGCCGGGTTGCCTGCCTGCTCCTGGCTGTAGCACAGCATGAGGAGCGGCAGCACGATCAAGGTCATGGCGGCGAGCAGAGCCCAACCCTGGCGGGTGTCCCCCACCATGCGGCCGAACGTGGAGCAGAGAGCTGCCGCCAGCAGCAGGATCGACAGCATTTCGAGGAAATTCGAGACGGGCGTCGCGTTTTCGAACGGATGCGCGGAGTTCACATTGAAAAAGCCGCCGCCGTTGGTGCCGAGCTGCTTGATGGCGATTTGCGAAGCCGCCGGCCCGAGAGCCAGCACCTGCTCGGTGACCGGTTTGCCGTCGGCATCTGTGGCCGCCTCGACGAGCGGCACCGTTTTGTATTCGGAGAACGTCTGCACCACGCCCTGCGAGACGAGGACGAGCGCCAGGACGAGCGAAAGCGGCAGCAGGATGTAGAGGGTTGTCCGCGTCAGGTCGACCCAGAAATTGCCGATCGTCTTCGCGTTCTTGCGCGCAAGACCCCGGATGAAAGCCACGAGGACCGCCATGCCGGTGGCTGCCGAGACGAAGTTCTGCACCGTGAGCCCCAGCATCTGGGTCAGGTAGCTCAGTGTGGTCTCGCCGCCGTAGCCCTGCCAGTTGGTGTTGGTCACGAAGCTCGTAGCGGTGTTGAACGAGGAGTCCGGAGTCACCGCCCCGAGCGTCGCGGGGTTCCACGGCAGCGCTGCCTGGAGGCGCTGCAACGCGTAGAGGAAGAGGAAGCCCACGGCGCTGAAGAGAAGCATCGAAAAGGCGTAGACCATCCAATCCATCTCCTCGCCGGCGCGCACGCCGCTCAGGCGGTAGATCAGCCGCTCGACGGGACCCAGGATGCGGTCCAGGCCGAACGGCTTGCCCTCGTAAACCCGTGCCATGTAGGCGCCGAGCGGTCCCGAGAGAGCCAGCAGCACGATGAAGTAGAGACCGATCTGAAGCAGTCCGTTGGTCGTCATCAGAATCGCTCTGGTTTCAAGAGGGCTGCGAACAGGTAGATGGTCAAGAGCACCGTCACCACGAGGCCGAGGATGTAGAGCCCGCTCATTTCTTTTCCTCCTCAGCCGGCGCCAGGGAAGCGCAGAGGCGCACGAAGTACCACGACCCCGCGAAGAAGGCGACCGCCAGACCGATGTAAAGGATGTCCACGCTCCTACCTCCTCAGAAACGCGCCGCCAATGAGTTGCGCTTCATTTTCCACGGCTGCCGGAAGCGTGAACCAGAAAGCCGCGCCGCGGCCCTCCCCCTCGCTTTCGCAATGGATCTCTCCTCCGTGAGCCTGAACGATGTCGCGGGCGACGGCGAGGCCGAGCCCCACCCCTCCGAGATGCTCGGTTTCCGGCACCTGATAGAAGGGCTCGAAGATTCGCTCACGCTGGTCTGGCGCGATGCCGCTGCCCGTATCGATCACTGAGAAGCGGGGCCGCCCCCCATCGAGCTCGGCGCGCACTGTCACCGAGCCTCCGGCGGAGGTATGGGCGAGCGCATTCTGGAGGAGGGCTGAGAAAACCACTCCGGCTCGCTCCGGGTCGGCCAGGACGCGCGGCGCCGCGGGGCTCACGTCGACCGTCAGCTTCACCTGCTGCCTCTCGAAGCCGCCAGCGGCATTGTGAGCCGCGGCATCGATCAAAGCGCGCGGCGCGACCGGCTCCAGGTGAAGCTGTTGCCGGCTTTCCTCGACGCGCGAAATGGCCTGGAGGCTCTGCGCGATCTGGTCGAGGCGCTCCACTGCGCTCCGGGCACCGTTCAGGAGATCTTGCTGCTGCCGAGTGGGCGCAGGAC
>DATFPH010000226.1:0-24979 GCA_035264905.1 Thermoanaerobaculia bacterium
AGCGCCTCCTTCACCTTCTGATCCTGCAGCATCATCCCGATGCGGTTCTTGGCCTGTTCGAAGGGAACGGTCTGCGCCTCCCGGCGCTCCACGAGCTGGATGATGTGATATCCGAAGCGGGTCTCGACCACCGGGCTCACTTCGTTCGGCTGTTTCAGCGCGAAGGCCGCCTTCTCGAACGGGGGCACGGTCTGGCCGGGCTGGACCCAGGAGAGGTCGCCACCACGGAGCTTTGAGCTGGTGTCGTCAGAATTCTGCGTCGCGAGCTGGGCGAAGTCGCCGCCGTTCTTGATCTGGGCGAGCAGTCCGTCCGCCTTTTCCCGCGCTTTCTGGCGGTCGGCGGCCGTGGCCTGCGGGCCCGCCGCGATCAGGATGTGCCGCAGATGCACCTGCGGGGGCATCTTCATCCGCTGCTTGTTCTGATCATAGAAGGTGCGCGCGTCGGCTTCGGACACCTGGACGGATGCCGCGATCCGGGTCTGGATCAGCTTGTTCACCTTGCTGTCGGCGTCATTGCGCATCTTGTCTCGCAGCTGCGCTTCCGTCATCTTGTTCGCGGCGAGCTGCTTCTCGAAGACCTCCTGGCTGGGGAACTGGCTCTTGAATGCCTGCATCATCTGGTCGGCTTCGGCGTCGCTGATCGAGATGCCCAGCGTCTTCGCTTCCTGGAGCAGGAGCTGATGGGCGATGATGCCGTCCAGGATCTCGTGGAAGAACCCTGAGCTCAGAGGGACCTCGACGCCCCGCGCCCGGGCGAGCTGGACGCGCATCTCCTGCGCCCGTTCGACCAGCTCCTCCTTCTTGATCTCCCTGCCGTTGATGCGGGCGACCACGGCCGGCAGCTGGCCCGGGTTCATCGGCCGGCTCGTCTGGAGATCCTGATCGGGAGCGGGAGCGCTGCCCGCCGCCGGAGCGGGTGTGTCAGGAGAGGGAGAGCCTTCCGGAGCCGCGGGCGTTCCGGGCTCCGGAGCACCGCCCTGGGCCTGATCCGTGGCCTGGGTCTCGGCCGCTTGCTCGTCGCGGTTGCAGCCCGCGAGCCCGGTCGCGAGAAGGGCGACGGCGAGCGCCGGAAGGAGGAGGGAGGGCTTGCTGCGTCGAATCATGAATTTGATGTCCTCGGGGAGAGGGTCGTTAGCTCAAAGGGGGGAGGCTACGCGGGGCCGCGGCGCCTGTCAATCGGCGCGGCTCTTCCGGATCGACTTCGTCTGGTGGATGAGGACCCCCCAGCCTTCGGGGTTGATGGGAATCCGGACCTCCGCCTCGGAGGAGCCGATGCGTTCCGCTTGCTCCGCCCAGCGGCGGTCTGCCAGGGGCGGGCTGCGGAAGCCGGCGAGGAGGCTGGACGCCAGCATTGCGAGCAAGGCGGCGGCGGCCAGGAGCCGCGGTGCTGCTCCCGGGGCCCGGGCGGTCACGAGCAGCAGACACCAGGCGACGACGGCCGCGGGGATGAAGAAATACCGCGCACCGTTCGCCCAAGGGAGAAGGAGGCTGGGAGCCGCGGCGAACTTGGCGAGCACGCCAACGGTCAACGCGCCGGCGAACACCAGCGACAGGCCGGCCCTTTCGAGCGTCTCCGGAGAGCGGCGGAGCGCCCACAGGATGCCGCCCAAAACCAGGAGCCCCGCGATCGAGAGGACGAGAGGATTCCATCGGTAGGTGAGCTGAGGCCCCAGGAACAGGGTTCCGACCAGCCTGTGTCCGAGGAGCCGGAGCCACACACCGGGAGTGGGAGGGGTGGGGGGCGGCGCTTCGATCGAGGAGTGGAGGAGAGCCCAGAGCTGAGCCAGGGCCGTCCCCAGCGCGATCGAGGAGGCCGGCAGATCGAGCCGGGACCTGTGGCGCCAGATCTTCCATCCCAGGAGGGGGAGCGCGAAGATCACGAAGGGACCGGTCAATCCCGCGAGGAGGACGGCGGTCGCATCGCCGAGCGCCTGAGCGCGCGTCGTGGCACCCTCCTGGAGCACCACGGCCAGGAGGAACAGCGCGAGGACCCACTGCACGTTGGCCAGGCAGACGAAGACCTCGCCGTCTGGATGCGGGACCAGGGCGACCGCCAGCGCAAACGGCAGGGGACAGGGGAGATCCAGCCGCGGCGAGTAGAGCTTCAGGATCAGGGAGAGCAGGGCGAGGAGCGCGGCGAGGTTGTAGACCGCCGGGGCATGGCGGTGGGGCAGGAGCGCGGCGATCGAGGCCACGATGCGGGGAACCTCGTTGAAGTAGCCGGCGTAGGGTTGGAGGTGGGCTCGCGCCCCGTGCTCGACCTGCTGGGCGAAGAAAACGCTGCCGTCTTCCGCCCAGAGTTGAGGGTTCAAAAACGAATCCGGCTTGCGCGCACTCAGGATCAGGAGGACCAGCGCCACGCCGATCCACGGCGCGGCCTGTCCCCGGCAGAGCCAGCGAGCCTCTGTCATCCCAAGGCATCATAGCGGGAATCGTTGCAAAGCCGCGTTTTCCCGCCAAAGCTGAAAAAGTGGTCGGGTATACTTGGGAGTCTCCCTGGGGTGGGGAGCAGTCCGCCGGCCCCGGGTTTCCGCCTCTGAAAGGAGCCGCCGCGATGGCTGTGAAGGATCAGGAGCCGACTCTACTCGAAAGCCGGGCGACCGCACCGGCCGACTCGATCTATGAGGACGATGCCCTCGAGACCATGGGAGAGGCGCGCCAGCGCTGGGAGGCGGCGAAGGCGAAAGCCGAGGCGCAGGTCCCCTGCTGGAAGCGGGATTTCACGACCGTCTCCGGCATGGAGGTCCCCCATCTGGTCACCCCGGAGCAGGTGGCGGACATCGATCCGCGCAAGGACGTCGGCATCCCCGGCGAGTACCCCTACACGCGCGGCATCCATCCCACCGGCTACCGCGGCAAGCTCTGGACCATGCGGCAGTTCGCCGGCTTCGGCACGGCCGCGGACACCAACCAGCGCTTCAAATATCTCCTGTCGCAGGGGCAGACCGGCCTCTCCGTGGCCTTCCATCTGCCGACGCTCTACGGCTACGACTCCGACCATTACATGTCCCGCGGGGAGGTCGGCAAGTGCGGCGTGACCGTCGACACGCTCGCCGACATGGAGATCCTGTTCGAAGGGATCCCGCTCGACGAGGTGACGACCTCGATGACGATCAACTCCACCGCGCCGATCCTGTTCGCCATGTATCTGGCGGTGGCGGAGAAGCAGGGAGTCGACGTCGAGAAGCACGTGGCGGGGACGCTGCAGAACGACATCCTCAAGGAGTACATCGCACAGAAGGAGTACATCTATCCGCCGCGGCAGTCGATGCGGCTGATCACCGACCAGTTCTCCTTCGCGGCGCAGCACGTGCCGCGCTGGAACACCATCTCGATCTCGGGGTACCACATCCGCGAGGCGGGATCGACGGCGCTCCAGGAGCTGGCGTTCACCTTGCGCGACGGCATGGAGTACGTGCAGTACGGCATCGACGCCGGGCTGGACGTCGATGAGTTCGCGCCGCGGCTCTCCTTCTTCTTCAACAGCCACAACGACTTCTTCGAGGAGATCGCCAAGTTCCGGGCGGCGCGGCGGATCTGGGCCACGGTGATGCGCGAGCGCTACGGCGCCAAAAATCCGCGCTCCTGGATGCTGCGCTTCCACACCCAGACGGCCGGTTGCTCGCTGACCGCGCAGCAGCCGGTCAACAACGTGGTGCGCACGACCCTTCAGGCGCTCGCCGCGGTGATCGGCGGCACGCAGTCGCTGCACACCAACGCCCTGGACGAGACGCTGGCCCTGCCGACCGAGGAAAACGCCCGCACGGCTCTGCGGACGCAGCAGATCATCGCCCACGAGTCCGGGGTCATCAACACGGTGGACCCGCTGGGCGGCAGCTGGTTCATCGAGGAGATGACTCGGCGCATGGTGGACGGCTCGTTCGACTACTTCCGGCGGATCGACGACTTCGGCGGCATGGTGGAGGCCATCGAGGCCGGCTTCCCGCAGCGGGAGCTGATGGACGCGGCCTTCGCCTACCAGCGGGCGTTCGAGGAGAAGGAGAAGCTCATCGTCGGCGTCAGCGCGTTCCAGGTGGAGAACGAGAAGCCGATCGACATCCTCTATATCTCCGACGACCTGGCGGAACGGCAGGTCGGTTTCCTGAACGAGGTCCGGGAGCGCCGCGACCCCGGAGAGGTGGCGCGCACCCTGGACGCGTTGAAGAAGGGGGCCGCGGGCACCGAGAACACCATGCCCCTGATCCTCGATTGTGTGAAGGCCTACTGCACCGTGGGGGAGATCAGCGACGCCTTGCGCGACGTGTTCGGGACCTACGAGGAGCCGGCGGTCTTCTGACCGTCAGGTAAGGAAAAAAGATATGCCGATTGCCGCCGGGGAGACCCGGGATCTGCTCCTGTACATGTTGTGGGCGGAACGCCAGACGCTCAAGTCGGTCCGCCTCGTGCGTTCCGAAGACCTGACCCGCGACGCCGGGGTCAGCTTCCGGTCGATTCTGGGAACCATGGCGCACATCCTCGGCGCGCAGAAGCTCTGGCTGTCGCGCTTCCTGGGTCATCCCGAGGATTTCGTGCTCGGCCCGGACGACTTCCCGGACCTCCTGTCCTGGATCACCGCCTGGGAAGAGAGCGCCTCGCGGGTCGAGGCGTTCCTCGCCGGTCTCACCGACGAGCAGCTCGCCGAGCCGCTGAGCTGGACCAGCCTGGAGGGGGTGCCCCACACCCTTCCTCTCTGGCAGCCCGTCCTGCAGTTGGTGAACCACTCGACCTACCACCGCGGGCAGGTGGTCTCGCTCCTGCGCCAGATGGGCTATCCCGCCGAATCCACGGATCTGATCCGGTTCTTCGCCGAGCGCTGAAGCCCCCTTCCCATCGCTGGGGGCTCCTTTTGCCCTCGAAATGAGACAGAATGCCGTCAGGAGGTCGATCCATATGATGAAGAGGAGAGCGGTTCTGGGCCGAGGCGCCGGTCTCACCCTGCTAGCCGGCCTGCTGCTGGGGGCTCCGGCGGCAGCGGTGAGCACCGGTCGGATCGGATTCACCAAGATGGCGGTCGACGACTGCGCGGATATGTTCGGAACCTGCGAGTGGAAGCTCACCTGCAAGGTCGCAGGCGGCGCGGAGACCGAGATCTTTTCCAATCAGAAGGGCGCGGTGGCGCAAGACATCGAGATCAAGAGCTCGTTCGAGGTGAAGAGCTTCCCGGCGAAGCTGGACTGCACCCTGTTCGAGGATGACGGCTGGTTCGGCGAGACCTGGGTCGAGGCCGGCAAGGCATCCCTGGATCTTCTGGGCGGCGGCGACTACGTCCTCAACATCAAGGGGGATCAGGGGACGGTGGCGATCACGGCCGGGGTAGACAGCATCGAGATCCCCGACGGCCTTTTGGCTCCCGCGCCTGCGGCCGGCAAATCGGCGAAGCCCGCGAAGGCGGCGGCAACGCAGTTCGTCGGAGCCTATCTGCGGGAGGGCCACGGGCACGCCGTGCTGCTCGGCTTCCCCTGGGACTCCTTCAAGGCGCGGGTGGACGCCTTCGCCGCCCAAGGCGTGAAGCTGGAGTCCATGCAGACCTGGGAGACCGGGGGCAAGCGCCTGTGGGGCGGCATCTTCCGGAGCGAGCCCGGAAAGCAGGAGATGGTGCTGGAGCTCCAGTGGGATCCGTTCGTGGCCCGCTGGAAAGAGCTCTCCGAGCAGGGCCTTCGCCTCTCCGACTTCGAGATCGTGCCGAAAGGGGGCAAGTTTTACTTCACCGGGGTCTACAACGAAGGCAGCGACGAGAACCCGATCTGGGTCCAGCTGGAGCGCGACGCGTTCATCTCCAAATGGAGCCAGCTCTCGGGCGGCGGCGTCCGGCTGCGTGACCTGGAGATGTACCAGTCGAGCGGCCAGTGGTACTACGCGGTGATCTTCCGCGGCGGCTCGGGGCCGTACGGCCTGCGCAACGCCATGACCTGGGACGAGCTCCAGACGTTCTGGAAGGCCAAGGAGGCCGAGGGCCGCACGTCGATCGTCGACCTCGTGACCCACAAGGAGGGCGGCAAGCAGCTCTGGGACGTCGCGACGGGTGGAGGCCAGGGCAAGATGACGCCGCTGCTCGATGCCGCGGCGCTCGTCAAGGACTGGAGCGCACGGCTCGGCCAGGGGTACCGTCTGGTCAGCGTGGAGACGGTGCCGTAAAGGAAGGAAAGGCTCTGCTACAATCCGTCGCCATGAGCGAACGACGGGTGCGCATCCTGATCGCCAAGCCGGGCCTGGATGGGCACGACCGGGGGGCGAAGGTGGTGGCGCGCGCGCTGCGCGATGCAGGATACGAGGTGATCTACACCGGGCTGCGCCAGACGCCGGAGCAGATCGCCGCCGCCGCCGTCCAGGAGGATGTGGACGCTGTGGGCCTCTCGATCCTGTCGGGGGCCCACAACAGTCTCCTCCCCGAGATCACGCGCCTGCTCCAGGAGCAAGGCGCCGACGACGTGCTCGTGTTCGCCGGCGGCATCATCCCGGAGCAGGACATCGTCGGTCTCAAGCAGGCGGGGATTGATGAAATCTTCCTTCCCGGGACGTCCACCAAGGACATCGTGCGATACCTGCAGGACCGCCTCCAGGCGGCCTGAGCCGATTTGGAGGCGCGAATGAGAAGACGGATTCTGCTGGCCGACGACAGCGTCACGATCCAGAAGGTCATCGAGCTGACGTTCCTCGACGAAGACTACGAGGTCAAAGCCGTCAGCAACGGCGACGAGGCGATCGCGGCCCTGCCGCAGGTCAGCCCGGATTTCGTGATCGCCGACGTCCATATGCCCGGAGCCAACGGCTATGAGGTCTGCCGGCGTTCCAAGGAGCTCCTGCCGGACGTCCCCGTGCTCCTGCTGGTCGGCACCTTCGAGCCTTTCGACGAAGGGCAGTCGCGCGCTGTCGGGGCCGATTCCTTTCTCAAGAAACCGTTCGACTCGCAGGAGCTCCTGCAGCGCGTCGAGGAGCTGATCGCTTCCAGGTCGCCGGCGGCGGCGCCTCCCGCTCCGGGTCCGTCGGCGACGGATTGGGGGAGCTTCCAACTGGAGCCTTCGCCGGTCCCGCCGCCGGCCGATCCGTTCCCGGCGCCGACGCCGTTCCCGCTGGAAGAGGATCGGCCGTTCCCGGCCTACAGCGAGAGCTCGTTCGACGAGTCCCCGTTCCAGCTCGACCAGACGATCGACGAGAGCGCGATCCTGCCGGCCGGCGAGCCGATGTTCGATCTCGATGCCGCTCCGGACGCCGGCTTCGAGCCCGAGACCCCCGCGTTCGAGACGCCGTCGTTCGAGCCCCCCTCGTTCGACCGGGCTCCCGATTTCGCGGCTCCTCCGGAAACCCCTTCCTACGAAGCTCCGTCCTTCGAGACCCCCTTCGGGTTCACTGCTCTGCCCGAGGAGCGGCTCGGCGTGCCGGAGGGCGCCGTCCCCCTGGTCGAGAGCCGCGCCGAGACGGAGGCCCGCATCGAGGCGCCGCCTCCGCCGTCGATCGAGGCGTCGCACGAGCCCGAGTCCTCGGCTCCAGCTACAGCGCCGGTCATCGCGGCCCCGGTGGGCTCGCTCTCGGTCGGCGCCGCCTCTCCCGCGAACGGCGGCGGCTCTCTGAGCGATGAGGACGTGGACCGGATCGCGCGCCGGGTGGTCGAGCTGATGGCGGACCGGGCGATCCGGGACGTCGCCTGGGAGGTCATCCCCGACATGGCCGAGATGGTGATCCGGGACCGCCTGCTCGAGCTCGAGAGCCAGGCCGAGAGCTTCGAGTAGGCGAGGCGGTGGGCGCGGACGCGGTGGATCCCTTCACCCGTTATCTCGCGGAGCTGGACCGTGCGCGTCCGGAAGGCGGGCGCCGTCCGGAGAACCTCGTCGTGGTCCGCCGCGTCGCCTCGACCAACCAGCTCGCCCGCACGATCGTCGCGGACTACGAGAGTGAAGCGCAGGATCTCCACTCGCTCCTGATCCTCGCCCTGGAGCAGAGCGGCGGCCGCGGCCGGCAGGGGAGGACCTGGTCCAGCCCCGAAGGCAAGGGCGTCTATGCCACCCGCGTCCTTTCGATGCGCGACCCCGAGCTGCTGCAGACCCTGCCGATGCTCGTCGGGCTCGGCCTCTGCCGCGCGCTCTCCCCCCACCTGCCGGCCCCCTGCCGCCTCAAGTGGCCCAACGACCTGGTGGTGGAGACTCCGGCCGGCCGCAAGAAGATCGGCGGCATCCTCATCGAGGCCCTGATCCATCCGGGCGAAGGGGCCGCGGCGATCATCGGATTCGGCGTGAACCATTCTCATGAAGGGGAGGATCTGCCGGAGACAGGGACCTCTCTCCGCCGTCTCGGCGGCTCGGGAGCGGTGGTGCCGCTGGTCGAGCTGACCTGGGATCTGGTGACCGGCCTCGAGCGCGAGCTGGCCCGGCTGGGCGACACCGCCTCCGCGGTCGAGAGCTATCGCGAGCTGTCCGTGCACCGGCCTGGCGATGCGATCTCCTGCCGGGCCGGCGAGCAGGTCGTCGCAGGAACGTTCCTGGGATTCGACGACCGCGGGCGCCTGCGGCTCGACCGGCACGGCGAGGAGGTCCTGGTGGCTTCCGGAGAGGTGATCGAGTGATCGAATCGCGCAGACGGCGCTCTCGCGAGACCGAGGGGCGAGGGCTCCTGGTCCTGGTCGACGTGGGCAACACGAACACCGTGTTCGGCGTCTACCAGGGGGACGAGCTGGTGGAGAGCTTCCGGCTGTCCACGGACAAGGAGCGGACCGGGGACGAGTACGGCTCCCTCCTCCTGCCGCTGTTCTCCCGGCGCGGCCTCGACCCGGCCTCGGCCGAAGCCGTGGTGATCTCCTCGGTGGTTCCGCCGCTCCATCACACCCTGGACCATCTGGCGCGGCGCTACTTCGGCAAGAAGCCGCTGTTCATCGAGCCCGGCGTGCGCACCGGGATGCCGATCCGCTACGACAATCCCACCGAGGTGGGCGCCGACCGCATCGTCAACTCCGTGGCGGCGCGCGAGGTCTACGGCGCGCCGGTGATCGTGGTGGATTTCGGGACGGCCACGACGTTCGACCTGGTCAACGCGGCCGGGGAGTACACGGGCGGCATCATCGCGCCCGGCATCATGATCTCGGCCGAGGCCCTCTTCGCCCGCGCCTCGCGCCTCTACCGGGTCGACGTGCGGAAGCCCGCCGAGCTGATCGGCAAGAACACGGCGGGCGCCATGCAGGCAGGCATCTACTATGGGTACGTGGGCCTGGTCGACGGCATCCTGGAGCGGCTGCTCGCGGAGATGCCGGACGTCAAGACGATCGTCGCGACCGGAGGCCAGGCCGACCTCATCGCTTCCGGCTCCAAGCTCATCCGCCAGGTGGACCCGATGCTCACCCTGGTGGGCTTGAAGCTCATCTACGATCGCAATCGTGGATGATGGCGCCGAGGTTACTGCGTACCTCCATGAGATCGAGGACATCTTCCTCGAGCTCCGCGGATCTCCGCTGACCCTCCCTCCCGGTGACTGGCATGTCGCGCGCCGCTGGTTCCGAGCCGGGATTCCGATCGGCCTGATTCGCCGCGTGCTGGAGGACGTCTTCGCCAAGCGCCGGGAACGGGGGGCCAAGGGAAAGGTCTCCAAGCTCGAATACTGCGCTCCGGCGGTCGAGGCCGCCTGGGAGGAGCTCCGCGAGCTGACCGCGCCGGGTGAGCGGCTCGAAGCGCCGGCCTTCGATCCGTCCTCCCGCCTGCGGGCCCTGGCGAAAGCCCTTCCGCCGGAGCTGCCCGGTCGCGAGGGGCTCGCCGCGCGCGTCGTCGCGCTCGCCGGAGATCCCCAGGAGATCGAAGAGGGGCTCGCCGTCCTCGACCGCGAGATGCTCGCCACCGTGGCCGCGTTTTTGGAAGACGCGACGCGCGGCGAGGTGGAGGCGGCGGTGGAGAAGACGATGGCCGGCCTGCGCGGCCGGCTTTCCGCGGAGGAGCTGGAGCGCTCGCGCGAGCGCCTCACCTGGCAGGTTCTGCGCCAACGGCTCGCGCTGCCGGTGCTGTCTCTGTTCTCTCCCGAGGCGGACGGCTGACCGGGCCGGTGATTGCCCGGCAGACCTCGACCTTCCCCGGCTGTTCCCCCCGGCGCAGCAGCTCATCCCGCGCGGCATGCCACGCGCGGACCAGGCCGCGAAGGTCCTCCTCTCCCTCGGCCCGGCGGGCGAGCAGCTCGATCGCCAGAGGGAGACGGTCCACGGCTTCGAGAAGCGGATCGAGCTCCGCATCCTGGCGGAACCGTTCGCCGGCGATCGCCACGAAGGCGTCGCGCGCCGCGGGGAGCGGCAGCGGCCCGATCCGAACCGCCTCCCTCCACCCCGGGCCGACCGGCCGCTCCTCGCCCCGCAGCGAGACGACCAGCGACAGGCCCTCGATCTCCTCCAGGCAGTGAAGCAGCTCTTCGAAGCGGAGCGGCTCCTGGTCCCAGACGGCCTCGGCATGGTCGAGAACCAGGACGGCCGGGCTCTCTCCCGAGAGGCCTTCGGTCAGCGACTCCACGGCCAAGTCCTCCGTATCGCAATCAAGCCCACAATCCAGATAATGGCGGCGCTCGCCGAAGCGCTCGGCGAGACGGCGGTCGTGCAGGACGTTCAGCAGGACGGTCGTCTTGCCGATCCCCGGAGGCCCGAGGACCGGGATCGGCTGGGGAGCTTCCAGGCCGAGCTCGCCGACCAGCTCGCGGATCTCCTCCTCGCGGCCGAAGCAGAGGGGCGGATCGGGAATCCCCGGAGCGCTCGTGGCCAGCTCGATCGGCTCGTCCTCCTGGTTCTGCGGCGCCTTTTTCTCGGGCGTCAGATCGTGGAGGAACGGGGCGAGACAGGAGTGCTCCTCGCCATAGGGAACGGCGAAGAGCCGCTCCTCGGGCGGGTGAAGCTCCTGGAACTTCTCCACCTCTTTCTCCAGGCAGAGCTGGAAGTGGTGGAAGTCCGAGCCTTCGAAGACGGTGCGCATCCAGCGCAGGAGCGCGTCGAAGTCGGGATCGGCCACCCCGGCCCCGCAGCCGACGAACAGCAACCCCCGCGTGGCGCGGACCGTCCGCAGCATGGTCTGGGCGTGCGCTTCGCCCAGGACCTGCTCATAGGAGCGAATGCCGAGGACCACCGACTCCGGCTCCTTCCAGAAGCCGTGGAGGTGGAGAATGCCCGGCTCCTCGCCGCGGACGACCCGCTCGACCCGCGCGCCTTCCCGCCAGGTGACCGGCGGCAGACTGGTGACCTCTTCGAGAAGGCCGTCGTAGTTGGTCGTCGCCAGGGGAAGCTCGAGGTCGGCGATGGCCTCAATGACCGTGGGGTCCTGCGCCTGGAACCGCCCGACCGTCTCGCGAAGCCAGCGGGCATACTCGGGGCCGCACGGCGCGCCCAGCTTGCGGGAGATCTTCTCCGCGGCGGAGAGGAGCTCGTCGAGGTCGCCCGAGTCGATCTCCGCCTGGACCCGGTCGGCCCAACCCTCGGGCAGCGGCCCGCCGACCTCGACGCAGCGATCGGCCCCGTGCCGGAGGAGGCCGGTCCAGGAGGCGAGGCGGTCTTCCCCGGTGGCCGCCATGGAGACTCCGGCGCCGACCACCACCAGCATCCGCCCCTGAGAGATCTCGTGCCGCAGCTCGTCCAGAAGGTCTCGGCTCATGCCTCTGGTCCTGGCAAACCGCGCGCCAGGGAACCCTCTAAAAAAAATTCTTCGGACTTTTTTCTGGCTGAGTGCAAGATTCGCGACCCGTTTTCCGACTCTTTATGGGCATGAAAATCGGAACCTTCACTCACGCCCCCGTTCTCCCCCCGGCCGCGGCCTTCGCCGCCGGCTCCCTGCTGACGTTCCATCTCCCCGTGATCTCCCTCCCCTTGTGGGGAGTGCTCGCTCTCCTGGGGATCTCTCTCCGCCGCCGGGCCGGGATCTGCCTGGCCTTCCTTGCCTTCGGGGTGATCGCCGCGGCGGTCCGCCTCGGCCTCCCCGGGGACCCGCTGGCCGGGCTCGACCTCGACCGCCCCGTGGAAGCGGTCGTCCGGGTCTCCGGCCATTGGACGCCGGAAGCCGATGAGGATGGCGGTTGGGCCGCCCCCGCGGAGCTCCGGACTCTTCGCCAGGAGGACCGGATCGCCGAGCCTCCCCTGGCGTTGGCCGTCCGAATCCCCGGGACCGACGAGCCGCCGGCCTATGGCTCCCGGCTGCGCATCAAGGGCTACTTGACCCGGTCGTCCGGCTTCGCCAACCGGATCGCGGTGCCCCCCGGCCCCTGGCGGCTGCGGGCGAAGAGCCGCGCGCTGATGGAGGTCGAGGCGCCGCCCCCTGCGCTGGCCTCTATCTCTGGAGCGCTTCGCCGCCGTGTCGACCGTGCCTTTCGGGAGGCGGGCCCGGAAAGCTCTGGAGACCGGCAGGGCAAGGCACTGGCACGCGCTCTCGTCCTGGGCGACGCCACGGGCTTGCCGCTCTCCTGGAAGCGGGGCCTCCGCCTGACCGGGACCTATCACCTGATGTCCGTCTCCGGCGTCCACGTCGCGCTGGTGGCGGGAACGGTCTGGCTGCTCGGCGGTTGGCTGCCCCGCAGCTTGCGCCTCCTCCTGATGCTGGTGGCCATCGGGCTCTATCTCCTCCTGGTTGGGCCCTTGCCGGCGCTGGTCCGCTCGGCCGTCATGGGGCTCCTTGCGGTGCTCGCTCTCCTTGCCGAGCGGCCTCCCTCGGCGGCCAACGCCCTGGGCTGGGCCGTGCTCCTGCTGGTTCTGGAGGACCCGCGGGTGGTCCAGGACCCGGCCTTTCAGCTCACCGTCGCAGCCACCGCGGGGCTCCTGCTCGCCGCGCCGCCTCTCGCGGAGCGGTGGAGGAGCTGGCTGCCCGGCTGGCTCGCCGCATCGCTCGCCGCGAGCGTGGGGGCGCAGCTTTTCACCCTTCCCTGGGCCCTGCCGCGCTATCCGACCCTGGCGCCGCTCGCGCCGTTGCTCAACCTGCCGGCGGTGCCCTGGGCCGGCCTGATGCTCCTCGCCTCGCTCTTCTGGACCGGTTGCGCCCTCGTGGCGCCGGGCCTCGCCGGAAGCCTGCTGCCGGTATTGGATCTTCTGGCCGCGCCGTTCGGCTGGCCCGCGCAGACCCGCCCCGAGGTCTGGCTCGCCCTGCCGGTCCTGGTCTCTCCCTGGGCCGCATGGCTCCTGGCGGGGGGGACGGCGATCCTGCTGTACCTCCGGCCGCGCCGGAGCGTGGTCCGCTGCACAGCCCTGGTGGCGGGCGCCGTCTGCGTCACGGCCTGCCTCTGGGCTCCGCTCGCCGGAAGCCGTGAACGAGGTCCCGAGCTGGCGCTGCTCGATGTCGGGCAGGGCGATTCCATCCTGCTGCGCGACGGGAAGCACGCGGTGCTGGTCGATGGGGGAGGTTGGGACCGGGGTGATCTCGGTGGCCGGGTCCTCTTGCCGGCCCTGCTGGCGGAAGGGGTGAGGTCTCTGGACGCCGTCGTCATGACGCACCCGGACCACGACCACTGCGGCGGTCTGGTCGACATCGCCGCCTATCTGCCGGTGCGCGAGGTCTGGATGGGCATGGGCTGGGAGCCGAAGGGGTGCGCCGGGGACCTGTTGCATCTCCCGGGCGCCCGCACGCGCCTGCTCTGGGCCGGGGAGGAGGCCGCGGTCGGCCGTTGGCATCTCCGGGTGCTCCACCCCGCGCCAGACGAGCGGCGCGGCACCAACGAGCGCTCCCTGGTGATCCGGGCGGAGGCCTTCGGGAAGAGCGTGCTGCTGACGGGCGATATCGAGAGCTGGGCCGAGTTTCGCCTCCTCTCCTGCTGCGAGCAGGAGGTGCGGGCGGACCTCCTCAAAGTCGCCCACCATGGCAGCAAGACCTCCTCGACCTCCTCGTTCCTGGATGCCGCGCGGCCGCGCCTGGCCTTGGTGTCGGCGGGCGTCCGGAACCTCTACCATCACCCGTCGGAGACCATCCTCCAGCGCTTCGAGGAGCGCGGCATCCCTTTGCTCAGGACCGACCGCGACGGGATGGTGCTGGTCCGGGTGGGGGAGGATGGCCGTTGGCGGATCGAGACGCCGGGAGCCCCGCGATGAGAGTCTGCGATCTGGTGATTCCGGACCGGCGCCCCGAAGGCGTCGTGAATCTCCTGGACAAGCACGGGCAGAGGCTCCAACTGGTCTACCTGGGCGAGGCGGCATGGCCGGCGAGCCGCTCGTCGAGCAGCCCCCCGCTGTCTCTGTTCCGGGAAGCGAATACGGGGCTTCTGCGGGTGGCTCATCGCGAGCTGGTCCTGCGGTTTGCGCATTGGGTCCCCGAGGCGCGGCGCCGGGCCATCTTGGCGGACGGGAGGTGCAGCATCCGCAGAGTCAATCCTTTCGTCCCCGACCAGGCCGTGGTGTTTCAACCGGCGGGGAAGTCGCCGGGATGCCGCATCCTTCCCGTCAAGATCTTCCGGGGAGACGAGCTCGCCTGCGACGAGGGAGTGGCGAATGCCATCCGCTACGCGGCGCTCCACGCGGACGTCCTCTCCTGCTCCTGGAGAGGCGGCTTCGGTCCGGACGTGCGGCAGGCTCTGGAGGATGCCGGCACTCTGGGCCGGCGCGGCCTGGGAGCGACCGTCTTCTGCTCCGCGGGCAATGGTCAGGGAGCGCCGGTCGCCTTCCCGGCGAATGATCCGGGCACGGTCGCGGTCGGCGCTTCGACCGATCTGGGGACCTCGGCGGAGTACTCGAATTGTGGCCCCGAGCTTTCAGTGGTCGCCCCCTCGAGTGGAGGGAACCGCCGCATCTTCACGACAGATCTCTCGCAACCCGGCCGCGGATTTTCTCCGGGAGACCTGCACACGGACCAGTTTGGAGGGACTTCGGCGGCGACGGCCATCACGGCGGGCGTCGCCGCGCTCGTCCTCTCCGTCCATCCCGGTCTGGACCGGTGGGAGCTGAAGGAGCTTCTGGAAGAGACGGCGGAAAAGATTGGAGGAGGGTACAACGCCCTCGGGCACAGCCTGAAGATGGGCTACGGGCGGGTCGATGCGGGCCGGGCGGTGGAGGAGGCCGCCCGGCGGGTCAGCGCGCCGCTCGCGTATAGCGAGACAGCGTATTCAGCCACACCGCTTTCGTGCTCCCATCCCCCTCGATCGTCCTGACCAGGGATCGGAGATCCGACCGGTCCGCCGGCTGAAAGACCGCCTGCTGTGGCACGAACTCGTTCCGCCGCAGCAGGCGGAGCCCGTACCCGGACGCGAAGCGCTGGAGCTGTTTTTCGTCCAGAGCTTCCTGGAAGCGAACAGTGATCTCTCCCGTGGGGATCACGTCGCGCTGCTCTCGGTGCAGGGTCGTTTGTCTCATCATCCGGCCTCCCAGGAGAGAATATCACATCTTCCTGCGACACGATCCCCGTGTCCTGCCTCACGGCCGGTGAGCTCCTTCGAGACAGCGGTCGCCGCGGCGCGCGCCTCCGGCTTTCGTGATTTGACACCCTCCCCTGGCTTGGGCTTCAATACGCACGACGGACAACCCCAGCCCTACCGCTCGTTTGAAGATTTGGCGTTGGCTGACTCAGGCGGACTGGCTCCGCGACGGGGGTGACAGTCTTGGGCGATGTCGTTGTTCTCCGGCGGCGGGCTTTCGGTGAGACGATGCGGCGCGATGCCTGGTGGATCCAGCCGCTGGCGGTCTTCCTCGGGCTCTCCACCTTCATCGTGTATGCGACCTGGGCGGCGTTCCAGGGTGCGCACTATCACTTCGGCCCCTATCTTTCCCCTTTCTACTCGCCCGAGCTCTTCGGCGATGAGCACAGCTGGTTCGGGGGCAAGCCCGGCTGGTGGCCGGGTTGGGCCCCCTGGTCGGCGGCTTTCTTCATCCTCTGGGGTCCGGGCGGCTTCCGCCTCACCTGCTACTACTACCGCGGCGCCTACTACAAGGCGTTCTGGGCCGATCCGCCCGCCTGCACGGTCGGCGAGCCGCGCAAGCGCTATCTCGGCGAGCGGTTCTTTCCGCTGATCCTCCAGAACATCCACCGCTATTTCCTGTATCTCGCCTTGATCTTCCTGGTCTTCCTCGCGCACGACGTCTGGAAGGCTCTGTGGTTCACCGATCCGGCCACGGGCCAGGTCTCGTTCGGCATCGGAGTGGGGACCCTGGTCCTGGCCTTCAACGTCATCGCTCTGGGCGGCTACACTCTGGGCTGCCACTCGCTGCGCCACCTGGTGGGCGGGCGCCTGAACCAGCTCTCCAAAGCGCCCGCGCAATTCGCGGCATACCGCTGCGTCGGCTGCCTCAACCGCCGGCACATGCGGTGGGCCTGGGTGAGCCTGTTCTCCGTCGGCTTCTCCGACCTCTACGTCCGTCTCTGCTCGATGGGGATCTGGACGGACTGGAGGATCTTCTAGGAATGGATCTACCACGGTATGCGTATGACGTTCTGGTGATTGGGGCCGGGGGGGCCGGGCTGCGGGCCGCCATCGCGGCCTCGGCGGCCGGCGTGAAGGTCGGCGTGGTTTCGAAGTCGCTGCTCGGCAAGGCCCATACCGTCATGGCTGAAGGAGGGATCGCCGCAGCCATGGCGAACGTGGACGACCGGGACGGATGGAAGGTCCACTTCGCGGACACCATGCGAGGAGGCCAGTACCTGAACCATCCGCGGATGGCCGAGATCCACGCCAGGGAGGCCCCCGACCGCGTCCGGGAGCTGGAGGCCTGGGGCGCGCTCTTCGACCGCACGCCGGACGGCCGCATCCTGCAGCGCAACTTCGGCGGACACCGCTACCCCCGCCTCGCCCACGTCGGCGACCGCACCGGCCTGGAGATGATCCGCACCCTCCAGGACCATGGCATCCACCAGGGGATCGAGTTCCACATGGAGCATACGGTCACCCTCCTCCTCAAGGACGGGGGCCGGGTGGTGGGCGCGTTCGGGTACGAGCGGGAGCGGGGGCGCTTCGTCGTCTTCTCGGCCCCGGCGGTGGTCCTCGCGACCGGCGGGATCGGCCGCGCCTTCTCGGTCACCAGCAACAGTTGGGAGTACACCGGCGACGGCCATGCCCTGGCCTACCTCGCCGGCGCCGAGCTGATCGACATGGAGTTCGTCCAGTTCCATCCCACCGGCATGGTCTGGCCGCCCAGCGTCAAGGGGATCCTGGTCACCGAAGGCGTGCGCGGCGAGGGCGGTGTGCTGCGCAACAGCGAGGGGCGGCGTTTCATGTTCGACGACATCCCGCCCCTCTACAAGAACCAGACCGCGGACAACGAAGAGGAGGGATGGCGCTACACCCAGGGTGACAAGGAGGCCCGCCGGCCGCCGGAGCTCCTCACCCGCGACCACGTGGCGCGCTGCATCGTCCGCGAGGTCCGCGAGGGGCGGGGGAGCCCGCACGGCGGCGTGTTCCTGGACATCGCCTGGATCAAGGACCGCCTCCCGCATGCGGCGGAGCACATCAAGAAGAAGCTCCCGAGCATGTACCACCAGTTCAAGGAGCTCGCCGGGATCGACATCACCCGCGAGCCGATGGAGGTGGGCCCGACGACCCATTACATGATGGGCGGCGTGCGGGTCGATCCCGAGAGCCAGATGTCCTCGCTGCCGGGCCTCTTCGCGGCGGGAGAGTGCGGCGCCGGCCTGCACGGCGCGAACCGCCTGGGCGGCAACTCGCTCTCGGACCTCCTGGTTTTCGGCAAACGGGCAGGCGAGTACGCCGCGCAATTCGCCCGCGAGCAGGGTCCGGGGCGGATCGACGAGGCGCAGGTCGACGCCGCCGCGCGATGGGCGCTCGCGCCCTTCGAACGCCATGGATCTTCCGGAGGCGCCGGGGGTGAGGGGCCGTATGTGATCCAGCACGACCTGCAGCGGATGATGCAGGAGCTCGTGGGGATCGTCCGTCGGGAACCGGAGATGGAGCAGGCTCTCGCGGAGCTCGTCAAGCTCCGCGAGCGGGCGGAGAAGGCCGCCGTCCCCGGCAACCGCGAGTACAACCCGGGCTGGCACACCACCCTCGACCTCCCCAACCTGCTCACCGTGTCCGAAGCGGTCACCCGGGCGGCCCTGGAGCGCAAGGAGAGCCGGGGCGCCCAGTTCCGCGACGACTACCCGGAGAAGGACGAAGCGTTCGGCAAGTTCAACGTCATCGTCCGCCGAGGGCCGGACGGGGAGATGCGGATCTCCCGCGAGCCGATCCCCGCGGTGAGCCCGGAGCTGCAGGCCGTCATCCAGGAGATGAAGTGATGGCGCAAGCGACCTTCAAGATCTGGCGGGGGAACGTCCAGGGCGGCGGCTTCGTCGACTACCCGACCGAGGTGTCCGAGGGCATGGTGGTGCTCGACGCCGTCCACCAGATCCAGGCCGGCCCGGCCCAGGATCTCGCCGTGCGCTGGAACTGCAAGGCGGGCAAGTGCGGCTCCTGCTCGGCCGAGATCAACGGCAACCCGCGCCTCATGTGCATGACCCGGCTGAGCGACCTGCCGCTCGACGAGCCGGTCACCGTCGAGCCCATCCGCTCCTTCCCGGTGATCCGGGACCTGGTGACCGACGTCTCCTGGAACTTCGCGGCCAAGAAGCGGATCAAGAAGTTCAAGCCGCGCCCGCCGGACGCCCCGGACGGCACCTGGCGGATCGCGCAGGAGGACGTCGACCGGGTGCAGGAGTTCCGCAAGTGCATCGAGTGCTTCCTCTGCCAGGACGTCTGCCACGTCCTGCGCGAGCACCACCTGCACGACCAGTTCATCGGCCCCCGCCTGCTGGTCTACGCCGCCGCCCTCGAGATGCACCCCTTGGACGTCGAAAACCGCGTCGAGGACCTCGCGAAGCGGGACGGCATCGGCTTCTGCAACATCACCAAGTGCTGTACGAAGGTCTGTCCGGAAGGGATCACGATCACCGACAATGCGATCATTCCGCTGAAGGAGCGGGTGGTCGACCAGCTCTACGACCCCCTCCGGCGGATCTTCAAGATCTTCCGCGGATCGGACTGAAGGAGGGCCCGCCATGTTCGAGCTGAAGCCCCTCTCGCGAGACGCCGTCCCCGTCGCTCTCGAAAAGGCGCACCGCTACCGCCTCTTGAACGAGCCTCTGGAGGCCGAGAGCATCTGCCGGGACGTCCTGGAGGTCGAACCTGAGAACCAGGAGGCGCTCGTCACCTTGCTGCTCTCCCTGACCGACCAGTTCGACGATCACCTGAGCACCGCCATCGAGCCGGCGCGCGCCGCGCTGTCGCGGCTCCGCGACGACTACAGCCGGCAGTATTACAGCGGCATCCTCTGTGAGCGGCGGGCCAAAGCCCACCTCAAGCGGGGCGGCCCGCATGCCGGCCACGGCGCCTACGCCTGGTTCCGCGAGGCCATGGAACACTTCGAGAAGGCCATCGACCTCCGTCCGCCCGCCAACGACGACGCCATCCTGCGCTGGAACACCTGCGCCCGCATTCTCATGAGCAACCCTCATCTGGTGCCGGAAAAGGAAGAGGCGTTCCACACCTGGCAGGAGTAGGGGCCTCACCCCCGGCCCCTCTCCCCTCCCTTGCTTCCAGGTTCAAGCGATCCCTGTCCCTGTCGTCGCCCGGCGCGCGACCTTGCTTGTAACTTCTACGGTCGATCGCGCGCCTATGCGGTCGAGGAACCGTCATCGGGAGGCCTCCAACGCAAACAACGCTACTGCCGGCCCGCCGCTGATCTCGAGCGCAGTAACAGCTCATTGGGGAGGGACGATGGCACGCAAAAGGTCAGACGAAAAGCGAGCTCGAAAGTCTCGCAAGACTGCACAGTCAACGAAAGCGCCCTCGCCGATAGCGCTCTCAACTGCACTGGATATCCTGCATCTTTCATCCGGACGAGAGCCGGACGTTGCTGCCTTCCTGCGGGCGGCTCTGAAGGCCGACCCGGCGACGCGCGAGGGCAAGGCCGCCCTGCGCGCGGCGGAGTCCGCGGCCCTGCGTCTGGCGCGCGACCTCAAGCGACAGGCACGCGCGCAGGGCGGGCCCCTGGGTGCGGAGCTCGAACGCCGCGCGAAAGAGAGTTATTTTCGCGCGGTGCTGGCAAGGCAACTGCCGCAAATCATCGAGCTATTGCGCCAGCCGCGCCCGCTCCCCGAGAGGCCGGCCCAGCTCGAGCCGGCGCTGCCGGTGAACCCTCCTTCGAAGCCGACGAACGTGGAGGCCGAGCCGGGCAGGCTGTCGGCGACGGTTCGTTGGCAACCAGCTGCCGGCGAGGTGGTCACCAGCTTCAGAGTCACCCCGCACGCCCCAGGCGGGCCGCAAGTGCCGACGACTGTCACGGGCACGATCCACGAAACGCCCGTGCTCGGGCTGATCGCCGGCACGGCGTACCGGTTCAGCGTGCGCGCGTCGAACCCGAAAGGCGCCTCCGCGGAGTCGGACCTGTCGGACCCGCCGGTGACGCCGCTGGGCCCGCCGGTCCCGCCAATCGGGGGCGGCCCGCTCGACCTGGTGCTGCCGGCCTTCTCGTCCGATCCGGCGCTACTCATCGACAAGGCGGCGGAACCCCTCCGGGCCTACGTCGCGGACGCCGCACGCATCGGTCAGAAGTGGCGCTACGAACACCTCAAGACCCAGGCCATCGCGGCCGCGCGCGAGGCGATGCAGTACGAGGAGCACATCGCCCGGCTGATGGGCATGGCCCTCGACAAGCTCGGCACCGCCGAAGTGATGCTGAACGCGACGTTGATCGAGGCGGTGAAACGGGGGCAGGATATCCTCGACATCCCGGGCCAAGCGGCCGAGTCGCCTGAGCTGGACAGCCTGCTCGACCCGCTCGGCGAGACGGCCGCACAGGCGCTCCTGCTGCCGAGGCTCCTCGCCTTCCTCGTCGAGACGGGGCCGCTCAAGTTCTGGATCGGCCTGTTCGAGGCGATCATCTGCGACCTCGCGTCGGTCGTTCCGTTCTTCGGCGGGGCCACGAGCCTCGGGCGCACCAGGAAGTACCTGAAGACAGTGTTCGACGACCCCCTGAGCGGCGTCCAGGCGGGGCTGGCGGCGGCAGCCAACGACATCCTGTCGCGGCTCGATGGCGAGATCGAGCAGATGATCGCCCCGCTACGCGCCGCGACCGACCAGGTGATCGAGGGCACGCGCAAGGCGATGGCCGATGTTTTCGAGGGGTTCGATGTCACGCTGCTGATGACCCCGTCAGAAGTGCCCGGCGGGCCCGACGTGCCCGACCTCGACCCGCTCGAAGAGCTCTACGAACAGCTCAACGCGCAGGTCAACGAGCTTGCCGAGAAGGTGAAGGCGCGCGTCACGGAGGCCCTCAGCCCGCTGACACAGCTCACCGGCGGGGGCGGCGCACTTTTCGAGACCATTGTCATCACCTTCCTGGTATTGCCGATTCTCGCCTTTCTCGTCATCTCGCTCGCGGGCGGGCCGTTCAGCGCTGCGCTGCTCGCCGCCGCCGTGCTGCTCGCCGCCGAGGAGCTGTTGCGTCTGCTGGTCCAGTGGCTGGCGGGTCCGCTGTTGAAGAAGATAGGCGAGCTGCAACAGCGCCTGACGGAGCTGGTCGGCAGGCTCCAGAGCTTCTTCGCCCTCCAGGCCGCGCTCGTCCAGAACATGAGTCCCGAAGAATTCCTGCGCATCCTCGCCAGTCAGCTCCGACAGTTGCGTGACTTTCTCCCACAAGAGTTTTTGGAAGAAGCGGCCGGCGTGCTCCAGGAGGCCCGCAACGTAGTGCTGCGAACCGCCACGCAATTGGGCCTGGCGGCCGAGCAGGCGCTCGGCTCAGAGAATGCCTCGGCCTTCGAGGCGATCAGCGAAGACTACGCGACGCACCTCGCCCCGGCCCCGCAGCTTCCGGGCGGGACTGACCCCTCGCGCCTCGCCGGCGCCGCGCTGCTGCGCGACTTCGGCCGCCTCGAAGAGCAGCGCACCGCCATCCGAGACGGCAAGGAGATCGAATTCACGCACCGCCTGTCGCTGTTGCGGCTCCTGGGCGGCGACCCGGCGCAGTCCATGCAACAGTTCATCCAGAGGCGCGAGCTGCTCGTCTCGCTCACCGAACGGGACCTCATCGACCGCATGTTCCCCGGTGTCTACCGTGCCGTCATCAAGGACGTCCGAGCGACGGGCATCCTCGGGGGGATCATCCACCCGCGGCTCCACGGGATCCCGTTGACGATCACGCACCGCGGCGAGTCGCGCACGCGCATCAAGCGCAGCGCCAACCCATTCGCCCCGCCAGTCGAGCTGCCCAAATGCTTCCCCGACATTCCTTTCCGGTTCTCGCAACCCGTCGTCGGTCCGCGGCTCATCGACCCCTTCTTCCCGGATGACCTCCCGGACGACGCCCAGGCCATCGCCGCCATCTCCACCGTCTTCAGCGACCCGCTCCGAGATCAAATCCGCCGCGCGTTCGAGGCCGTGCCGCTGGAGACGGTTCGCATCTACCAGATCATCTTCAACGTCCTCAGCTTCGAATCGGCCGCCGCCTTTATTTGCAGACCTTTCTGCAGGGCCCTGCTAGCTCAATTACCCGAGTCGCTCGAACGGGCAGCCATCGAAAAAAGCTGTGGTCTCGTCGACCCGACGACGCTGATCGCCGCCGCACGCTCACTCCTGAGGAGCGAAGGTCTCGTCAGCAACATCCTGCTGCCTGTGCTCCTCCAGCCTGGCCCCAACAACAACCGCGACATACAGCCCGCGCTCGAGCCCGCGCTGGGCCCTCTGGCGGATCGGCTGCGGGCAGGATTCACGTTCGAGAATGTAAAACTGCCGGGGCTCGTGGCGGTGGCTCAGGAGGCTTGGAAGGAAGGCAAGGCCGCCTTCCTGCGCCGCGTTGCGCGGTGGGGTGACTTCGACTTCGAGGAAGACCCCGACCCGCAGGTGCGCGCCCTCGGCTTCGTACGGCTCGTGCGACGCGCTCCGTCCGAGACGATGGTCTACAACCTCTTCCCCCCGGGCCCGGCGACCGGGACGCGTGCCGAGCCTGCCGCCGGTGTCTCCGACGGGTCGCCGTTCGTGCCCGCGTCAGCGCTGCAATACCGCCCGTTCGAGAACCGCGGCATCGAGGGCGATCTGCTTCTGCGTCTCGAATCCCTCGACGACGACGCCATCCTGCCGCCCGGCGCCGGCGCCGCCATCGCGCAGCTCAGCGGAAACCTGACCGATATCGTCCTCGACATCACGGTTCGCGGGTGTTACGACGCGGACCTCGCACAGACTGTGCGAGCGAGCCGGAGGCAGACGGCCAGCGACTTCAACGTCGCGTCGCGACTTCCTGGCGCCTTGGGGCCGATCGGGCTGCCCGACTCCCTGGTGCGCGTCGAGGCGGGCGCCACCGAGCTGCGCTCGGTGCGCTACAGCCTGCGTGCGCACCGCGACAAAACTCTCCAAGTTTTGAGCGCCGCCGTCCTCGCGCAACCCACGGCGCCCGTCACGCTGAGGACGCTGATCGAGGGCAAGGCGGTCCTCGGGCGGGACGCCGCGTTCGAGTCGCTCGACCCGGCGGTCAGCAGCTTCAAAATCGAGTTGAGCAGCGCGCCGCTCGCGAACAGCGTCGCCGCGCTTCAGGGTCTGGTAGGGACGCTGAGAGTTTCGCCGGGAGATCTGGGATTTGACGCGGGGCTCCTGTCGGGGCACGACGTAGTGGAGCCGGCGAGGCTCGTCAGCCTTGGAGTGGCGGTGATCCCGATGCCGGAGGGCGTGCGCGCCGCCGACGCCGAGCTGACGGATGACCCGATGAACGTGGAGCTTCAAGTGACCGGGTTGCTCGGAAACGTCTTCCCCGGCTTCGGCTCGGCAGCGGCGCTCCCGCAGCGGCTGAAGATGACGATCCCAGCAGAGGCCGACCCGCCCGCGGTGGCCGATCTGTTCTCGGCAGGTGTAGTACCGGCGCTCACGTTTGACCTCGCCGGGGCGCTCGCCGGCGGGTCGCGTCTCTACGACGTGATCGTCAGCTTCACCTACCGCGTGCCGGCACTGCGGGTGAGGACGGTGATCAACGCTCTTCGTTAATGTCCGAACCCCAGCTAGAAGCTCACCCGCACGCCCAACCTGAAGGACGTTGGAGGCGTTCGCAGCACCGGCCTCTTGTACCCCGGATTGACCGGGGTGGGGGAGGCGTTGTCGGCTTCCTGGAAGCCCCAGCGCTGATCCACAAGAACCGCCTTCTGGGCGTTCAGGACGTTGAACACGTCGACCAGGAAGTTGAAGGTCGCCGGTCCGACCGTGACGGGATAGCCGAGGTGGAGGTCCGCTTCATAGTTGTCGGGCGTCCTCCCCTCGGCGCCCCGCTGCGTGAGGAAGAACTCATAGCGGCCGTAGATGTCCGAATAGCCGTAGCGGGTGATCGGCGTGCCGGTCCGGTAGTAGGCGCCCACGGAAGAGCGGCCACGGAGCCGTCGAGCAGCTTCCGGGCGCGCGCCGCGGCGCCCGTCCGGACGAGATCGAGAGCGCGGGCCCCGACCCGCTCGGCGGCCGGAGGACCTTGAGCGCGACCCGGCGGCCGAGGCGCCTGTCTTCGGCGAGGAAGACCTCTCCCATCCCCCTTTTCCGAGCCGGCCGAGCACCCGATAGTGGGCCAGCGAGCGGTGGACCAGTTTCGAGATGACCATTCGGTCGCGCATCGACGAGTCCCTCTGTCTCGAATGAATACGGCAGCATGAACAGGAAGTTCTGGTGGCTCATTCGATGGGGACTGCATCGAGCTCATGGCGCATCTGGTCGAGAATCCCTGCCTCTTCCCACACTCTGCGGGCTGCATTGATGTGCTCGCGGCGCTCGGGTGAACCGAGAGGAGACAGCTGTGCAAGGTGCAGGTGCGAACGTCCAATCGTGATCGGGCGGGGCACCTGTTCGTTCAAACGCAGAGCCTCCTCCAGCCAAGGGCGCGCTTTTACCATATTTGATTGGGCGACTGCGTTCAAACCCAGACCATCCAGGCAGTTCGCGACTCCCACGACCTGCCCCAGTTGTTGGAATCGCAACAAGGCCTGCTGGAGCAGCGCTTCGGCTGCTTCATGGTTGGACAGGGCGCGGGCTGTCTCGCCGAGAATGAAGATGCAGTTGGCCTCGCCGAGAAGAGAGCCAACTCTTTGGTTGAGCAGGAGCGCCTTCTCGGCAAGAG
>DATFPH010000227.1:0-10103 GCA_035264905.1 Thermoanaerobaculia bacterium
GCCGCGACGGGTGCAACTGTTGAGGAAGTTCAACGCGAAATCCGTGAGGCGATCGAGTTTCATCTGGAGGGCCTGCGCGAGGATGGCTTACCTATCCCGCCGCCGTCCAGTGCCGTCAGCTACGTCGATGTTGCGGCATGAGGACAACCGATGGCCGGAACGGCGCGGCGCGGGCGATCACGCCGCCGAACGGGAGGCACCGAGCCGAGCTTCACGGCTCGCATAGACCAGCGCAAGGCCCATCAGGGCGAGCAGACTCGCGGCGACTACGCTTTGCGTACTGGGTAGCGCAGGTGTGTAACGCCGACGCCCGGGATCACCGCCGGGTTGCCAACGACGGCTGGCGTGCCGGCGAGGTGGTCGAAGAGTCGAGCTCCGGAGCCAAGAAGAACCGCCGCGATGTCGACGTGGATTTCGTCGAGGAGGCCAGCATTCAGGAGCTGCTGGATGGTGTCAGCGCCGTGGACCCCAACGGACTTCCCGGCGGCGGCGGCTTTGGCCTGACTGCCGCCTATTATCTGATCAATCAGAACGACACCGCGGCCGAGGCCATCGACCTGTGCCTGGAGGCCCTCGCATATGGAATCCAGCCCTGGGAGAGTCTCTACTACAGCAGAGAGACCCGCAAGCAGGCCGCACTCGTGCTCGGGAAGCTCGAGCAGCCCGCATTCGCGACCAGCAGGCCGTGGCGTAGCGCAAGACCGGCTACTCCCGAGCTGTACTCCAAGGGCCAACGACCCCGGGGCTATGGCGAGAGGGCCGACTCCAGGTAAAATGAAGAAGAGGACCAGACATGCAGTTACGCCATCACCACTTCGACCGCATCACCTTTGATTCCGAGAAGTGTTTCGGGAAGGCGTGCATCCGCGGACTGAGGTTTCCGGTCTCCTCGATCCTGGCCTATCTCAGCTCTGGAATGACTTTGGAGCAGGTTCTCCAGGAATGGCCGGAGCTGGAGGCCGAGGACCTTTCCCAAGCCCTGGCGTATGCCGCGGCGGTCCTTGAAGAGAGAATCGTGCCTCTGGGGTGGTCATTTTCCGCCGGAGAAACGTATTGCCCCTTGCTCTGTTCACCGCGCTGATGAAGGTCTGGGAAGAGCTCGAGCCCGCTCTGGAGAGAGGAGCCCTCGTCCTGATCGAGGACGCGTCGGTGCGAATCCGGCGGCTCCCGATTGGGAGCGTTTAGCGGGAGCCGTCTACTCCGAAGGCCGCCCGTAGTCGCGCGGCAACACCACCTGGAAGACCGTCCCCTTGCCAGCCTCGGAGCTGACCTCGAGGCCGGCGTGCAGCAGCTCGCAGAGCCGCTTGACGATCAGGAGACCGATGCCTTCGCCGGGATTCTGGGGACCGAATCCTGCCTCCAAGGTCGAGGGAGGAACTTGCGGAGCGGGCTCGACGTCCGGCCGATCGGATCTCTCTTCAACCTCGTTCGCGCTTTTGGTGGCCTCCAGCAACCCCTTGCTGAGAGCCCCTCCCGGGCCGGCGGGCATACCCGGACCGGTATCCTCGATCCGGATCGACCAACGGTCGATGTCGCTCTCCTGGGTCGGTCCCCAGGAAATGGTGATCCCGCCTTCGCGGGTGTACTTCAGAGCGTTCAAGATGAGGTTCTGGAGGATGCGGCGGAGCTTGGCCGGATCGCCTTCGACGGGCAGGCTCTCGGGACCTTCAGCCTTCAGGTACAAACCCTTGTCGCGCGCGGGGAGCTCCAGGGCCTCGCACGTGCTCCGCAGAAGCTCGCCCGCGTCGAAGCTCTGCACGTGGAGCGTCTCGCGGCCAGCCTCCAGACGGGCGAGGCCGAGCAGGTCCTCCAGCAGGTGCTGCAGCGAGTCCACGCTGGCCTGGAGCAGGGTGAAGGCTTTGGCGCGCAGGCCGTCCGGCACGCCGGCTTCGGTGAGCAGAGAGGTCGTGGACGTCACCAGGCCGACATTGCCCCGCAGGTCGTGGGCCGCCTCGTGCCAGAGGGCTGCCCGCTGCCGGTCCAGGCTCTGGAGCCCCGTGACGGCTTGTTGAAGGTCTCGAAAGACACTCTCGGCCTCCTGCTTCTGCAGACGGTTGAGCTCGTCGACGCTGTTGCAGATCCCGTCCGTGCAGACCTTCAGCCAGAGCCTGCGCGCGAAGGGCAGGACGGCTGGCGTCGTTCTGTGGGTGAGGCCAGACTGATCGAGCTCTTCCATGACGCAGGCCTGGAAATGACCCCACTCGCGGACCATCTCGCGCAACGAGTAGCCTTCCTGCCAGCGGTGCGCCCCATGCTCGAAGGACTTCTCCTCCTCGGACTTCGTCCACTCCTCGCCGCCGGCCCGCAGCCTCCGCTCGAAGCTGTCGAGAATCTGGGGAGCGATGTCCTCGAAATGGAGAACCGAGATTTTGGAGGCGGTCTCGAGGACCGGATCTGTGAGGACGACGGCCCTCCAGGCGTCCAGGATCGCCTGCCGCCGGCTGTGCAGGTATGTGGCGAGGGCCGCCAGATAATGCCCGAAGGTTTCCGGTTGCGGTTCGGGGCTCATTGTGCGACGGAGTATAGCGAAGCCATGACCAATCTCCTGATAAATTGCGCGCCATGGCCAGAATAGATCCTCCTCCGCCCCCGGATCCCGAGAACGGAATGTGGCAGGGCCGCTCTATCGCACGCCGCTTCGTTTCGCCCGACGGGCTGACCGTGCTCGTCGGGCGAACCGCGGAGGACAACGATATCCTGTCTTTGAGGCTCGCGGCACCCCGCGATTTCTGGTTTCATACGGCGGGGGAGTCCGGCTCCCATGTGGTGGTGCGCAACCCCGACGGGCTCGATCGTCTTCCGAAAGAGACGGAGCGCTTCGCGGCGTCGCTCGCCGCCGGCTACTCCAAGGCGCGCAAGGGGGGGCGGGTCGCGGTCCACATGTGCCGGGCGGAGGACGTGAGCAAGCCCCGCGGCCTGCCGCCCGGCAAGGTCCAGATCGACCGCTTCAAGAGCGTCCAGGTCGCTCCCTGGCGGCCGGACATGGAGGAGGAGTGATGACTGGATCGATGGATGCAACGTATCGCTGCGTTCGGTGCCACAGTCCTCTGGTGGCGCAGGAGGGGGAGGGCCTCTCCTGCCCTGTTTGCACGGCGGACTATCCCACGGTCGGGGGCATCAAGGTCCTGACCTTGAAGCCGCATCGGCTCATCCAGGCGCACGTCGGGCGAGTGCCGGAGCGACGCCAGGAGCTCGCGGACCAGCGGGAGAAGTTGAGCGCCCAGGGAGAAGTGGACTCTCCGCAGGGATGGGTCCGCGCTCTCCAGGGCTATGACGGGCTGTTGGCCAACTTGGAGGTCGTCGAGCAGTCCCTGCAGCCCGCCCGCGAGTACCTCGCCTCTCACCCGGCGCGCAAAGGCCTGCTGGATGACTTTCTGCTGGAGAGCGCCTGGCCCAGCTTCCACATGTTGGGCTATTTCTACCGGGACTGGGGCGGCACGGACGAAGCGCGCTTCGTCACCGACCTGTTCACCGGAGCCGTCCAACGGCATGGTGAGGGTGAGCGCGACAGAGTCGCCGTGCTCGGCTGCGGCGCCTGCCGGCTGGTCCATGATCTGGGAGAGCTTTTTTCGACGGTGTATGGCGTCGATCTCGCCTTCGATTCATTGCTGCTGGCCCGTGCTCTGCTCGAAGGGGGCGAGCTGGATCTGAGCTTCAATTTCCCGCGCCCGCAGCTTCCGATCGCGCAGAAGGTGGTCCGCGTGCAGGGGCCGGCGCAGAAGCATGACGGCATCGAGCTGGTGACCGCCGACGTGAGCCGGCTGCCGTTTTCCTCCTCCAGCCTGCGTTACGTCCTCTCGCAGTATCTCCTCGACATCGTTCCCAGCCCCAACAAGATGATCTCGGAGATCCGCCGCGTGTTGGCTCCTGGCGGCATCTGGATCAATTTCTCCAACTTGAGCGACGACAACAGCCCGCCGGAAGTCCGCTCCTACGACCAGGTGAACAATCTCGATCTGTCGTCGTTCCTGCGCAAATCCGGCTTCGCTCTCCGCGAGGAGTCGATGCACCGCTTCACGCTCCTCGACCTCTCCTCGGTTTCGGAATGGGCATTGACCAACACCGAGTCTCCCATTTTTTTCGTGGCGCAGAAGGACACCCTGGCTCCCGAGCCCCGCGATCTCTTCGCCGAGTATTTCGCGCGGCAGGGGGATGGGGTGTGGTCCCTGGCTCCGAGGCTCGCGTCCCCGGTCTCGATGATCCAGGAACGGATCTTCACCGCCGGCGGAATTCAGGAGGGCAAGCGGATCAGGTTCTCCGGAAGCAGCCGTGCGTTGAGCAACGACATGGCGCTGCTCGCCGAAGGTCTGCTGCGGATGATCGACGGCACGCGGACCCTCGGCGAGATGTTCGGAGGCCTGAAGGAAAACTATGGAAACCTGATCGGCGAGGAGGATTTCCTGGGGCTCTTCAGCGAGCTCAGCGACGTTGGGCTCATCGCTCTCACAGCCCCTTCAGAACCTCCTCGGCCGCGCTGACCTCCAGGCGGCCGGGCTGGTCGACCTTGAGGTCCTTGATCACCCCGTCTTCGACGACCGCGGCGTAGCGCCGGCTGCGGAAGCCCATGCCCCAGGGGCGGGAGTCGGACTCCAGGCCCATGGCGCGCGCCAGGTCGCCGTTGCCGTCCGCCAGCATCAGGATCTTGTCGCCGGTCTCGCGGGCCTTGGCCCAGGCGCCCATGACGAAGTGGTCGTTCACCCCGACACAGGCGATGGTGTCGACCCCCTTCGCGCGGATGTCGTCCGCGTAGTCGATGAAGCCGGGCAGGTGGTAGTCGGAGCAGGTGGGGGTGAAGGCCCCCGGGACCGCGAAGAGAACCACCTTCTTGCCACGGCACAGCTCGGTCGTAGAGATATCCTGACCGTCGGTCATCTTGAGCTTCACGTCCGGAATCTTCTGTCCAATCTCGATCGCCATTCGCTCTCTCCCTTAAAGGTGCAGGGAGGATCGTAGCAGAGTGGGCTCAAGCGGCCATGCGTCCGCGAAGAGACGGGCTGATCTTCGGGCTCGATTCTTTAGATTCTTTTAGAATGAGCCTCATGAGCGCCTCCACCTTGGCGGGAACCCGCATCGTGCAGATCGCCATCTCGCAGCTCTTCCAGATGGTCGACCTGCTGACTTATCCGGACAGCGTCCGGGCACGCGGTTTATTCAAGGCGATCCGCGACCCGAACGCGATGCGCCGGGCGCTCAACCGGCCTTTGGAGATCCAGGTCGGGAACCTGGGCAAGCTGCGCCCGGTCGCGATCGCGCAGGACCGCTTCTGGCGCGGCAGCGTGCCGGACCTGCGGCTGCCGGGAACCTCGCCCCTTTTCTTTCTCCCGTTCGAGCTGTCGCTGTCCGGCCGGCTGGCACCCGGCTTTGCCCCCGGCTCCGACCTCGCTGCGGTCCTGGGAGATGCGGCAGGCCGTGTGGAGAACCACCAGGTCGGCGGCCGGCTCCGCATCTATCCGCCCGGAACAGGAGCCGTCCAGGTTGCCGTGACACTCACCTTCCGCGAGGCGGTGGACGTCGAGGCGGTGGCCCGCGTGGCGCAACACGTGGAAGACCTGCTCTTCGTGGACCCGGCAGGGCCGCCGAAGCCGCCGAGCGAGCTCTTTTTCGACGTCATCGATCAGGTCGACAAGGCATTTTTCCTCCAGGGGAAGGAGGATCGCCGCTGGCAGCCGCCCCAGACCGTCTACAGTCTGCGGGACGCCGGGAGCAGCGATCCTGCGCCCTGGATTCCCGAGTTGGCCCGGCTGATGTCTCTGGCGCCCGGCAACGAGGAGCAGACCGGCTTCCTCGAGAGCCGACTCCGCGAGGCGCTGCGGTCCTCCTCCTGGCGGACGGAGAGGACGCTGGCCGTGGCGGGACAGGACGTCGCGCTGCTGATCGCCGGCCTGGAGCCGCGGGACAAGAGGATCGGCCGCCTGGAGCTTCTGGCGGAGACCCGCGAGCTCGTGTCGGCCGCCGCGTATGCCGAGCAGGCCTTCATCCAGGAGCTCGATCAGATCGTGGGAGAGGGCCAACTCGCCGCTGGCTGGCTTCCCGGCCAGGGGACCGGCTTCGACTATCTGCTCCGGCTCCTCGAGACCATGGGCGAGGTCCTGCGGGCGATCTCTTCTCTCCGGTTCCTCGAGAAGCTTCCCGTGCGGGTGCTCAACGCCTTTGCCCGCGAGGTATGGACCTACAGCAACCCCGTGCGCCCTTCGCTGCGCCGGCAGAGGCTCGACGAGGTCGAACGCTGGTACTCCGCGAGGTCGGGACCCGAGGTTGCCAAGGAGATCGGAGAGCTCCACGAGCGCATCCGCAGGATCGAGGCCATCGAGCCGCTTTTCCCCTACCCGGCGGATCGCGAGGGCGAGCTTTCCGCGCGCCGGGAGCCTAGGAGCTCACGGAAGGTGCGCATCTTCTTCTCCTATGCCCACGATGACGAACGGCTGCGCCGGAGACTCGTCCAGCACCTGAGCGGTTTGCAGCGCGCGGGTCTCATCGAGAGCTGGGACGACCGGAAGATCGGCGCGGGGAGCGATTGGGCCGGCCAGATTAGCGAGAACCTGGAGAAGGCCGACCTCGTCCTCTTCCTGGTGAGCCCCGCGTTCATGGCCTCCGCATACAGCCAGGACGTGGAGGTCAAGCGGGCGATGGAGCGGCACGCGGCAGGAAAGGCGCGCGTGATCCCGGTGATCTTGCGGCCGGTGGACTGGGAGCTGGCGCCGTTCGCGAAGCTCGAGGCCCTGCCGGAGAAGGGCAAGCCCGTTACGCGCTGGCCGACGCGGGACGAGGGGTTGCTCGACGTGGCGTTGGGAATCCGCCAGACGGTGGAAGGGTTGCTGGGCCTCGGTTCCGGGAGCTGAGAGGTCGACAGTAGGCGGCCTGATTGAGTGTCAGGCTGGACGTTAGTGGCCGAGTGGTCCCGCACGCTTGCGCATGCGGGTCGGCCTCATCCATCCCGTCGCCGGGTCACCTCAATCCTGAGGGCCGGCTTACCATTCGGATGGGCTCACGCACGACACGAATGTGTGCGGAAAGACAACCGGGCCACCCGGCCTCAGTCTAGCACTGCTGGGACGCTTTTAGTACCGCTGTCAAACCAGAAGTGGTCGATGGTGCCACCGAGACCTCACCTCCCGGATAAGGCTGAATCTGAACGTGCCACGAGGGTTCGCAGGGGTTCCCCCTCTCCCGGCCGGTGGGGGGGGCGATGGGAGAGGGGCCAGGGGGTGAGGTCTACGGAGCTGGCTCCACCAATCAGTCCTGGAGTGACGCTCTAGACGGAAACCGCCGCGGGCAGGTCGGCCTCGGCCTGTCCGAGCCGCAGATACTCCTCCAGGGAGAAGCTGTCGACTTGGATGGCATCCTCCCGCGCGGCGGCCGCCTCCCGCACCTTGTCCGCCTCGTCCTTCTGGATCAAACCCGCGGCGAGCGCCTCAACGAGAAGAGACTCCGGAGAGCCCGGCGGGAGCTGGCCGGCGCGCGAGGTCTTGGCGATCCGGTCGAGGATGGGCGCGGCATCGGTGGCCAGGACGAAGGCGCGCTCCAGGCGGCCGAGGGCCTGTTGCGGATCGGCCGGGACGTATAGGCCGTCGGTCAGGCGGTTCCGCTGCGCTCCGGGACGGCGCAGGACGGCGGCCACCTGGGCGCCGAGAGCATCCGAGGGCGGTTGGCCCACGGGGTTCATCCGGCACCACCAGGCGCCGAAGGAGCGGAGGAGCGGGGCGGCGGGGCCTTCGAAGTTCCGGTAGATCCCTTCGAAGGCGGTCTGGAGGCGGGCGAGGGCGTGCTCGACGCTCCAGCGCACGAGCGGCAGATCCTCCTCCTCCTGGCCTTCGGCCTCGAAGCGGCGCAGGGCACAGAGGGCGAGATACAGCCAGGAGAGGACGTCCGCGAGACGGCCGGTCAGCTTTTGGCGCATCTTGAGGCGGCTGCCCAGCGAGAGCATGGCGAGGTCGGTGAGCACGGCGAAGCGAGCAGAGGCCCAGGCGATTCGCCGCCAGTAGTGGGCCGTGGGACCTGAGACCGGCGCGCGGGCCAGCCGGCCGCGAGTGGCGCCAAGGAGCGCCGCGCGAACCAGATTGCCGAGGAAGAAGCGGGCATGCCTGACGAGAGTGCGGCGCAGCGCCTTGCCGTCCCCTGCCTCCAGGGCGCGGACCTCGCACAGGGCGAAGGGGTGTCCGCGCAGCGCGCCCTGGCCGAAGATGATCAGCGTCCGCGTCAGGATGTTGGCCCCTTCGACCGTGATCCCGATCGGCGCGCCGATGTGGCCGTTGGCCAGGAGGTTGCGCGGTCCCCGGCAGATCGCGGAGCCACCCAGAATGTCCATGCCGTCCTGCACGAGCGCGCGCAGCAGCTCGGTCTGGTTGTACTTGGAGATCGCCGAGAGGACGGCCGGCCGGTGTCCCGAATCCACCGCGCCGCAGGTCCAGACGCGGGCCGCTTCCATCAGATAGGTCAGCCCGGCGATGCGGGCGAGCGGCTCCTCGATCCCCTCGAAGCGCCCGATGTCGAGGCCGAACTGCCGGCGCACCACGCTGTAGGCCCCGGCGACGCGCGCCACGAATTTGGCGCCGCCCACCGATTGCGCGGGCAGCGAGATGGCCCGGCCGCCCGAGAGGGCCTCCATGAGCATCTTCCACCCCTTGCCGGCGTACTCGAGTCCGCCGAGGATGGCGTCCGCGGACACGATCACGTCCTTTCCTTCGGTCGGGCCGTTGGGGAAGGGGATGCCCAGAGGATCGTGCCACTCGCCGATCCGCACGCCCGGCAGGTGGGTCGGGACGAGAGCGACCGTGATGCCCAGGTCCTCGCCGCGCCCGAGGAGGTTCTCGGGATCACGCAGGCGGAAGGCGAGGCCGAGCAGGGTGGCGACCGGAGCCAGGGTGATGTAGCGCTTCTGCCAGCTCAAGCGAAACGCGAGCGCGCCGTCGCGATCGCGGAACAGGACCCCCTCGGAGCGGAGCGACGCGGCATCGGAGCCGGCCTCGGGCTCCGTCAGAGCAAAGCAGGGGATCTCGTCGCCGCGCGCCAGGCGGGGCAGATAGTGCTCCTTCTGCGCCGGCGTGCCGTATTCGAGCAGCAGCTCGCCGGGACCCACCGAGTTGGGGATCAACACGACCGCCGAGAGCGACAGGGAGCGCGACGCCAGCTTGCCGAAGATCGTCGAGAGCGCGAGAGCGGAGAAGCCATGGCCGCCATACGCCTCCGGGATCGCCAGCCCGAAAAACCGCTTCTCCTTCAGATACCGCCAGACCTCTGGCGGCAGCTCGCGAGTGCGCGACAGCTCCCACTCGTCGACCATCGCGCACACCTCCTCGACCGGGCCGTCAAGAAAGGCACGCGCGCGCCCGGTCAGCTCCGGATACGGCTCCACGAGCAGGCGCCGGAAGTCCGGCCGCCCGGAAAACAGCTCGCCATCCACCCAGACCGTGCCGGCTTCGAGCGCCTGGCGCTCGGTGGCGGAAATCCGGGGGATGAGGCCCTTGCGGCGGGCGAAGTCGATGAGGCGGGAGGACATGGGGACAGTCTACGCCAGCGAGATCGCTAAATCCTCTGGTTCGCGCCGCGCCTCCCGAGGCGCGCGGTTGCTCGCCGCCTGATGGACGATCCGTACGCCGTCGCGGAGATGGCGCAGCGCAGCCTCGGCCAGCCCGATCATCGGCGGCTCCCGGGTCGGATACCTCTCGGCCAAGGCGGCCACGAGATCCCGGACGCCTTCGAGCTGCACCTCGACGAGCGCCAGGTGAGGTTTCTTACGTTTCGCCTTCAACCGTCTTCTCCTTCCTCCTCGGCACGATCCTCTTTTCGATGAGGTCCGCGAGCTTCATGACGTGCACGGCCAGGCGGTCCGCGAAGTCACCCAATCGCTGTTCGCTCCCCGCATCGGAGTCGATGCCCTGGCGTGCGGTCAGGGCCAGGAACCACGCGGTGTGCCTCAGGTCCTGCACGACAGCGCGCAGCTGGCCTTTCGTCGCCGAACCGCAGTACTCGCGCGGGTTGTACGCGCTCTCCTCCAGATAGATCGTGAACAGAGCTGGAAAGATCTCGCGCAAAATCCTTATGTGGCTCTCGGGATAGCCGAGCAGCGCACATTCCCGCAGCGCCTGCCCCTCGCTGAACGCCCT
>DATFPH010000228.1:0-3979 GCA_035264905.1 Thermoanaerobaculia bacterium
AGCGGCTTGAGCATCGCCGAGCTGCGCGCGATCTTCGAAGGCACGGCGACGCTGACGGTGCCCGACTTCCTGCGCATCGCCGCCGCCCTCAAGAGCCATCCCGCCGACCTGTTCAGGATGGCGTTCCGGCGCGAGGCGGTCTCCCGCCGCGCCAGCCAGGAGCTGATGGAGAAGATGCAGGCGGCCCTCGACCTGCAGCTCGAGGGGGAAAACGACGCCTGGCCGCGTTGACGTCTGGCGCGTTGACAGAGGACCGCTCCTTTGTTACCCTTCCCCTCCCCTGGCACGCCGCCAGGAGGGTAGAGTTCATAGGCCCATAGCTCAGTTGGTTAGAGCGCTACGTTGACATCGTAGAGGTCAGCGGTTCAAGTCCGCTTGGGCCTACCAAGCTTCGTCAGGAGTGGAATTCGACACCAGATCGAGAGAGCCATACGGGAGACAGCAGCACCCAACTGGTGGCCGATTTCATCCTCATGCCCAGGCGCTTAGCTCAGCTGGTTAGAGCGCTACCTTCACACGGTAGAGGTCAGCGGTTCGAGTCCGCTAGCGCCTACCACACCTCCCTCTCGTGATCTCCGCCGGCGCGGGCCGCGGCCCGAGAGCGATTCCATTTCCGCCGTATTCTTGGTGAAGGCTTGCGGTCTCATGGAGACGATGACCGAATCTGTCAGCTTGACCCTGCCCGACGGCTCCGTGCGCACGGTGCCGTCCGGCACTACGCCGCTCGAAGTGGCGGCCTCGATCGGCCCGCGCCTGGCGAAGGACGCCGTGGGCGCCGAGCTCGACGGCCGGAAGATCGACCTGCGCCTGCCGCTTGAGCGAGGCGGGGCGTTCCGCATCTTCACCGTCAAGAGCCCCGAGGCCGGCGAGTACGTCCGCCACAGCGCGGAGCACGTGCTGGCCGACGCCGTCAAGCGGCTGTGGCCGGAGGCGGAGTACGACGCCGGCCGCCAGGACCACACGGAGAAGTTCCAGTACGACTTCCGCTTCCCGCGCGCCTTCACGCCCGAGGACCTCGAGAAGATCGAGGAGAAGATGCGCGAGATCCTCGCCGAGGGCAGCGGCTTCGAGCGCGTCGAGGTCTCCCGCGAGGAGGCCGAGCGGATCTTCCGCGAGATGGGCGAGACCCTGAAGGTCGAGCGGCTCAAGGACATCCCCGAGGGCGAGACGATCACCCTCTACCGCGACGGCCGTTTCACCGACCTCTGCCGGGGGCCGCACGTGCAGAGCCTGTCGCAGGTCGGAGCGGTGAAGCTGCTCGAGGCCTCGGCCGTGTACTGGAAGGGCGACGAGGCCAACGAGCGCCTGCAGCGCATCTACGGCACGGCCTTCGGCTCCCAGAAGGAGATGGACGAGTACCTGGAGCGGCAGGAGCTGGCGCGGGCCCGCGACCATCGCCGGCTGGGCCAGGAGCTGGACCTGTTCAGCTTCAGCCCGCTGGCGCCGGCCATGCCGTTCCTCCATCCCAAGGGAGCGTCGATCTACGTCGCGCTGGTCGACTTCGTGCGCGGCCTGCAGACCCGCTACGGCTACGGCGAGGTGATCACGCCGCAGATCCTGGACCTGGAGCTGTGGAAGACCTCGGGCCACTACGCCAACTACCGCGAGAACATGTTCTTCACCGAGGCGGACGAGCGGCAGATGTCGGTCAAGCCGATGAACTGCCCGACGCACTGCCTGATCTTCGGTACCCGGCTGCGCTCCTACCGCGACCTGCCGATCCGCTACGCGGACTTCGGCCGGCTGCACCGCTATGAGCGCAGCGGCGTGACCAACGGCCTGTTCCGGGTGCGCTCGTTCCAGCAGGACGACGCCCACATCTTCTGCACCGAGGAGCAGATCGAGGCCGAGGTGCTCGCTGCCACGGAGATGATCCTGGAGGTCTACCGGACGTTCGGCTTCGACGAGGTGCGCATCGAGCTGTCGACCCGGCCGGAGAAGCGGATCGGCTCGGACGAGACCTGGGACCACGCCGAGCAGGCGCTGGCGCGGGTATTGGACGGCGGGGGCATGCCGTATCAGGTCAACCCCGGCGACGGCGCCTTCTACGGGCCGAAGATCGACTTCCACGTCAAGGACTCCCTGGGCCGGAGCTGGCAGCTCGGCACCATCCAGCTCGACTACCAGATGCCGCAGCGCTTCGGCCTGAGCTACGTGGCGCCGGACGGCGCCGAGCGCCAGCCGGTGATGATCCACCGCGCCATGCTGGGATCGGTCGAGCGCTTCCTGGCGATCCTGATCGAGCAGACGGCGGGCGCCTTCCCGCTCTGGCTGGCGCCGGTGCAGGCGGTCGTGCTGCCGATCTCGGAGAAGTTCGCGCAGTACGGCGAGACGGTGCGGGCCGGGCTGGCCGCCGCCGGGGTGCGGGTGGAGCTCGACGACCGCAACGAGAAGCTGGGCTACCGGATTCGCGAGGCCCAGGTGCAGAAGGTGCCCTACATGCTGGTGGTGGGGGCGCGCGAGCAGGAGGACGGCACCGTGTCGGTGCGGCGGCGCGCCGGGGAAGACCTCGGCGCGATGGCGTTGGATGCGTTCCTGGCGCGAGCCCGCGATCTCGCGGCGTCACGCAGCCGGGAGCTTTGAGCACACATTCAGGATAAGGAGATACGATCTGAAAACCAATTCACGGGCGCAAGCTCGACGCTCTCAGGGGGTGAGCTGACATCGACAAGGCAACGCGGATCAACGAGCGTATCCGGGTTCGTGAGGTACGCTTGGTCGACGCCGACGGCTCGCAGGCCGGCATCGTGCCAGTGGAGGAGGCGTTGCGGCGGGCTCAGGAGCAGACCCTCGACCTGGTGGAGGTGGCCCCGACGGCCAAGCCGCCGGTCTGCCGCATCATGGACTTCGGCAAGTTCCTCTACGAGCAGAAGAAGAAGGCCCACGAGTCGAAGAAGAAGCAGAAGATCATCCACGTCAAAGAGGTCAAGTTCCGGCCCAACATCGACGAGCACGACTACGACTTCAAGCTCAAGAACGCCATCCGCTTCCTGGGCGAAGGGGACAAGGTCAAGGCCACCGTCCAGTTCCGGGGCCGCGAAATGGCGCGCCAGGATCTCGGCCACAAGCTGCTGAAGCGCTTCGAGGCTGACCTGGGGGAGCATGGGGTGCTAGAATCGTCGCCCGAAATGGCCGGCAACCGGATGCACGTCATCTTCGGGCCGCCGCGCCACGGCGGAGTCAAGAAGGCCGAGAAGGCCGCGACCTGACCCCGCGAGGGGCCGGGAGAGCAGTATCCGGGAATCGGGAAGGCGGGAAGGGACGATCCCCTTCCCTGGGTTTTTATTTTTTGTTGAAAGGAGCCACCCGTGCCGAAGCAGAAGACGCACAAGGGGGCCGCGAAGCGTTTCAAGGTTACGGGAGGCGGCAAGGTGACGCGTCACCAGTCGATGCACAGCCACATCCTGACCAAGAAGACCACCAAGCGGAAGCGCAACCTGCGCAAGTCCGTGGCGGTCTCGCCCGCGTTCGCCGCCACGATCAAGAGCATGCTGCACCAGTAGGGCCGGCCCAGGCCGCCCACATCACCAACACGGCTTTCCGGAGGGACGGACCTGCCCCCCGGAGCCGCGGCCCCCGGCGACGGCGCGAATCGCGCTGGATCGCCGCGCGGGTCCTGACCGCTCCCCCCGCCTCGGGGCTGGAGCAGAAACGAGGTTCCAGAGATGGCACGTGTCAAGCGTGGAAACAAGCGCCTGCAGAAGCGCAAGAAAATTCTGAATCGCGCCAGCGGCTTCTATGGCATGAAGTCGAGGAGCCACCGCGTGGCCAAGCTCGCGGTGGACAAGTCGCTGGGCTACGCCTACCGCGACCGCCGGCAGAAGAAGCGGCAGCTCCGCAGCCTGTGGATCGTGCGCATCAACGCCGCCGCCCATCTGAGCGGCCTCTCCTACAGCCGCCTGATCGCCGGCCTCAAAGCCGCCGGCTCGATGCTCGACCGCAAGGTGCTGGCCGACATGGCCGTCGCCGATCCGCAGGG
>DATFPH010000229.1:0-3353 GCA_035264905.1 Thermoanaerobaculia bacterium
AGGCGGGCGAGCTGCGCGGCTTCCTCGCCGCCAAGCTGCCGCCGTACATGGTGCCGGCGGTGTTCGTCCCGCTGGCCTCTCTGCCCCTCTCGCCCAGCGGCAAGATCGACCGCAATGCCCTCCCCGCGCCCCAGCGCCAGCCTGCGGCGGGCGCCGGCGCTCGACCGCGTACGCCCTCGGAGACGGTCCTCGCCGGGGTTTGGGAGCAGGTACTGGGCGTCGCGCCGTTCCTCGGCGACAACTTTTTCGAGCTGGGCGGCGATTCGATCCGTGCCGCCGAAGTCGTCTTCCAAGCGCGGAAGGTGGGTCTCACACTGACGCTGCGCGACTGCTTCCGGCACCAGACGCTGGGCGAGCTGGCGGCCGCCGCCAGGAACGGGAGCTCGGGCGGCGCAGAGGTCGAGGAGGAGATTCCCTTGACCCCCGCCCAGCGATGCTTCTTCTCCCAGGGCCTGCCGGAGCCCCATCGCTTCACCCGGTCCTTGCTCGTCGCCCTGCGCGAGACGTGCGGACCCGGGTTGGTCGCCCGGGCGCTCGGCGCCGTGATGACGCGGCACGCCGCCCTGCAGGTCCGCTTCGTGCGCGGGGAAGGGGGAGAGTGGCGGCAGGAGCTGGCCCCCTGGCTGGTCCCTCCGCTGGAGGTCCTCGACCTGTCGACGCTGCCGGCGGCAGTGGCGGGAGGCGCCCTCGCGGCGGCCACCGCCCAGCTCGAGGGCAGTCTCGATCTCGAGAGAGGACCCCTGCTGCGGGCGGTGCTCTGCGAGCTGGGCGCAGGGGGACAGCGGCTGTTCCTGGTCCTCCACGACCTGATCGCGGATGGCGCCTCCTGGCGCATCCTGCTGGCCGATCTCGATGCTGCCTGCCGCGCCGCCGCAGCGGGCGGCGAGATCGAGCCGTCCCCGGCGGCGCCTTCAGCGCTCAGACAGTGGGCCGAGCGGCTGGCCAGAGAGGCGCCCTTCGGCGCTCCTGCCGAGGATCGGGACCTGCAGCGCCCGCGCCGCCGGCCGGTCCGCCCGCCCGGCCTGTTGCCGGTCGACCGTCCGGAAGGGCGTGAGGGAGCGGCCAACACGGCGGCCTCGGCGCGCGTCCTGACGGCGGAGCTGGGAGAGGAGGAGACCCAGGCTCTCCTCGTGGACGTGCCGGCGCTCTACAACAGCCGGCTCGAGGAAGCGCTGCTCAGCGCCCTGGTCCAGGCATTCGCCGGCTGGATCGGCGAGCCGCGCCTTCTGGTCGACGTGGAAGGCTCGGTTCGCGATGACGCCGCAGACGGCGAGCTGTCGCGGACCGTGGGCCGGATCTCGCCTCTGTACCAGGTGCCGCTGGACCTCGACCCCCGCGAGAGCGATCCGGGAGCCGTGCTGAGGTCGGTCAAAGAGCAGCTCCGCGCCGTCTCGTGGAATGGTTCCCACGGGGCCTTTCGCGGTCTGTCGAGCGGTCCGGCGGCCGCGCCGGTGGCCTTCCGGGACGTGCGTCCCTTCGCCCCTGGGTTGGCGGAGCCCTCCTTCCTGGCGCCCGCCCCGGAGCACGCGGGCGGACCGCGCGCTCCGGGGCGGGAACGCCCCTGGTTACTGGAGATCGAAGCCGGCATCGCTGGAGGCCGCCTGCGCTGGAGCTGGATCTACAGCGCAAACCTCCACCATGCCCGGACCATCCAGGGTTTGATGGATCGCTCCCTCAGCGTCTTGCGGTTGCTGATCGCGCACAGCCGCAGCGCGGAAGCCGCGGCGTTCACGCCCACGGATTTCCCCGCGGCCCGTCTCAGCCAGAAGGCTCTCGACAAGCTGATGGCCCAGATCGGCAGCAAGCGG
Organism: Thermoanaerobaculia bacterium; assembly: GCA_035264905.1. Lineage (GTDB taxonomy): Bacteria > Acidobacteriota > Thermoanaerobaculia > Multivoradales > UBA5704 > UBA5704. The sequence goes on from DATFPH010000229.1 coordinate 1,809, forward strand.
GCACCCCGTCACGAGTAGGACGAAGTAGGAGTGGCTTGCGATGAACCACGACATCGAACGGATTTACGAGACCTCTCCCATGCAGCAGGCGATGCTGGTCGCCAGCCTCGTCGCCCCGGACTCGGGTATTTACCTGGTCCAGGTCGCCTTACGGCTGTCGGGCCGGCTCGACCTCGCGGCGTTCGAGCGGGCTTGGCGGTTTGTCGTCGCCCGGCATGGAATCCTGCGCACGGGCTTCTACTGGGAGGAGCAGGAGAAACCGGTCCAGGTCGTCTACCGTGAGGTGGATCTGCCGCTGCGGCGCGAGTCGTGGCGCGGTCTGGGAACGGCGGGGCAGGAGGAGCGGCTCCAAGCCTTTCTGGATGCCGACCGCGAGCAGGGGTTCGATCTCGGCGCGCCGCCGCTGCTGCGCCTGACCTTGATCGAGCTGGACGGAGGCGATTGGCAGCTCGTCTGGAGCATGCACCACATCCTGACCGACGGCTGGTCGCGGTCGCTTTTGTTGCGCGAGCTGTTCGAGAGCTATGCGGCGTTCGCGGCCGGCCGGGAGCCGGCGCTCGCCCGCCCGCGCCCCTATGAGGAGTACATCATCTGGCTGCAGCGCCTGGATCTCGCGGCAGCGGAGGCGTTCTGGCGCCGCAGCCTGGAGGGGTTTTCCTCTCCGACCCTGCTGGCGGGCGTCGACGGGCAGGGCCCGGCCGCGGTCAGCTTCCGCGAAACGCGGCGGCGGAGCGGGTGCCTGGCTCCGGAGGTGACTGCGGAGCTTCGCGAGCTGGCGCGCCGGCATCACCTGACGCTCGCCACCGTGATCTATGGAGCCTGGGCGCTGGTCCTGGCCCAGGAAACCGGCAGCGAGGAGGTGGTCTTTGGCGCCACCGTATCGGGCCGGCCTCTGGAGCTCCCCGGCATCGATTCGATGATCGGCTTGTTCATCAACACGCTGCCGCTGCGGGTGGAGGTCGATCCCACGCGCCGCCTGCTCCCCTGGCTGACGGCCCTCCAGGAGTGGCAGAGCGAAGGAAGCCTCTACGAGTCCGCGCCGCTCGCCGACATCCACGGCTGGAGCGGGTTGCCGGCGGGCACGCCGCTGTTCGACAACATCGTGGTCATCGAGAACTACCCGGTGGATGGAGATCTCGCCGGGCGGCTGCCGGATCTCGCGGTCTCCGCGGTGAGGGCCAACGAGCTGACCGGCTACCCAATCCACGTGATGATCGTCCCGGGCTCCGAGCTGCAGCTCGACTTCCTCTACGACGCCCGGCGTGTCGGCGACGCGGCGGCGGCCCGCTTGGAGGAGAGGCTGGCCGGTGCGTTGCGAGCCTTCGCCGCGGCTCCGCAGGCGCGGCTGGGGGAGGTGCCGCTGCTCCTCCCGGGCGAGCGCCAGCAGGTGGTGGTGGAGCACAACGACACGGCGGCGAGCTTCCCCGCGGGTTCCTGCCTGCACGAGCTGGTGGCGGCTCAGGCGGCGAGGACGCCGCAAGCGGTCGCGGTCCGCGGCGCCGGGCGGGTGCTGCGCTACGGCGAGCTGGCGGCGCTCTCCAGCCG
>DATFPH010000230.1:0-6279 GCA_035264905.1 Thermoanaerobaculia bacterium
GAGAGCCGGATCCGCAAGCTCGCCCGCGAGACGCCCGCGAGCCTCTACGTCTTCGACCTGCTGGTCGATCCCAAAGGAAAGTCCTTGATCGACCAGCCTCTGGAGGAGCGGCGCCGGCGCCTCGAGGCGCTCTTCGAAAAAATGCCGGAGAGGACCGCTGGGTCGTCCGCCATCCTCTCCCCGGCGACCACGGACCGCAAGCTCGCCGAGCGCTGGATCACCGAGCTCGGCGCGGCGGGGCTCGACGGCGTCGTGGCCAAGCGGCTGGAGGCCGGCTATCTCTCAGGTGACCGCAGCGGCATGGTCAAGATCAAGCGGATGCGTACCGCCGACTGCGTGGTCGGAGGCATTCGCAAAGCGCAGAAGGGTGAGGGGCTCGGCTCTCTCCTCCTCGGTCTCTACAACGATCAGGGAGAGCTCGACCACGTGGGCTTCTCCGCCAGCTTCACCGCCACGGAGCGCAAGGAGATCGAGAAGATCGTGAAGCCCTACACGGGAGGGAGCGGCTTCACCGGCAAGGCGCCGGGCGGACCGAGCCGCTGGTCCCAGGGACGCTCCACCGAATGGGTGCCGCTCGATCCCGTCCTGGTCTGCGAGGTGCGCTACGACCACATCTCCGGGGGCCGCTTCCGCCATGGCACCAAGTTCCTGCGCTGGCGCCCGGACAAGGACCCCCAGGCCTGCACCTTCGAGCAGGTCGCGCCGCGGCGCTCGGCCGCGGCGCTGAAGGGTTTGGGAGTCAAGGTCTAGGCACTACATCATCGCGACCGGCGGCGCCGGCTCGTCCGGGCTGCCCGCGTTGGCCAGGGGCACGCGGACCAGGACGAAGGCGAGGATCGCCAGCACGACGAGCGCGACGAGATACGACGGGTTCTGGAAGATGACGGGCAGAGGCCACTCGAAGAAGTTGAAGGTCGCGGTCAGCAACCCCATGAGCGCCTCGCCGGCGATCAGGCCGGACGCGACCAGCACGCCGACGTTCTCCACTCGCGCCTTCTGCGCCTCGTTGAAGCCCCGGCGCTCGCGCTGCATGTCGGTCAGCCCACGGATCATGCCGCCGACGAAGATCGCGAAGGTCGTGGCGAGCGGCAGGTACATGCCGACCGCGACGAGCATGGGGCTGCGCACGCGGAGCAGGATCATCGCGATCCCCATGAGGACGCCGACCACCACGAGAGCCCAGGGCATCTGACCGCCCACGATCCCCTGGGCGAGGGCAGCCATCAGGCCGGCCTGCGGCGCGGGGAGCGCGGGGTCGCCGAAACCGGTGCCGCCGGCCTTGATGTTGCCCACGTGGAGGACCAACAGCGGGAAGTACATGACGAGGCTCGCGCACACCACCGCAATCAGCTCGACGATCTGGATGGTGCGCGGCGTGCCGCCGAGGATGTAGCCGACCTTGAAGTCCTGGAGCAGCTCGCCGGCCACCGCCGACGAGACGCAGACCACGGCCGCCACTCCGAGGACCGCCACGATGCCGCTCGTGCCGGACACGCCGAGCGAGACCATCAGCAGGGCGGCGATGATCAGGGTCGAGAGCGTCAGGCCGGAAATCGGGTTGTTCGAGGAGCCGATCAACCCGACGAGATAGCCGGACACGGTGGCGAAGAAGAAGCCCGCCAGGAGCATCACGATGCCGGCCACGATGGCGCCCATCACCAGGCCCGACATGTAGACATAGAGGAAGACCATCAGAACGAACACGAGGGCGATGAGCGCGAAGACCGTGCGGGAGCTCATGTAGCGCTCGGTCCGCCCGGCCGCCTCCTCATGGCCTGCCTTGCCGCTGAGCTCGGCGAAGGCCCGCCTGAGCCCGCCGAACAGGTTCTTCCGCATCCGGTAAAGCGTGTACGCCGCGCCGACGAGCATGCCGCCGACGGCGATCGGCCGCACGATGAAGCGCCAGACGAGGGCGACCTGGCCGGCCCAGTCCTCGGCCGGCGCGCCCGGCGGAAGGAAAGTCTGGAGCTGGGGGCCGAGGAGGAACATGAAGAGCGGGACCATGAAGCCCCACGCGAGCACGCCGCCCGAGAAATTGAGCGCCGCGAGCTCGGGGCCGATGATGTAGCCGACGCCGAGGTAGGCCGGGCTCACGCTGGGAGCCGCGAAGGTGGTGACGCCGCCCGTGGTCAGCGCGGGAGCGTTGGCGGCGGAGCCCAGGCGGATCTTGCTCAGCCCGAGGGAACCGACCTTGAGGAGGAAGTCCTTGTCCGGCGCGAACAGGCGCAGGACGCCGAGGATATAGACCAGCGCGCCGAGGCCCATGCTGTAGAAGAGGTACTTGGCCGCCTGGGCGCCTCTCTGGCCGGCCTTGTGGATCTCGGCCGCGGCCACCGACTCGGGGAACGGAAGCTCGCGGTCCTCGACCATGACGCGCCGCACGAGCGAGACGAACAGAACGCCGAGCACGCCCCCGACAAGCATCAAGGCCGTGGATTTCCAGTACGCGTCCTCCGGGGCGAAGGACGGCCATGCGCCGGCGATGACGAAGGCCGGGAGCGTGAAGATCGCGCCGGCCGCGACCGACTCGCCGATGGAGCCCGCCGTTCGCGCGATGTTCTCTTCGAGGATCGACCCCCTCCGCAGGCGGAGCACCGCCATGCTGATCACGGCGGCCGGATAGGTCGCGGCGATCGTCACCCCGGCGCGCAGGCCCAGGTAGGCGTTGGCGGCTCCGAGCACGAGCGTCATCACGAGGCCGAGGAACAGGGCGCGGAGCGTGAACTCCGGCATCGCGACGGTTTCGGGGACGAAAGGCTGATGGCGAGGTGGTCCGGCGGGTGGCTGGGCCAAGGCAGATCTCCTTTCCGCACAAAACTTTCCCGGGGATGCTAGCACAACGCCTCTGAGGGTACGCTCCTGCTCCGGACCGTTTAGAATCTCCGGAGGATCTTCGCGACCATGGACGCCACGGCGCGGGGCGACCTCAGACTGAAAGAGCCGATCGCGTGCTCGCCATGCAGACCGAGATCACCACCTGGCATCTGGAGCTCACCGACCGGCAGGATTTCCGCCTTTCCCGGCCGAGCCCGGAGCTGCGGATCGAGCGGGCGAAGATCCCCTGCCCGGAGCTCAACCGCTTCCTCTATACCGCCGTCGGCGGCGATCTGTATTGGATCGACCGGCTCTCCTGGACCTGGGGCCAGTGGATGGCCTATCTCGACCGGCCGGAGGTCGAGACCTGGATCGGCTCCGTGTCCGGAACGCCGGCCGGCTACTTCGAGCTGGAGCGGCAGGCGGAGGGGAGCATCGAGATCGCCTATTTCGGATTGCTTCCGCAGTTCGTCGGGCGCGGACTGGGCGGCGCGCTGCTCAGCGCGGCCGTGGAGCGGGGCTGGGAGACCGGCGCCCGCCGCGTCTGGCTCCACACCTGCTCGCTCGATCATGCCGCGGCCCTGCCGGCCTATCAGGCGCGCGGCTTCAGGATCTTCAGGACCGAGGCCGCCGTCCGCGACCTGCCCGAGAGACCGCCCGGGCCCTGGCCCGGGGCGGGTCGAATCAAATAGGCCGGCAGATAGGCCGGTCGGCGGATGTGACTACGCCGGCTCGGCGACCGGGTGATCCTCCATCCGAGCGCGGATGTTAAAGAGGGGATCGACGTGCAGGCGCGGGCGTGAGCTATAGGTTGTTCATGAGCTCTTCGATCGAGACCTTGGCTTGCTTGAGTATCCCATGCAATGTGCCGAGAGCAAGCTCTTTGTGAAGGGGAACAGCGCAGCCGACAGCTCCAGACGCGGAGTCCTTCCTGAGCACGACGTGACTTCCTCGCTGACGAACGACCTTGAAGCCAAGGCGGCTCAAAGCCTGTATGACCTCAGCTCCAGATATTCTAGGCAGCCGAGGAGCCAACCGAGACCTCGAAGGTTGTCAGCAAAGGGCGGTCCCCCTGAGGAAGGGGAAATTCCTCGAGATAGAGCTCCGTCGCTTCCTTCAGGTTGGCGAGAGCCTCTTCGATCGAAGCCCCCTGGCTGACCGTCCCCACCTCTGGGCACTCGGCGACATACCAGGCGTCCTCTCTGTGCAGGATGGCCGTAAAAGTTCGCTGTAACATCTCGGCTCCTCGATCGGCCGTTCCGATCCTTAATGCACAATCCTACCCGAGAGCGAGGTGACTGGGGCGCCGACTCCATGCGGCGGCCGGATTTCCAGAAACGCCCAGGTAGACCGAGGAGAACCCGGCTCTGGAGATGGCTTCGACAACGGAGCGAACGGACGCGAAGCGCACGCGGCGGTCAGCGTTCAGGAGAAGGACGGCGTGAGGATTCGCATTCTGTTGACGGCCGAGAACGAGGGGCAACATCGGCCTGAACCTGTCCGGGACCGGCCGGGGCCGGGCGCTCTCCGGCAGGAGCACTTCGCGGGCTGAGCAACCTGGGTATGTGACGAACGAGCCCAGAAGCATACAGAGGATCACAGTGTAGCCCAGGACGGGCCATGTCCCCGTCGTGAATCTCGAGAGCGAAGCTTCGGTGATCCTCATACTTCCTTGGACGGTCCGGTGCTCAACTCGGTTCCCGCCGGGTGCTCAAGTAAAGATAGGACCGTGCCGGCCCCCTGTCTTTATGATTCTTCAGAATCAGCGGATGGGAAGAAAATCTCGGCGACCTCGAGCCGAAGGCCAGGCAGGACGGTGGAGCCCACGGTCTCTCCCTCACCTCGCCGCTCGCGCAGGACGTACTCCGGCCGGTCCGGTTCCAGCACGAAGACCTCGATGGTCCGCGCGGTCAGGTCGGCCAGCCAGGTTTCCGGGATTCCCGCATCGCGGTAGGCGGCGAGCTTGATCGTTCGATCGAAGCGCCAGTTTCCAGGGGACAGGACCTCGACCGCAAGGTCGGGTACGCCATCGAACCGCAGAGCACCGGCTCTCGGCTGGCGATCGCGGCGGATGAACAGAACGTCCGGCTGAACGGGATTGCCGAGCCCCTCGGGAAGCCGAATGTCGAGGGGAGCGACCAGGACCATCCCGAGCCGGTTCTCCTTGACGTAGGCGTTGAGGAGAGTGCCGAGCTGGGTGACGCTGTATTGATGAGGTAAGGAAGGCGCTGGGCTCACGTACAGGAATCCTCGGATCACCTCGTAGCGCTGCCCATCGTCCGGGAGGCGCAGATAGTCCTCATAGGTCCAGCTTCCCTGGGCCGGCCATGCCTGCCCGTCATCTTCGGGAAGGATCAGGGGATATGCTGGTTCCGCCATCGGTGCCTCCGAGACTCGTGAGGTCTACGCGTGGGAGCGCCGCGACCGCAGGATCGCTCCGCCCACCAGCGCGGCGGCGCCGAGGCCGAGGAGCAACGGGACGGGATCGGAGACGGGTGGAGGCAGGGCCACGACTCCCGTTTCGTCCGCGACCGCCGGCTGACGGACGTAGCGGCCGTCCATGGGCATGTAGTGTCCGAAGTTCCGGACGAGGTCTTCGAGCTGCAAGCGCATCTCCGGACCGTCCATCGGGGTGCCGTGGCCGGTCGCGACGAGGCGCGGGTCGAGCCAGGAGAGCTCTTCGACGGAACGGCGCGCCGACTCCCAATCGGGCGTGAAGTAGGCCGGCGGCCGCCAGACTTCCTGCTTGCGCGTCACCACGCCGAGCAGCGACTCCTGCTTCTGCGTCACGAAGGCGTCGCCCACGATCAGCACGCTGTCCGATTCGCGGAAGAACGAGACGTGCCCCGGCGAGTGGCCCGGCGTGTGGACCCAGCGCCAGCCCTGCATCCCCGGGATCTCGCCGTCCGTCGGCAGGGCGTGGACCCGGTGCCCCAGATCGATCGGGCGGGCCGGGAAGAACCGCGAGGCGAGCGTAGCCATCGAGCCGCCGCCGACCGTGGGGTCCGGCGGCGGGTAGGACGAGCGTCCGGTCAGGTACGGCAGCTCCAGACGGTGGGCGTAGACCGGCACGTCCCAGTAGGTGGCCAGTTGCTCGACCGAGCCGCGGTGGTCGAAATGGCCGTGCGTCAGCACGATCGATGCGGGTGGGCGCCCGCCGAAAAACTCTTCGGCCGCGCGCAGGATCTTTCCGCCCGAGGTGGGCATGCCGGTGTCGACCAGGGCCCAGGGGCCACCCCCGGGCCGGCCGACCAGATAGACGTTGACGAGCGACAGTTGCAGCCAGCCGAGGCCGGGCGCGATCTCCCGCACCGACGTGCCCGTGCCGTTCCTCCGAACCTCGTTCCTTCGAATCAATGTAGCCAGTGCCATGAAGACCTCCAGTTCTCGAAGGGATTCTCTCCCCCACCGAGGCCTGTGCAACCCCCGTGCCCTCCTCCGGGATCAGGGCACCGCATCCCGCAA
>DATFPH010000231.1:0-13440 GCA_035264905.1 Thermoanaerobaculia bacterium
CGCCATGTACAACGTTCCCTCCAGTCGGGTAGACTCTTCTTTGCGGGTCGTCCGGTTCATCGGGGTTCTCCTTTCTAGAGTCAGTTACCCGAAACATACAACCGGCGACCCGCTTTACGTACCCCCCTGCATAGGATCTACATGCTCTGGCCCCTCGGGGGCCTTTCTTTGGCGGAGTCAATGTCCGCGGCTCGTCCTCTTTTTCCTCGTTACGCGCACTGGTAGCATGAGGACGGAATGAAGGATGCCCCTTCTTCCGCGAAATGGCGCCGCGAAGGCGCGATTGGAGGAGTGGAGATGAAAAAAGTTGCTTGCGCAATACTCTTACTACTGGCGCTCAGCTCGGGCGCGGTTCAGGCCCAGGAATCGCGTGCGGCACACCTTGACGTCTCCTGGTCGGCCGCCTTCTGGGCCGCTCTCGGCGACCTTGTGACGGCGATCTTTGCACCCGACCAGGAGCCGACCTCGCCACCTGATGTCATGAGCGGTGATTGCGGCGCGGCCATGGATCCCACAGGCGGCTGCAGACGCTGAGTTGCCGGGCGGCTGATCCCGCTTGACGAAGAAAGGCCCGGCTGATTCAAGCCGCCGGGCCTTTCACTCTGTATATCTAGGGAGCCGTTCCAACTTGGGGAGCAGCCGGGCGTATGAGCGGGCGCATCTCTGGTATCATACGTAATCTATGTCCCTCGAATCTCTTCTTGCCAAGCCCCGGCGGGCCCGGTCGCACTTTGCTGCGAATGTCGTCAGGTATCACGATCCGGCTCTGGTCCGTTCCCTTCTGGACAAGGCTTGGGAGCTGCGTTTCGAGAATCCGGCCGAAATGCTTCACTTGGCGCACCTCGCCACGATTGCAGCAGCTCGTTGCAAGGGCGAGGAGCGAGACCATCTCGACCTCCTGGGTGAAGCGTGGATACACTTCGCTAATGCCCTAAAGGTTCGAGGGGTTTTGAGGGTTTCGGAAACTGCCTTCAAGAAAGCTGAAAACTTCTTGGAGAACACCCAGCGCAAACCACTGCGGGCCTTGTATCTCGAATGCTATGCGGCCTTGCGTCAGCGGCAGATGCGACTCTTGGAGACCCGGTCCGCTTTGCTCGAAGCCTTGGCGATACGTGAGCAGGTCGGCGAAACAGAGGCAATCGCTTTAACCTTAAATCAGCTTGCGGTGGCAGAATCCGACAGCGGAAACCACCTTACTGCCTTGCCGCACCTGAGCCGAGCCAATCGGCTCATTACATGGGAAAGAGACCCGCGCATGTTTCTGCTGTCCAGACATAACAGCATTTATGTGCTCCTGGCGATGGGCCACCCCGTCGAAGCACTGAACCTTTTCGAACGCCTTCAGCCCGTCTACAGGACAGCGGGGGATAGAGTGCAACGGCTCCGCGGTCAGTGGCTCTTTGCCAAAATCGCTGCATCCTTCGGAAAGGCCAGCTCGGACGAAACAGCTGAGCTCGCGTTCAGGGATACGGCTCGGTCCGCCATTGAGCTCCAACTACCTTACGAGAGCGGCAAAGTGCTCTTTGAGCTCGGGTCGTTCTTCGCGTCCCGCCGACGGTGGCATCAGTTGGAATTGGTGATGGTCGAGGCCCTCAATCTCCTGGATCACCTCGGTATCAGTCGAGATTCGGGCCTTGGGCGGGTTCTTCTGCTGGTAGGCCGCGACAAAGCACGATCGCAAACCCTCTTGAGCCGCGCCGGAACACTGCTGATCCGCCACCACTTCGCGGCTGCGGCCTGATCGCTCCTTCTTTATTCCTGGGCGAGCTTTGCAGCGAGCTGAATCAGCCGCTCGTTGATTTCCTCGACGCGGTTCTCGATGCGGCGCAGGCTTGGCGGGGTCCCAAACGACTCCACCAGATCTCGCACTGCATCATCCTCCTCAGCGCCCGAACATTCCTGAGACACCAGTCCGAAGTAATCGGCTGGCGCCAGCTTGGCCGCATGCAGCGCATCGACCGCTGCGCTGAAGGTGAAGGGAATGTCGCCTTTCAGCAGCCGCGCCAGATAGTTCCTGGCCTTCCCGATCTCGAGCGAGAGCTGTCCAAGCGATTTTCCCCGTAGCATCCGGCGAAGGACATCCCGCGCAATCCGGACCTCCCGAGCCTCCTTCTCTCTGTCCATGACGCGCAGCGTACCACAGCTACCGATCTCGTCTCAAGTCGGGACTCTGGAAGACCGAAACGCGACAAGTAACGCGCTACTTGACAAGGGTCAAATTGGTACCTACCATGGAGCCATGAACCCTTGGCAGGTAACACCCAGACCACCGTCACCCGCTGAGCTGATCCGACTGACCGTGGGGTTCCGGCGCAGCCAGGTAGCCGCCACGGTCGGGGTCTCTCTCAGGACCCTCGATCGCATTGAACGAGGCCTCGCATGGGGCAAGCCTGAAACGCTCCAGCGAATTGCCGAGGTCCTCGGCGTCGATCCGGAAGCCTACGTGGTCGCCGTTCTTCAGTCTTGGCGACAGACACAAGCCCGGAAGAGGGGCCGCCTGACCCCATAGCCCCAACCTTTTCCCAGTAGCCGTAGGCCTGATTTCCAGGCCTCCCAAAACAGTAGGCACATCGCCGAAAGGAGCTCGTGTATGCGCAGAAACCCTATCCCCCTCCTCGCCGCCCTGGTGGCCTTGGGCCTCGGCCTCACCGGCTGCGGCACCATGACGCGGCTGGCCAAGCCTCTGCGCCAGGCCGGCAGCGCCGTCTTCACCTCCGCCACCCTCTCCGACCTGGTCCTGACCGGCGTCAAGAGCGGGCCGCTGATCCCGGTGCAGGCCTCTCCTTCGGGCGGCCTCGATCAGGAGACCAGCGTTCCCGCGGCGGGCGTGCTTCTTCCGATCATGCAGGTGGGAGAGACCACTCCCTGGTGGATCTTCTGCCCCGCCGGGCCTCTGCAGAAGCGTTGTGAAGAGGTCCCCGCCAATGCCCGCGTCACCTTTACCGGCCGGCCGCTCGGCCGTGGATCCCTGCTCCTCCCCTCCCGCATCACCTGGAGCGAATAACCGTTTTTTCAAGCCACAAGGAGCCATGTCATGTCGAGTCTCAAAACCGTTGTCCTTCTGGTCCTCTTCACCGCCGCCGCCTTCCTCGGGCAGGGCTGCAACACCAGCCCGACCGAGCCGAAGGACGACGACAAGGTGCAGGCCGCGGTGTGTGAAACGGGGCCGTACCGCATCCACCTGAACGGCCAGTGCCGCGTCGCCGGGAGCCACCGGATCGTCTGCGAGGACGAGTCCACGACGACTCCCGGCGAGAAGGTGCTCGACGTGGTCTTCCAACTCCGGAATGCCGTGACCGGCACGCCGGTGGAGACCAAATCCATCCAGCCCGGGCCGATCCCCCGCGAGGTGTCGTTCTCGGGGATCACGAGCGGGAAGTACGAGATCCGCCACACCGTGCAGGCGCGCGATTGCAGCGCGGCCTTCACGACCTACGCCGAGCTGGACGTGTTCTGAACGAAACCTGAGATCAACCTTCCGGTGCCAATTCAGGTTCCGGAGTATCCGAAAGGAGAAGCTGTATGAACACGACGAACGCAGTGCAGGAGCTGAAGTCGGAGCGTGTGCAGGAGCCGCTGTCCCGGAAGCGCGTGGTGCGGCCGGACGACCAGGGCGGGGCGGAGACGGCCCTGACGCAGAGTCAGGCGAAGGAGCGGCTCAAGTCCGAGCGGGTGCAGTTGCGCCTGAAGCAGATGGAGGGCTGGAACATGCAGAAGGGAGGCAAGTCGATCGACCGGGTGCGGGAGTTCCCGGATGCGCTGGTGGCGGCGTCGTATCTGGCGTTCGCGGCGCTGCTGGCGAGGCAGTCGAAACTGCCCCTCCAGGCGACGGTGAACGGAAACACGATCCAGATCTCCGTCAGCGGCAGCACCATGCGCACGGAGGGGGTCACCGAGAAGGTGCTGGACCTGGCGGAGCAGCTCGGATAGACGGTTCAACAACTCAACGCAAACAGTTCAAAAAGGAGAAGAAGATGCCCACTGAAACACAGGCAGACATTCAGCAGCGAATGGATTTGCGGAGCAAGGCGCTGGCTGCGAACAGAGCGGAGCTGCCGCAGTTGGAAATCACGCTCGGCAAGCTCGATGCGCTGCTCGGAGAGGTGAACAGCCTCAGGGCGCAACAGGCGAGCCTGACCGCCGCCAAGCAGGAGGTCTCGAAGCGTCTCGCGGCGCTGTTGAGCGAAGGGCAGAAGCTGATGACCTTCGTGGATGCCGGGATCCGGTCGCACTACGGCAGCCGGGCGGAGAAGCTGGTGGAGTTCGGGCTCCAGCCCTTCCGCAGCCAGCCGCGGATCCGGCTGATCGGGTTCGACGGCAAGCCGCTGAAGCGGGGCGCCGTCCTGCCGGAGCCGCCGGCCCCGCCGGTGACCCCGCCGGCGCCGGCGACTGAGTAGTCGTTTCGTAGAGTGATAGTGGCACAGGGGTGGGGGCTCGTGGCAGCGGGCCCTCACCCCCGGCCCCTCTCCCGCGAGCGGGAGAGGGGTGTGGGTTCGTCAATCCGTGTCTAGAGGGCCTCTACGTCGTCGTCGCGCAGCCGCGGCTGATTCCGTAGCGCTCCATGGCGCGAAGGAAGCGCGCATCGAAGTCGTCCTCGACCAATACGCTCGGGGCCTTCTGCCCGTAGAGTTGTTGGAAGAACTCCTCCGGGTCGACGCCGATCGCCAGGAGCACCGTGAAGATGTGCTCGGCTGTCAGGGTGATCCGCCCCTTGAACAGGTGGGAGAAGTAGCCGTCCGCCCTGCCGACCCGGGCCGACAACTCCTTGAGCTCTACGCCGCTCCGCTCCACCGCCCGCTGCAGAGCCTGGCACAGCTGTTTTCCCCCTACACAGACTCCTCGGATGAGCTGATAGCAAGACTGAGGGTTTGGAAGGTGGGGCGCAGGAATCAGAAGAGGCCCTCGCCGAAGTGCTTGAGAAGATCAAGCCGTGGGCCGGCACAGCGGCATAGCCTCCTGCCGCCTTCGGTGCTCAAAAGGTAAAGATCTCCTCCACCCGTTCAGCCAAGTGGATGGGGTGAATCCACTCCACCTCCGTGGTGCCGGCGCGCTCCCGGTGCGCAAGCCCAGTGTTGACCACGAGGACAGTGGCCGGCCGGTACGCGTCCAGGAAGCTGCGGAGCGAACGGGAGAAGACCGGACGCCCGAGGCGGCTGGCCTTGACCTCCACGGGAAGGATGCGATCTCCCCGCGCGACGACGAAGTCCACCTCCGCTCCCGAGGAGCTGCGCCAGAAGTGGAGTGTCGCGCCCTCGGGGAGAGCCTTCCAGAGCTCCGTTGCCACCCAGCTCTCGAGAAGAGGACCGGCATCGGTCCTCTCCTCCAAGGGACGGAAGTCGAAGACGAGCCGGTTGCGGAGGCCGGTGTCCACCGGGAAGACCTTCGGCCGGGAGGTGAGCTCTACGCGCTTGCCTCCCGCGAAGGGGGAGAGCACCATGACGATGTGGCTCGATTCCAGGATCTCCAGGTACGAGGCCACGGTGTCGCGGCTGATGCCGAGGATCGAGGCCCATTCCGAAAAGTTGACGAGCTGGCCGACCTGGCCTGCCAGGAGCCGCAAGAGCTGGCGGAACGCGTCGGGTCGGGTGATCCGGAACAGGTCGCTCGCATCGCGTAGGACGAACGCTTCCAGAAGGTCGTTGAGCAGGACCTCCGGGGTCTCCGAAAGCCAGACCGCCGGATAGCCTCCGAAGACGAGATGGCGAGCGAAGCGCTCCTCCCGCAGCCGGTCGCGGACGATCTCCGGCCAGTCCGCCAGGTCTTGGCACACTTCAGGGAAGGAAAAGGGCAGCAGACGGGTGCGGGTGGCACGGCCGGCGAGCGATTCCCGGGTGCGAGCCCCGAGGTGATAGGAGGAGCTGCCCGTTACCAGGACAGGGACGCCGATCCGGCGATCAACCAGCCCCTTGAGCAGGAGGCCGGCCTCCTCGAGGTGCTGAATCTCCTCGAAGAAGAGAGGCACGGGCCGAGGCACCAGCTTCTCGAGATCCGCGAGGAAAAGCGGGGCCGAGCGGCACCACTCGCGGACGAGCTCCTGCTCGCAATCGAGGAAGAGCGCCGGCTCGCCGCGCTCTGCCAGATGAGCCCAGATCGCGGTCGACTTCCCGGCTTGGCGGGGCCCGATCACGAGGTGAGCGCGATCGCTTTCGTCCCAACGCTTCTCGGTCATGGACGCTGCCCGCCGTGGCATCCAGACGGGGGGAAGGCGAAGACGGAGCCACCCGGCAAGCTGCACCGGATCGAGCAGCCAGGGGTTGTCTCTCAGCAGAATCGTCTGGAGATCGCGGTTCACATCGGCAATTATCCCTGAAAACTGCCGAAGCTGTCCAAGCCGCTCCGTCACCGACGGCCCCACCAAACCGTCACCAAACCGTCAGGACTCCTCTCCCGCGGCGGCCTAGCCTGGATCTGTCAGCCGGCACCGCATATTGCGCGCCGGCGTCTTGGGATCCGGCGAATCCGCCGATTTGGAGAGAACGATGAAAAGACAACTGCTTGCCTGCCTCGCCCTGGCCGCGACTCTTCTACCCTCCGCCGCCGGTGCCCAGGAGCGCCGTGCCACCGTCTCACCGTTCCTGGAGCCGCTCGTGGAGCAGCCGACCCGGGAGATCCCGGAGATCCTGCGCGGCCCTCTGGGAGCCGGACAGGGGCGCGAGCGCCTCGCCGGCCGTGAGGCGCTCAGCCTCCATCTGCGCACCAGCGCAAGACGGGAAGAGCTGGAGGCTCTCGGGGCCCGCGTCCGCACCCTGCGCAACGGCCGCGCCACCGTCACCGTTCTCCCCGAGGATCTGCCGGCCCTGGCCGCGAGCCCGGCCGTTTTCTCGATCGCCCTCCCCCGCCAGCTCCATCCGCTCCTCTCGAAGAGCCTCCCTGATACCGGCATCCCGTCGCTCCGGACCTTCTCCAACGGCTCCTTCACGGGCGCGACCGGCGCCGGAGTGGTCGTCGGCGTGATCGATTCGGGGATCGATTTCGATCATCCCAATTTCCAGGATGCCCAGGGGAACACCCGCATCGCCTTCCTTCTCGACCAGATCACCGGGATCGAGTGCACCGCCTTCATGATCGACTCCGGCCAGTGCACCGAACAGGACGAGCCCCTGGCGTTCGGCCACGGCACCCACACGACCGGCACCGCGGCCGGTAACGGCGCGGCCCCGGATGAGAACGGTGCGTCGTGGACCCAGGTGGGAGTGGCTCCGGGAAGCACTATCGTCTTCGTCAAGAGCAACCTCGCCTCGGACAACGTGGTGGACGCGCTCGAATACATCTTCGCCAAGGCGGACCAGCTCGGCATGCCCGCCGTGATCAACCTGAGCTTCGGCACCGACATCGGCGCGCACGACGGCACCGATCCCATGGAAGAGGCCATCGACGACCTGGTGACGGCGAAAGCGGGACGCGCCGTGGTCGTCGCCGCCGGCAATTCCCGGGAGGACCAGAACCACGCCGAGGTCAAGGCGCAGGTGGGTGTGAACGTGCCGGGGCCAAGACTCTTCGTGGCGAGCAACTACACGCCCCAGACCGGCGCCGGCAACGACGTCGTGATCATCTCCGGCTATTACAACGCGCCCGACGCGATCACGGTCCAGCTCATCTCCCCGAGCGGAGAGTCCTATGTCCGCAGCCTCGGCGCCTCAGCCCCCGGATGCTCGGCGCCGGTCAACGGTGCGGATGGCACAGTCCAGATCTGCAACAGCCCGGCCTCGAATCTAGACCAGGCCACGACGGCCCGCGAGATCCTCATCGGCATCTATGACGGCGTGTCCACCAAGCCGCCGAAGAGCGGGACCTGGAAGATCAACGTCATCGGCAACAGCATCTCCGGCAGCGGCGAGGTCGATTTCTGGATGGCCAGCAGCCTCGACGCGCCGCCCAGCGCGCTCCCGCCCGCCTATTTCTCGACTCTGGTCGACATCTATGAGACCGTCAGCATCCCGGGGACCAGCCGTCAGGCCATCACCGTGGGCGCGCACATCACGCGCGTCTGCTGGAAGGATTACACGGGCGCACAACACTCCTACTCCGGCCTTCACCTGGGGGAGATCGCCCCGTTCAGCAGCTTCGGCCCGACTCGCGACAACCGGCAGAAGCCGGAGGTCTCGGCGCCCGGCATGGGCATCATTGCTCCCATGGCCGCCGAGGTGAAGGACGCGATCATCGATGCGGACTATGGGGCCTACGTCGTCAACGATTCGTACCTCCTCCTCCAGGGCACCAGCATGGCGGCCCCACACGTGACCGGCGCGGTGGCCCTCCTGCTCCAGTACGAGCCCACGGCCACGAACGCCACCCTGCGCTCGTACCTGACATCGAACGCGCGGGAGGACGCCTACACCGACGAATATGAGGGTCTCTTCACCAATCCCGCCTACGGCTTCGGCAAGCTCGACCTCGGCCACTGGGGCTGGGTCGACCCCTATGAGTCGAACGATCTCTCCTCCCAGGCCTACACGTTCCTGTCCGGACAGATCCTGTCGGGATACGTGGAGCGCTCGGCCGACGTCGACTACTTCCTCCTCCACGGGATGCAGGCGGGCGACACGGTGAACGCCAATCTGACCAGCCTG
Source organism: Thermoanaerobaculia bacterium (assembly GCA_035264905.1). Lineage (GTDB taxonomy): Bacteria > Acidobacteriota > Thermoanaerobaculia > Multivoradales > UBA5704 > UBA5704. The sequence goes on from DATFPH010000231.1 coordinate 8,571, forward strand.
CCGCAGGACTATGCCCTCGCCCTCCAGGCGCGTCAGACCGCGCTCGACAGCTGCAGCCTGGGTGGAATGTCCACCAAGGCGTCGTCGAACAACGCGGGCACGGCAAACGAGTCGATCGTGTACACCGCGCCGACCGGCATCCAGGCGGGCTTGGCGGGAGTCGCCGCTTACGTCCGCGTCACCTCGTCGTCGGGAGCGGTGAGCGGCTTCGACAGCTATCAGCTGAAGGCGATCCTCACCCGTCCGGAGACCACAGGCATGCACAACAGCACGGCGACGGCGCAGGCGCTGCCGGATTTCATCGAGATGAACGTGGCCGGCGGGATCGCGAGCGGCGAGGTCGACCTCTACAAAATCTCCGTCCTGCCGGGCAAGCAGATCCAGCTCTCGGCCAGCGGCAGCGGCAAGTTGATCAACCTCCTCGACGCCAACGGCGTCAGCGTCGCGAGCGGCCTGGTGACAGTGACCTACACAGTTCCATCCGGTGGGTACTTCCCCACCGCGAAGATGTACTACGCGAAGGTCTCGGGGACGAATGGGGGCTACTCGCTGAACTTGAAGATTCAGTAGGAGGGACCCTCACCCCCGGCCCCTCTCCCACAAGTGGGAGAGGGGTGTGGGTTGGAAGGCCTCTACGTGTTGGGCGGGAGATACCTCGACTTACCTACACCCCTCTCCCGCTCGCGGGAGAGGGGCCGGGGGTGAGGGCACATGTCCCTTGTTCCGCGCTCTCTACGCATCAGAGAGTGAAAGGAACATCCCATGAACACCTCGCTCGCTCTCGTTCGTCCGCTGGACGCCCCGATCGTCTCGCCCGCCGCCGCTCCGGAGGCCTATGGCTTCGGTCCGTTCCGGGTCCTCTCCGGTCTCGACCTGCTGTACCGGGGCGACGAGGTCGTCCCCCTGGAGCCCCGGGCCGTGTGCGTCCTGCGCCATCTCGTCCGTCAGGCCGGCCGGGTGGTCGGCAAGGAAGAGCTTCTCGACGAGGTCTGGCCCGACGCCTACGTGACCGACGGAGTGCTCAAGAAAGCCGTGTCCCAGATCCGCCGCGCCCTGAATGATCCGCCGCAGCAGAGCCGGTTCGTCGAGACCTACCATCGCCGGGGGTACCGCTTCGTCGCCGCGGTGCAAAGCGCCGCGGTCGTCGCGCCGCCTTCCCTGGCGGCCGTCGAGAGGGGCGAGAAGGGCGAGCGGGACGAGCGCGACCTCGATTTCGACCAGCTCGCCGGACGGGAGGCCGAGATGGAGGTGCTCCGCGCCGAATACCGCCGGTCCCTCGCCGGCCAGGCCACCGGGCTCCTCGTGCTCGGCGATCCCGGGATCGGCAAGACCCAGCTCTCCCGCCATTTCCAGAGCTGGGCCGGCCGGCAGGGCGCGCTCTGCCTGTACACGCGGTTCTTCGACTACGGCGGCAGCCGCGTGGCGCCGGCCGCGCTCTTCCTCGACCTCCTCCGCACCGCGCTGGTCGTCGAGCGCCCCGACGAGCTGCGCGCGGCGATCGAGACGAGCCTGGGCGTCGCCCTTCCGCCCGAGCTGTTCGCGGCGAGCCGCGGCTTCGCTCCGGCCGAGCCGCTGGCGCTCTCCTCCAGCGAGGCCGCAGCCCTGTCGAGCCAGACCGCGCTCGCCCTGGCCTCCTGCTTCGTGGCTCTGAGCCGGCAGCGGCCGCTCGTCCTCCAGCTCGACGACCTGCAATGGGCCGATCCGTTCGCCTTGGAGGTCGGGACCCACCTGCTGCGCGCCGCCCGCGGCGAGCGGCTCCTCGTGGTGGGCTTCGCCCGGCCGCCGGCCGCCGGCGAGCCGCTGGCCGTGTGGAGGCGGGTGCAGGCCGGCTTCCGCAGCTTGTGCGAGATCCCTTTGCGCGGCCTGGGCGAAGAGGGATTCCGGCAGGCGCTCGGCGCGATCCTCGGGTTTCCGGAGGATGCCGAGGATGCCGAGGGTACCGAAGGAGCCGAGAACGAGCCGAAGATCGCGGAGGAGGACCTGCGCCGCCTCCACCGGCTGACCGAAGGCAACCCTTACTTCCTGACCGAGGTGCTGCGGGGCCTCGCCGCGGACGGCATCGTCTACCGCGCCCCCGACGGGCGCTGGCGCTGTGACCGCCTGCGCTCCCTGCGCCTCCCCGAGACCCTGGCCACGGCGGCGCGCTCGTTCCTCCACGCGCTCGATCCGGAGGTGCGGGAGGTCCTGGAGATCGCCGCGGTCCTCGGCGACGAGGTCCGCATCTCCCTCCTCGCCTTGGTCGCCGACCGCACCGCGGCGGACTTCGAGCAGATCCTGTCGCGCGCTCTCCAGGCCGGAGTCGTCTCCACGGCGCAGCTCTCGCCGGGCGAGGACTGCCGCTTCCGCCACACCATCCACCGGCAGGTGCTCTACGACGACATGGCGCCCTGGCGCCGCCGGACGTACCACGCGCACGGAGCGCGGAGCCTGGAGCAGCTTTTCGCGGCCGAGCCCGACCGCATCTCCGAGGCGCTCGCCGCGCACCACCGCGCGGCCGGCGAGCGCCTGCGCTCGTTCGCCTGGGACCTGCGGGCCGCCCAGGCCGCCCTGGGCCGCTGGCAATGGCGCGAGGGTCTCGCCTGCGCCGAGCGGGCGCGCGAGGACGCCGCGGAGCTCCGGCGCGCCGGAGCCGCCGGTCCCGCGCCGGCCGACCTCATCGAGCTGCGCATCGTGCTCGGCCGGAGCCTCAGCGTGCTCGGCCGGGCGCGCGAAGCCGAGATCGAGCTCGAAAGCGCCGCCGCCGCCGCCGCGGATTTGAAAGACGAGAGCACCCTCGCGCACGCGTTCTTTCATCTCGCCCAGGCCCGCGCCGCGCAGGGACGGCAGGCGGACGCCCGCGCGGCGAGCGAGCGGGCGCTCGCCCTGTTCACCGCACAGTCGGACGAGCGCGCCGCGGCTCCCGTCCGCTTGCAGCTCGCGAGCATCCGCATCGCCATGGGCGAGTACAGCGGCGCCGCCGAGAGTCTGGAGAGCGAGGCCGCGGGGCTGCGGCCGGCGCTCTGTGTGAGCCACGCCGGCCCGCGCGGCTGGGCGCTCGCCCTCCAGAGCCGGTATGCCGAGGCCATCCCGCTGCTCGAAGTCGCCGCGACGGACCGCCGCGCCGCCGAAGACGCGCAGGGTCTCGCCAGCATCCTGCGGCGCCTCCAGTGGGCCCACCTCGGCCGCGGCGAGCACGCCCGCGCGCTCGAGATCAGTGCCGAAGCCTGCTCCTGCTTCCGGGCCACCGGCGACCGCGTGGGGCTGGCGCGCACCGGGATGAGCATCGGCCAGGCGCTCGTGGCGCAAGGGCTCGCCGCCAAGGGGCTCGAGAAGCTGCGCCGGGCCGCGGCCGATCTGCGCGAGCTGAGCGATCTCCACTGCGAGGCCGAAGCCCTCTGGCTCGCCGGCCGCGCCCTCGTCGACCTCCGCCGCCTGGACGAAGCGCGCCCGCTCCTGGAGGGCGCCCTGGAGACGGTCCGCCAGGTGCCGGACCGGGACGACGAGTTCCGCATCTCGATCGATCTCGCGCGGTTGCTGCGGGAGGAGGGCCGTCCGCAGGAGGCGCTCGCCACCGCGCAAACCGCCCGGGCCATCGCCCTCGACCTCGGCAGCCGCGACGGAGGCGCCTGGGCGCTCGTCGAGGTCGCCTTCGCGCATCTGGCGCTGAATGCCCGTACCGAAGCGCTGGCGGCGGCCGAAGAGGCGGTCGACCTGCTGGCCCGCCTCGGCTCCGGCGAGCTCTGGCGCGGGCTCTGGGCCCTCGGTCTCGCCCATGAGACCTGGAGCCAGCGGCTGGCGATCGCGACCCTGGAGCGCTGCGAGAGCCTGCTGGCCGCCGCCCGAGCCCCCGTGGGCTCGCCGGCCGACCGCCGCGCGGTCGAAGAGGCGCGGCGGGCTCCGGTGGCCGACCTTCACCGGTTGCTGGTGGCGGCCGGCGAGACAGCGCGGGCACGGGAGCTGGGCCGGCGTTGGCCGGTGGCGCTGGGGGGGTGAAGCATAATCAGCTCGCCGGCGCGAGCTCTGGGATCCATGGATCTGCAACGCCGAACGGGTCAGCGGCCGGCGCTGCCATAAGCTTCGGCTCGCCTTCGGGGACCAAAAGGAGTAGATTTGGTGAGAGGGCGAACCTCTTGACGCAGCTCAGCAAGGCCATGAAACTGGAGCGAGAAAATCTTCAGCCAAGCCCAGAGGCGCTGCTTGCCTCAACGAGCGCGATTGCGCTCGGCCAGCTCACGGCTACGTTCGTCCATGAGATCAAGAACTCCCTGAACAATTTGAACCTGACCGTCCAGAACATCATCGACGATCTCCAGACAGAAAGCGGACTGAGTCCCAATAGCGGCTACATCGAAAAACTCTCAGTAGTACTCTCCGAGATTCGTAGATGTGACGGGCTCTCCCGGCGGCTCCAAGAAACCGCTCTGCGGAGCCTCCGCCCTGAAAAGGGAGAACATCACATCAACGAGATCGTCCGTCGTAGCCTACAACTCATCGACACGGCTCTTCGCCGAAAGGCCATTACAATTCAAGCTCGGCTTGACCCGCGTCTCGACCCTCCTGCAGGCTCGGCTCCCGGGATTCCCTTTTCTATCGACGCCAATCAGATTCTCCAGGTCTTACTGAACATTCTTCAAAACGCCATCGATGCTTCGCCGGAGCGGGGCCGGATATTGATCGAAACTCGAGCCGATGCAGGCCATGCAGAGGTGCGAGTGACCGATCATGGAGAAGGGGTTCCCGAAGATATCCGAAGAAAGCTTTTCAAGCCATTCTCGACGACCAAGAAAGAGGGCCTTGGATTAGGCCTCTTCCTCAGTCGAATTCTCATCGAAGAGAATCACGGGGGAAAAATAGACCTACAAAGCACCAAGGTCGGTGCCGGAGCTACTTT
>DATFPH010000232.1:0-9629 GCA_035264905.1 Thermoanaerobaculia bacterium
CACGTCGATGCGCGCCGGGAAGGCAGGAGCCGGCTCCAGGAGCGTCTCGAGAGGGGGCGCCGTGCGCAGTGAGAAGAGCGACGCCGGCCGGGGGGACTGCCGATCATGAGCGACCGGACGGGTCTCGAGATCGCGGTCATCGGAGTCGCGGGACGCTTCCCGGGGGCCGCCGACGTGGAGGTGTTCTGGCGCAACCTCTGCGGCGGAATCGAATCGATCGCCTCGTTCTCCCGCGAAGAGCTCCTGGCCGCGGGTCTCGATCCCGCGATCGTGAACCACCCGAGCTTCGTCCCGTCCCGCGGCGCTCTCGAGGGCGTCGACCTGTTCGATGCCGCTCTCTTCGACCTCAGCCCGCGGGAGGCCGAGATCCTCGACCCGCAGCACCGGCTGTTCCTCGAGTGCGCCTGGGAGGCGCTCGAGAACGCGGGCTGGGATCCTCTGCAGGCCGAGGGCCTGATCGGAGTCTATGGAGGAGCCGGACCGAATACCTACCTGATGCACCTCCTGTCCCGGCCGGACCTCGTGGCGGCCATGGGCAACTTCCAGCTGACCCTGGCCAGCGAGAAGGACTACCTGGCGACGCGGACCTCCTTCAAGCTGGGTCTGCGGGGCCCGAGCGTGGTCGTGCAGACCGCCTGCTCGACCTCCCTCGTCGCGATCCATATGGCCTGCCAGAGCCTGCTCGCGGGAGAGTGCCACATGGCTCTTGCCGGCGGTGTCCGGGTCGTCTCTCTGGAGAGATCGGGCTACTTCTTCCGGGAGGGAAGCATCGACTCTCCGGACGGGCATTGCCGCGCGTTCGATGCGCAGGCCCGGGGCACTGTAAGCGGGAGCGGCGTCGGCGTCGTCGTGCTCAAGCGGCTGGAGGACGCGCTCGCGGAGGGAGACCGCATCCTCGCCGTGATCAAGGGATCGGCGGTCAACAACGACGGCTCCTTGAAGGTCGGCTACACGGCGCCGAGCATCGAGGGGCAGGTCGCCGTCGTGCGCATGGCCCAGTCGATCGCCGAGGTCGCGCCGGAGACGGTGGGGTACATCGAGGCCCATGGCACCGGCACCGAGCTGGGGGACCCTGTGGAGATAGCAGCCTTGACCCGAGCCTTCGGGATCACGGCGCGGGGGACCTGCGCGATCGGCTCGGTCAAGACGAACATCGGCCACCTGGACGCCGCGGCCGGCGTCGCCGGGCTCATCAAGACTCTCCTGGCCGTGGAGCGCGGGCTCATCCCGCCGAGCCTGCATTGCGAGCAGCCGAATCCGGAGATCGGTTTCGACGCGACGCCCTTCTACGTGAGCTCCCGGCTCGAGACCTGGAAGCGGGGGGGCCCCCGCCGCGCCGGGGTCAGCTCGTTCGGAATCGGCGGCACCAACGCGCACGTCGTGCTCGAGGAGCCACCGGCGCAACCGCCCTCCTGTCCGGGAAGGCCCTGGCAGCTCCTGGTCCTGTCGGCGAAGACCGCCACGGCCCTGGAGCGCCGGGCGCGCGATCTGGCCGAGCACCTGCGCAGCCATCCGCAGGAGGATCTCGCCGACGTCGCCTTCACCTGCCACCTCGGCCGGCGGCGGCTGGCGCACCGGCGGATCGCCGTCTGCCGGGACGCCCAGGAGGCGGCCGCGGCTCTCGGCTCCGGGGATCCGCAACGGACCCTCGGCCGGGTCCAGGAGGCCTCCGACCGGCCGGTCGCGTTCCTCTTCCCGGGACAGGGCTGCCAGCACGTCGGCATGGCGCAGGGGCTCTATCGGAGCGAGCCTGCGTTCGCCGAGCAGCTCGACCGCTGCGCCGAGATCCTCGCGGCGCACCTCGGCCTCGACCTGCGCCGCGTGCTTTACCCCGCGCCGGAGGAAGCGGCCGCGGCCGGCCGCGCTCTCGAGCGGACGGCCCTGGCCCAGCCGGCGATCTTCGCGTTCGAGTACTCGCTGGCCCGGCTGTGGATGGATTGGGGCGTGCGACCGCGGGCCATGCTGGGGCACAGCATCGGCGAGTTCGTCGCCGCCTGCCTGGCTGGCGTGATGGAGCTGGAGGACGCGCTCGCGCTGGTGGCGGCGCGGGGGCGGTTGATGCAGGAGCTGCCCGAGGGGGCCATGCTCGCCGTCCCGATGGGCGAGGGGGAGGTCGCACCCCTGCTGGAGGAGAGCCTCTCGGTCGCAGCGGTCAACGGGCCCCGTCACTGTGTCGCTGCGGGACCCGTGGCCGCGGTCGAGCGCTTGCAGCAGGAGCTCGCCGGCCGCGGTCTCGAGGTCCGCCGGCTGCACACCTCCCATGCGTTCCATTCGTCTCTGATGGATCCGGCCTGCGAGCCGTTCCGGGACCGCGTGCGCGCCGTGCGTCTCGCGCCGCCCCAGATCCCGTATCTGTCGAACCTGACAGGCTCCTGGGTTTCGGCGGATCAGGCGACAGATCCCGTCGCGTGGGCGCGGCACCTCCGCGAGCCGGTGCGCTTCGGCGACGCGCTGGAGACTCTGCTCGAGATCCCCGATCTCGTCCTCGTGGAGGTCGGACCCGGCCGCACCCTGACCACCCTGGTCAAGAGCCATCCCGCGTGGAGCCGCTCGCCCGACGTGATCCGCTCGCTCGGCCATCCCGGAGAACGCGGCGACGACGTCGAGCTCCTCCTCACGGCCGTCGGACGCCTCTGGCTCGCCGGGGCTCCCGTCGACGGGAAGGGGCTCTACCGCGGACAGCGGCGGAGGCGGCTCGCCCTGCCGGCCTATCCGTTCGAGCGCCGGCGCTTCTGGGTCGACCCTGCGGCCAAGGCCGGCAGCCTGCCCGCGGCGCCCATGGCCGAGGCGATGGCCGTCGCCGCAGGAGCCGGGGAGTCGCTGGCTCCCGCTCCCGCGCAGGGGCACGCGCGTCCCGAGCTGGAGACGGTCTACGTCGCTCCCCGGTCCGCCGTCGAAGAGACGCTGGCCGGCATCTGGCAGACCCTGCTGGGAATCCAGCGAATCGGCGTGCACGACGATTTCTTCGAGCTCGGTGGCCACTCGCTGCTGATGACCCAGGCCGTGGCCCACGTCGAGCGCTCTCTGGGCCTCGCCGTCTCGCTGCGCGCGCTCTTCGAGAGCCCCACGGTGGCGCGCCAGGCGGAGCTCCTGGAGCGCCTGAGGGCCGAGGCGGGGTCCGGCGTCCCCTCGTCCGGTCTCCCGGCGATCGAGCCCGACAGCGAGCGCCTCTCCGAGAGCTTCCCGTTGACCGACGTGCAGAGGGCCTACTGGATCGGCCGCACGGACGCCGTCGAGCTGGGCAACGTGGCCACCCACACCTATACCGAGCTCGACGTGGCGGGGCTCGACCTCGGGCGTCTCGAAGGCGCCTTGCAGAGGCTCATCGACCGCCAGCACATGCTGCGGGCGATCGTGCTGCCGGACGGGCGGCAGCAGATCCTCGCGTCGGTGCCTCCGTACCGCATCCGGACCCTCGACCTGACCGGCAGCTCCGCCGAGCGGACCCGCGAGGCGCTGGCGGAGGTGCGGGACGAGATGTCCCACCAGGTTCTGCCGAGCGATCGCTGGCCGTTGTTCGAGCTGCGGGCGTCCTGCCTCGCCGGGGGCAAGGTCCGGCTCCACTTCAGCTTCGACTTCCTCCTGGGGGATGCCTGGAGCTTCCGCGTGCTCTTCACCGAGCTGGGCCGCTTCTATGCGGACCTCCAGACCGAGATGGCGCCGCTCGAGCTCTCGTTCCGCGACTACGTCCTGGCCGAGCAGGCGCTCGCCGGAACGGAGCTCCACCGCCGCTCCCTGGAGTACTGGCGGAGCCGCCTCGCCACCCTGCCGCCCGCGCCCGAGCTGCCGCTCGCCAGAAATCCCGCGCAGATCCTGCGCCCGCGGTTCGCCCGCCGCGCCCATCGCCTGGGCTCCGCGCGCTGGGAGGGCCTGAAGAAGCGGGCTGCCCGATTCGGGCTTACCCCGTCGGGGGTCTTGCTGGCGGCGTTCGGCGAAGCTCTCGCCCGCTGGAGCAAGAGCCCGCGGTTCACTCTCAACCTGACGCTCTTCAACCGGCTCCCCCTTCACTCACAGGTCAACCAGCTGATCGGCGACTTCACCTCGCTGACCCTGCTCGAAGTCGACGGCTCCGGCGAGGAGCCGTTCGTCGATCGCGCCCGCCGGCTCCAGAGCCGCCTGCTCGAGGATCTCGACCATCGCTACGTCAGCGGTGTCCGGGTCCTCCGCGAGCTGGCCCTCCTCCAGGGGCGAGGGCACGGCGGGGCGATGCCCGTCGTGTTCACGAGCCTGCTCGGCTTGACGGTCGCCGACGGGCGGGCCACCGATCCCTCCGGCGAGCTGGCCCGCCTCGAAGGCGAGGTGGTCTACAGCATCAGCCAGACCCCGCAGGTGTGGTTGGACCACCAGGCGGCCGAGGCGGACGGCGACCTGTCGTTCAACTGGGATGTCGTCGAGGAGCTGTTTCCCGAGGGGCTGATCGACGCCGTCTTCGCCGGCTATTGCCGGCTTCTCGACCGTCTGGCGGACGGAGAGGACGCCTGGCGCGAGACGTCGCCTCTGCCGCTCCTCTCCGGCCGGCCGGCGCTCACGGCACCGGACCTCGCGCCGGCCGGCGAGACCCTGCACGGCCTCTTCCTGGCGCAGGCCCTGCGGCGGCCGGACCGGACGGCGGTCGTGAGCCGCGACGGATCGCTTACCTACGGCGAGCTGGACCGCCTGTCCTCCGGGATCGCGGCCCGGCTGCGGCGGCTGGGTGCCCGGCCTGGCCGGCTCGTCGCCGTGGTGATGGAGAAGGGGTGCGAGCAGGTGGCGGCCGTGCTCGGCGTGCTGCGGAGCGGCGCGGCGTACCTGCCGGTCGATCCCGCCCTCCCCCGCGAGCGGCGCTGGCACCTCCTGCGGTACGGCGAGGCCCAGGTGGCGCTCACCCAGCCCTGGCTGGACGAGAGCCCGGAATGGCCGGAGGGGGTGGAGCGGGTGGCGGTCTCCCTGGCAGAGGATGGACCTGCGGAGAGCGAGCCGCCGCCGCCGGTTGCCTCCGCCGAGGATCTGGCCTACGTGATCTTCACCTCCGGCTCGACCGGCCTGCCCAAGGGAGTGATGATCGATCACCGGGGAGCTGTCAACACGATCCTGGACATCAACCGCCGCTTCGGGGTCGGTCCGGACGACCGGGTGCTGGCTGTTTCGTCCCTCAGCTTCGACTTGTCGGTCTACGACATCTTCGGCCTCCTCGCGGCGGGTGGGACGGTGGTGATGCCCGATGCGTCGCAGGGGCCCGACCCCGAGGGCTGGTGCCGCTGGATGGCGCGGGAGCGGGTCACCCTGTGGAATTCGGTCCCCGCCCTGATGGAGATCCTGACCGAGAGCCCGGGAGCGGCCCGCGGGATGCCGGGCGCGGTACGGCTGGTCCTCCTGAGCGGCGACTGGATTCCTCTCCCGCTGCCCGCCCGGATCGGGGAGCTCGCTCCGGACGCGGAGGTGGTGAGCCTGGGAGGTGCGACGGAGGCGTCCATCTGGTCGATCCTCCATCCCATCGCGGACGTCGATCCCGCATGGAAGAGCATCCCCTATGGCCGCGCCATGGCGCGGCAGTCTGTCCAGGTGCTCGACAGCAGGCTCGAGCCGCGTCCGGTGTGGGTCCCGGGCGATCTCTACATCGGAGGGATCGGCCTGGCGCAGGGATACTGGCGAGACGAGGAGAAGACCCGGGCGAGCTTCATCCGCCATCCGCGGACCGGAGAGCGCCTCTACCGCACCGGGGACCTCGGCCGCTACCTGCCCGGCGGGGTGATCGAGTTCCTCGGCCGCGAGGACCACCAGGTCAAGATCGGCGGCCATCGGATCGAGCTGGGGGAGATCGAGGCGGGCCTGGGGGAGCACCCGGACGTCCAGAGCTGCGTCGTCACCACCTCCGGCCAGGCCCGCGGGGCCCGGCGCCTGGTGGCCTACGTCGTCCCGGAGCCGGCGGGAGAGGGCGCCGGCGCGGACGCGTTGGAGCGCTTCCTCCGCGCCAGACTGCCCGCCTACATGGTTCCCGTCGCCTTTGTCGTCCTGCCGGCGCTGCCCCTGACGCCGAACGGCAAGGTGGACCGGCGGGCGCTGCCCGAACCGGAGAGCCCGCAGCCCACGGGCTCCGCGCGGCCGCGCTCGCCCGTCGAAGAGGCGCTGGCCGGCATCTGGGCGAACGTGCTGGGGCTGGACGGGGTGGGGATCCATGACGACTTTTTCGCTCTGGGCGGGGACTCCCTGCAGGCGACGCGGGTGATTGCACGGATCCGCGACACCCTGGACGCGGAGCTGGCGCTGCGCCAGCTGTTCGAGACGCCGACGGTCGCCGGGCTCGCGGTCCGGATCGAGGAGGCGCAGCGGCAGCGGGCCGTCCCCCGGCTCCCTCCCATCATGCGGGTGCTGGAGCGCGACCGACTGCCTCTCTCCTTCGGCCAGGAGCGGCTCTGGTTCCTCGACCGGCTCGAGCCCGGGAATCCGGCCTACAACCTGCCGGGGGCGGTGCAACTGAGCGGAACGCTCGACCGCGCCGCGCTCGCGGCGAGCCTCTCCGAGATCGTGCGGCGGCACGAGGTGCTCCGGACCACCTTCGTGCCAACGGGGGAGGGGCCGGTGCAGGTGATCGCTCCGCCTGCGAGCGAGGGGCTGCCGCTGCCGCTGGTGGACGTCTCGGCCCTGGCGCCCGGTGAGCGCGAGCGGGAGGCGCGGCGGATCGCGCGGGAGGAGGCGGCGAGCCCGTTCGACCTCCGGTGTGGGCCGGTGCGCGCGCGGCTGCTCCGCTTCGCGCCACACGACCATGCCGTGCTCTGGAACACCCACCACATCGTCTCCGACGGCTGGTCGGGCATGGTCTTCCTGCGCGAGCTGGCGGCTCTGTACGCCGCCTATGCCCGCAGGCTGCCCTCGCCTCTCGCCGATCCCCCGATCCAGTATGGCGATTACGCCGTCTGGCAGCGCGCCTGGCTTCAGGGACGCACGCTCGAGGATCTGCTCGCTGACTGGCGCGGCCGGCTCGCCGGAGCGCCCTCGGCGCTTGTCCTGCCGACCGATCGCCCGCGGCCTCCGGTGCTGAGCTCCCGCGGCGGATACCGAACGTTCCGTCTCTCTGCGGAGGTGGCGGGGCGTCTCGGTGCGCTCGCCCGGAGCGAGGGGGCGACGACCTTCATGGTCCTGGCCGCGGGTCTCGCCGCTCTGCTCCGGCGCTACAGCGGCCAGGACGACGTGCTGATCGGCACCCCCATCGCGAACCGCTCGCAGGTCGAGGTGGAAGACCTGATCGGATTCTTCGCCAACACCCTGGTCCTGCGGCTGGACCTCGCGGGCGATCCCGGGTTCCGCGAGCTGCTCGTGCGCTCGCGCGAGGTGGCGCTGTGGGCCTATGCGCGCCAGGCCCTGCCTTTCGAGAAGCTGGTCGAAGCCGTGCAACCGGAGCGGAGCCTCGCCCGTGCTCCCCTGTTCCAGGTCCTGTTCGTCCTCCAGAACGCGGGCTCCCCGGCCGTGGAGCTACCCGGCCTCGAGCTGCGCCCTCTGCCCGTCGATCTGGCGGCGACGAAGCTCGATCTGACGCTCACCCTGACGGAGGCGGCGGACGGCGTGCTCGCGACGCTGGAATTCAGCGCCGACCTGTTCGACGCCTCGACGATCGAGCGCATGGCGGGCCACTTCTGCCGGCTCGTCGCCGAGGCGGTGGACGATCCGCAGCGGCCGGTCTCGGAGCTGCCCCTGCTGACTGGCCCGGAGCGCCAGCTCCTGATCGAATGGAACGACACATCCCGGGCCTACGGGGTCGAGGTCTGGATCCAGGAGATGTTCGAAGAGCGCGCCGCGGCGGCTCCCGACGCGGTGGCCGTCGTCTTCGAGAGCACGTTCGTCAGCTACGGCGCGCTGAGCCGGCGGTCGAATCACCTGGCGCAGCGACTCGTCTCCCTGGGCGTGGGGCCGGATGTCGCCGTCGGTGTCTGCGCCGAGCGATCGCCCGCTCTGATGATCGCCCTGCTCGCGGTCCTCAAGGCGGGCGGCGCGTATCTCCCGCTCGATCCCGACTATCCGCAGGACCGCTTGGCGTTCATGCTGGACGATGCCCGCGCTTCCGTCCTCCTGGCCCAGGAGAGCCTTCTGCATTGCCTGCCGCCCCGGCAGGCGCCGGTCCTCCTCCTCGATGCCCTCCCGGGCGAGGCTGCCGGAGCTCCCGTTCGCCCGGTCGACGGGGCTCACCTCGCGTATGTGCTGTACACCTCCGGCTCGACCGGCCGGCCGAAGGGGGTCATGGTCCCCCACGTCGGCATCCGCAACCGCCTGCTCTGGATGCAGGAGGCCTACCGGCTCACGGCCGGGGATCGGGTCCTCCAGAAGACGCCGTTCTCCTTCGACGTCTCGGTCTGGGAGCTCTTCTGGCCGCTGCTCGCCGGAGCCCGCCTGGTCCTCGCCCGCCCCGGAGGGCATCGCGACAGCGTCTATCTCGCAGATCTGATCGCCGACCAGGGCGGTACGGTCATCCACTTCGTGCCGTCGATGTTGCGGGTTTTCGTGGAGGAGCCGCGGGCTGCCGGCTGCCATTCGCTCCGCGCGGTCGTCTGCAGCGGCGAGGCGCTGCCGCCCGATCTCCGCGACCGCGCCCTCGCCCTTCTGCCCGGTGCCGGGCTGTACAACCTGTATGGCCCCACCGAGGCCTCGGTGGACATCACTGCGTGGACCTGCGACCGCGCCGCGGCCGGCCGGATCGTGCCGATCGGGCGGCCGATCGCCAACAGCTCGGTGCATGTGCTGGACGCACAGTTCCGGCCGCAGCCGGTGGGCGTTCCCGGCGAGCTCTGCCTGGGCGGCGTGCAACTCGCGCGCGGCTATCTCTCACGGCCGGACCTCACCGCCGAACGCTTCGTGCCCGATCCCTGCGACGCGAAAGGCCAGAGGCCAGGCGCCCGTCTGTACCGCACCGGCGACCTCGCGCGCTGGCTGCCGGATGGCGCCGTCGAGTTCCTCGGCCGCCTGGATCACCAGGTGAAGGTGCGCGGTTTCCGCATCGAGCTGGGCGAGATCGAAGCCGTCCTTCTGCAGCATCCTGCGATCCACGAGGCGGTCGTCGTCGCCCATCGCGAGGGTGAAGACACCCGCCTCGCAGCCTATTTCGTCGCCGCGGGCGAGCTGCAGGTCCGTACGCTCCGGGAGCACCTCGCCGCCCACCTGCCCGCGTTCATGGTGCCCTCCTGGCTCATCGCCCTACCGTATCTGCCGCTCTCGTCCAACGGCAAGCTGGACCGCAAGGCGTTGCCGGCTCCTGGCAGGACGGCCCTGCCGCCGGCCGAGCGCGTCGCGCCGCGCAACGGGATCGAGGAGGTCGTGGCCTCGATCTGGTCGTCCGTTCTCGGTGTCGGGCAGGTCGGTGTCAAGGATGATTTCTTCGTCCTGGGCGGGCACTCGCTGGCCGCCGGCCGGGTGGTGTCGCAACTGCGGGAGATCTTCGCGGTCGAGGTCCCGCTGCGCCGGTTCTTCGAGGCGCCGACGGTGGAGGGGATCGCGGGCGAGGTGTCCGGTCTGGTCTCGGCAGGCCGGCGATCCGTGGCGCCGCGCATCGAAAGGGTGGCGAGGGACGGGCCGCTGCCCCTCTCGTTCGCGCAGGAACGGCTCTGGTTTCTGCATGTGCTCCAGCCGGCGAGCCCGGCCTACAACATTCCCCTGGCCGTCCG